>NZ_JBFUAB010000001.1:0-406912 GCF_056406535.1 Roseateles sp. P1_C1_2
ACCCACAACGAGCCGGCGCCTGGCCTGGCCCCGCAACTCGCCCCGGCGCGGACCACGCCCCCTGCCGCACAGGCTCCTAAGAGCCCGCCGCCGCCGGCGCGTCTTCCGCCACGGGCAGGCCCTGCTTGCGGACCTCGTCGTCAATGCGGCGCCTTTGCTTGCGCGCGGCCTCCAGGTCGCGCCGGGCGGCGTCCTCGTTGCCCAGCCGGCGTTGCGCCAGGGCGCGGCCGTAGAGGGCCATGGGCAGGGGCTTGATCTCGATGGCCGCATCGAAGGCCTTGAGAGCGCGCGACGCGTCGTCCAGGCGCAGATAGGCCCAGCCCAGGCTGGCGCGCGCCTGGACGGCGCCGCCGTCCAGGCTCACGGACTCCTTGCAATCGTCCAGGGCCAGTTTCAGGTCCAGGGCCAGGCGCACGCGCAGCCAGCAGCGGTTGTTGAGCACGCGGGCCATGCTGGTGTCCGAGCGATGGCTGGGCATCCACAGCTCCCACTGGCGCAGGGCTTCGGGCACGAGCTCCAGGCTGGCGTAGACGTCGCCCATGCCGGCACGCAGATGCGAGGACGGTGGCAGCGCAGCGTCCAGGGCCCTCAAGTCGGCCAGCGCGCCGTCGCGCTCGCCCTTGGACGCCCGCAACGATGCGCGCAGGGCCAGGGCCTCGTCCAGCGCAGGGTGCAGGCGCAGGGCTTCGTCGAGGTCGGCCTGGGCCTTGGCGAACTGGCGCATCGAGAGATGCACCCGCGCCCGCGCCAGGAAGTGAGCCTCGACAAGGGGTTCGAGTTCGCAGGCGCGGTTCAGGTCCTCCAGCGCGCGCTCGTACTCACCGCGGGCCGCCGAGGCCTCGCCGCGCCGCGCAAGGGCGACCGCGTCGTCGGCCGAGATCTCATCAGGCCGCGCCGCATAGCGCGCGTCGTACTGGCCGGACGTGGTGCGTGCAAACACCGCGCCGCCGTTCCAGGTCGCGTAGAGCTTGCGCTGCAGCCGCGACACATAGATGCGGTGCGACAGGAAATAGTCCAGGCCCAGCAGCATGTCCTGGTCGGCCCCGCTGGCCTCATCGATGACGAACTGGCTGTTGTGGATCTTCTCGCCGCCGAACTCGAAGGTCTCGATCGGCCCGGTCCACGCCTTTGCCTTGCCCGAGCCGGCGCCGCCGACTCGGCCGATTTCCGTGAGGTCGGACTCCTTCACGCCGGCATTCTTGGCCGTGCGCAGCTTCAGCGAGGTGCGCGGCGCGCCGGTGTCCAGCAGCGCCCTCACCTCCCGGTCGTTGACCCGGGCGGTCACCTGGATGGCTGTGTCATTGCCACGCACGCCCCCCTCCAGCGGCAGCACGATGATGGGCGCCTCGCCGGCCCAATAGGCAAAGTTGGTCTTGTCGCAATCGCCCTTGGGGAACATCAGCCTCACGACGCCGTGGGCCAGGTCATATTCAGCGTCGGCCATGGACAGGAAATTGCGCCCCAGGACGCCCTGGATGCCCGAACCCAGCTCGTTGCCGCCGACGATGAACTCGACGTTGTTGAGTGTGGTGCCCTGGAAAATCACCTTCTCCACGCGCGTCGCCCGCGCTTCGACGGCGCCGGTATAGCCCCAGATGCGCAGGCCGGCGGGCAGGCTCCTCAGCCGCAGATTGAGCTGGGCCGCCACCGACGGCGTCAGGAAGCTGTAGAAGGCGCCACTGTCGATCAGCATGGGCACTTCGGTGCCGTTCAGGTTCAGCGTGCCGATCGGGCGATGGTTGACGATGCGGACCGGGATCTCCAGCTTGCTGAGCTTGCAATCACCCCAAGCCGGCGCGGCGGTCAAGGCCGCAGCCAGCAGCGCCCATGCAGCGCGCACTCGGTTCATCTTCATCTGCTCTCCCTGGCTTCTCGATCTCGCACGCCTTTCAGCGCGCGGCGCGCACTCTAAGGCAGGCCGGGCGAGGTCGGGGCGACCGCAGCGCCAGCCGGGGTAAACCATGTGGCCCGAAATGAACCGGGTAAGCTATCTTTATTGAACCGCTGTTTCATTTTTCATCCGTGAACACATTTCCCTCGGTCGCCGCCCGGCCGGTGTCCATCGCCGCGCTGGGCGAATGCATGCTGGAACTGCAGGGCCAGGCCTTCGGCCAACTGCGCCAGAGCTTCGGTGGCGACACGCTGAACACCGCCGTCTACCTGGCCCGTTGCGGCGGCGACAACCTGCGCGTTCACTATGCGACGGCCCTCGGCGACGACTCCTTGAGCAGCGGCCTGCTGGAGCGCTGGGCCGCGGAAGGCGTGCTGACCGGCCTCGTGCAGCGGCTGCCGGGTCGCGTGCCGGGCCTCTACCTGATCGAGCTGGACGAGGGCGGCGAACGGCGCTTCCACTACTGGCGCGGCCAGGCGGCGGCACGCGCCTATTTCGACGCGGCGACCACGGCGCTGGAGGAGCAGGCCGATGGACTGGATGCTCTCTACCTGTCGGGCATCAGTCTGGCCATCCTGCCGCAGGCCGGCCGTGAACGCGTGCTGGCGCTGATGGCCCGTATGCGCGCGCGCGGCGCGCTGGTGGCCTTCGACAACAACTTCCGGCCGCGGCTGTGGGACTCGGTCGCCGATGCGCGCTACTGGTACCAGCGCGCCTTCGCGGCCGCGAGCGTGGCCCTCATCACCGCCGACGATCACCAGGCCCTGCATGGACTGGGCGACCTCGACGCCGCGGTGACCGCAGCCCAGGCGCTGCCGGTGGCCGAGATCGCGATCAAGCGGGGTGCGCTGTCGACGCGCGTCGGCCTCAACCAGGTCTGGCAGGACGTGGCCACCGAGGCCGTGCCACGCGTCGTCGACACGACGGCTGCCGGCGACTCCTTCGCGGCCGGCTATCTGAGCCAGCGCCTGCGCGGCGCCACGCCGGTGGAAGGCGCGGCCTTCGGCAACCGGCTCGCGGCCCGCGTCATCCAACACCCTGGCGCCCTGATCCCGCGTGAAGCCATGCAAGACCTGATCGGAAGCTGATGCGACTCCTCCTGACCCTGGCCCTGCCCTTGGCCATGCTCCCGGGCCTCTGCCACGCGCAGACCGCCACGCCTCCCCTGCACCCCGCCACCTATGTGCACGCCGGCTGGGCGCAGACCACCGGCGGCCAGGGCGGCAAGATCATCCGCGTGACGACGCTGGCCGGCGAAGGCCCGGGCAGCCTGAAAGCGGCGCTGGACACGCCCGGCCCGCGCATCGTCGTCTTCGAGGTCGGCGGCGTCATCGACCTGGGCGGCAAGAGCTGGAAGCTGCGCGAGGGCAAGATCACCATCGCCGGCCAGACCGCACCCGATCCGGGCATCACCCTCGTCAAGGGCGAGCTTGAGGTGTTCGCCAAGGACGTCATCCTGCAGCACATCAGCATCCGCCCCGGCGCCTTCGGCCGTGGCAAGCGCAGCGGCAACGACCATGACGGCTTCTCCACCGGCGACGGCGCCGAGCGCGTCATCGTCGACCACTGCAGCTTCTCCTGGGCGACCGACGAGAACCTCTCCGTCGGCGGCCGCCGCTTCGAGGGCGCCACGCCCGACGATTGGCGCGCCCACACCTCGCATGCCATCACCTACAGCCACAACCTCATCTACGAGGGCCTGAACGAAGCCGTGCACATCAAGGGCGAGCACAGCAAGGGTTCGCTGATCCACGACAACGCGACGCAGATCCTGCTGCTGGGCAATGTCTACGCCTCCAACCGCGAGCGCAATGCGCTGTTCAAGGGCGGCGTCTGGGGCGCCATGGTCAACAACCTGATCTACAACCCCGGCTGGCGCGCCGTCCACTACAACCTCATCGCGCACGAATGGGTGGGCCGCCCCTACCAGGTCGGCAAGATCACGCTGGCCGGCAACGTCTACCGCGCCGGCCCGGGCACCGAGCGCAACCTTCCCTTGTTCACGCTCGGCGGCGTGGGCGATGTGCAGCTCTACGAACAGGACAACATCGCCGTCGACCGCCAGGGCCAGCCGCTGCCGCTGACGGGCCGCTACACGACCAGCGCCGAGATCGTGCCGGTGCGCCAGCCCTATCTGCCCGCCGGCCTGAGCTGGGTGCCGCCACGCGAGCTGGAGAAGCTGCTGCCGCTGTACGTCGGCTCGCGCCCCTGGGCGCGCGACCCGCTGGACTTCAAGCAGCTCTCCGACGTCGCCGAAGACCGCGGCCAGCTCATCGACGACGAGACCCAGAACAACCCCGACGGCCTGCCCAAGCGCAAGCCCACGCAGCGCGCCTTCGTCGAGGCCGACTGGAATCTCGCCGACATGGCGCCGAAGGCCGGCTGGCAAGCGCTGTTCACACAGGTCTCGAAGTGAGCTCCGCACGGCCGCCCGAAGGAGCTCAGCTCCCGCTCGGCGGGACAGCGCGCAGCGCGAAGGGTGCCCGATGACCCTGCTACGCCGCGAGCTGCTTGCACTGCTTGCGGCGCCACCCGCATTCGCCGCCGACTGCGCCGACGCGCCCGGCCAGCCCTATCTGCCGCCATGCACGCCCTGGCCCAGGGGCGTGGAAGGCCAGCGCAGGGCCGACCTGGGTGACAACCGCTTCCTGAACCCCGTGCTCGCCGGCGACCGGCCCGATCCCTCGGTACTGAAGGACGGCGATGACTACTACCTGACCCATTCCAGCTTCGAGGCCGTGCCCGGCCTGCTGATCTGGCATTCGCGCGACCTGGTCAACTGGCAGCCGGTGGCCAACGCCCTGCATGAGGCGGTGGGCAGCGTCTGGGCGCCGGACCTGTGCAAGCACGGCGATCGCTATTACCTCTATCTGCCGGTCAAGGCGGCGCCGAACGACATCCTCGTCAGCTGGGCCGATCGCATCGAGGGGCCATGGTCCAAGCCGGTGCCGCTGGGGCTGAGCAAGCACATCGATCCCACCCATGTTGCCGACGAGAAGGGGCAGCGCTGGCTGTTCCTGTCCGGCGGCGACCGCGTGCGCCTCAGCGATGACGGCCTGAAGCTGGCCGGCCTCATCGAGCATGTCTACGACCCCTGGCGCTATCCGGACGACTGGGACGTGGAGAGCTTTTCGCCCGAAGGGCCCAAGATGCTGCGCCACGGCGGCTGGTGGCATATGTTGCTGGCCGTCGGCGGCACGGCCGGGCCACCCACCGGCCACATGGTCATCGCCGCGCGCAGCCGCACGCTCGCCGGCCCCTGGGAACAGGCGCCGCACAACCCGCTGATGCGCACCCGCTCCACCCGCGAGCGCTGGTGGTCGCGCGGCCACGGCAGCCTGGTGCAGGGGCCCGCAGGCGACTGGTGGATGCTGTATCACGGCTACGAGAACGGCTTCCATACCCTGGGCCGGCAGATGCTGCTGGCGCCGGCGCGCTTCAGCGCCGATGGCTGGTTCCATGTCGACGCCGACGATGGCCTGCCGCTGGCCAAGCCCAAGGGCGGCAGCGCCGTGCCGCATGGCCTGCCGCTGTCAGATGACTTTGCCGGCAACTCGCTGAAGCCCCACTGGCAGTTCCTCAGCGGCAGCGGCCAGGCGGCACGCGCCCGCGTGGCCGACGGCAGGCTGCACCTGCGCGCCACGCCGGGCAAGGGCCCGGGCGACAGCGCGCCGCTCGGCTTCATCCAGGGCGACCCGGCCTTCGAAGTCGAATTCGATCTCGATTTCGACGAAGGCGTGCAGGCCGGCCTCGTCATGTTCTACAGCCCGCGCCTGTACGCCGGCATGGGCGCCAACGCCAAGAGCTTTCAGCTGCACCGCTACGGCCAGGACATCCGCGCCGTCCCGAAGCCCGTAGGCATTGCGCGCAGGATGCAGCTCAAGCTGCGCTGCGTGCGCCATGTGCTGACGCTGTTCAGCCGCGCCGACGCGACCCAGCCCTGGACCAAGTTCCCGGTGCAGATGGACGTGACCGGCTACCACCACAACACCGCGGGCGGCTTCGCCAGCCTGCGGCCAGCGATCTACGCGGCCGGCAGCGGCGAAGCCCGCTTCTCGAACCTGCGCTATCGCGCCCTCGACTAGGAGACAAGACATGAAGTTCCTCCCCCTCATCGCGGCCCTGCTCGCCATGCCTGCCGCGCAGGCCCTGGAGCTCAAGTCCGCCGACGTGCACAACAGCGACGACTACCCCACCGTTGCCGCCGTCAAGCACCTCGGCCAGTTGCTGGCCAAGAGCAGCGGCGGCACGCTGACGGTCAAGGTCTTCAACAAGGGCGCCCTGGGCAGCGAGAAGGAGACCATCGACCAGGTCAAGCTCGGCGCACTGGCGATGACGCGCGTCAACCTCGCGCCGCTGGCTGCCATGTGCCCCAAGACGCTGGTGCCGTCCCTGCCCTTCCTGTTCCGCGACACGGCCCATATGCGCAAGGCCTACGACGGCGCGCCCGGCGAGGAGATCCTCAAGGCCTGCGAGCACCAGGGCATGGTGGGCCTGGCGCTGTACGACTCCGGCTCGCGCTCCATCTACGCGCGCAAGCCCGTCAGGACGCTGGCAGACACCAAGGGCCTGAAGATCCGCGTGCAGCAGAGCGACCTGTCCGTTGCCGCGATGACGGCCCTGGGCGCCAACCCGTCGCCCATGCCGCCGGGCGAGGTCTATACCGGCCTGAAGACCGGCCTCATCGACGCGGCCGAGAACAACATCCCCAGCTACGAAGGCTTCCGCCACTTCGAGGCGGCCAAGTTCTACAGCCGCACCGAGCACGCGATGACGCCCGACGCCCTCTTCATCAGCAAGAAGGTCTGGGACAAGCTCAAGCCCGAGCAGCAGACCCAGTTGCGCGACGCCGCCAAGGCGTCGGTCGCCGTGCAGCGCCAACTGTGGGATGCACAGGAGGCCAAGGCGCTGGCCGCCGTCAAGGCCGCCGGCACCGAGATCGTCACCGTCGACCGCGAACCCTTCCGCCAGGCCATGCAGCCGGTGCTCGCCAAGTTCGTCAACACGCCGGATCTGCAAAAGCTGGTCAAGGCTGTTCAAGACATCAAATGACGGCGTACACCAAGCTTTGCGCGGCGCTGTCGCGCTGGTCGCTGCGCCTGGCCGTGCTGGGCCTCGTCGTGCTCATCGTCTGCGTRCAATGGCAGGTGATCGGCCGCTACCTGCTCAACGACTCGCCGACGTGGACGGAGCCCTTCGCGCTCATGCTGGTGCTCTACATCACGGCGCTGGCCGTGGCGGTGGGCGTGCGCGACGCGGGCCACCTCGGCATGGAGTCCATCGTCGTGCTG
This sequence comes from Roseateles sp. P1_C1_2, assembly GCF_056406535.1. Lineage (NCBI taxonomy): Bacteria > Pseudomonadati > Pseudomonadota > Betaproteobacteria > Burkholderiales > Sphaerotilaceae > Roseateles > Roseateles sp. P1_C1_2. The sequence goes on from NZ_JBFUAB010000001.1 coordinate 7,183, forward strand.
CTGCCCAAGGCCGCGCAGCGCGTCGCCGAGGGGCTCATCCATGTCTGCGTGCTCGCCTTCGCCATCCTGATGGCCGTGGCCGGTTGGGAGTGGCTGACGCTGAAATGGGCCGAACCCAAGCCCATGCTGGGCGTGTCCGAAGGGCTGGACTATCTGCCGCTGGTCATCTCCGGCGTGCTCATCGTGTTGTTCTGCATCGAGCACCTGATCGCGCTGTGGCGCGGCCATGCCGTCGAAGAAGCTGGGGTCTGACGTGGAGGGTTACGAACTTTGGGTCATGTGCGGCAGCTTTGTTCTGCTGCTTCTGCTGGGCGTGCCGGTGGCCTTTGCCATCGGGCTGTCGTCCATCGCCACGGCGTTTGCGGCCGATCTGCCGATGGCCATCGTCTTCCAGAAGATGGTGGGCGGCATGCAGATCTTCTCCTTCCTGGCGATCCCCTTCTTCATCTTTGCCGGCGAGCTGATGCTGCACGGCGGCATCGCCGAGCGCATCGTCAACTTCGCCAACCGGCTGGTGGGCCATGTGCGCGGCGGCTTGGGCATGAGCAATGTGCTGGGCTGTACGCTGTTCGGCGGCGTGGCCGGCTCGCCGCTGGCCGATGTGTCGGCGATGGGCTCCGTGATGATCCCGCTGATGAAGCGCGAGGGCTATGACGCCGACTACGCGGTCAACGTCACCACCCATGCGGCGCTGGTGGGTGCGCTGATGCCGACCTCGCACAACCTCATCATCTATGTGCTGGCCACGGCCGGCATCGCGGCGGTCAGCGTCTTCAACCTCATCCTCGCCTGCCTGATCCCGGCGCTGCTGCTGACGCTGTCCAACCTCGTCGCCGCCTACGCCGTCGCCCGCAAGCGCGGCTACCCGACGCATGGCGCCTTCCCGGGCTGGGCGGCGGTGTTCTCCGCCTTCATGGCGGCGCTGCCCGGGCTGCTGGTCATCGTCATCATCCTGGGCGGCATCCTCAGCGGCGTATTCACGGCCACCGAGTCGGCGGCCACGGCCGTCTGCTGGGCGCTGCTGGTCACCGGTGTCGTCTACCGGTCCCTGAGCTGGAAGGGCTTCCTGGCCGCCTGCGCCAAGGCCTGCAAGACGACCGGCGTCGTGCTGCTGCTGATCGGCATCTCGTCCGCCTTCGGCTACTTCATGGCTTTGTACGAGGTGCCGCAGAAGACTGGCGAATGGCTGGAGCAGATGAGCGGCAACAACGCCTGGCTGATCTTCCTGTGGGTGAACGTGCTGCTGTTCGTGCTCGGCACCTTCCTGGACATGGCGGCCACCATCCTGATCTGCACGCCCATCTTCCTGCCCATCTGCATGAAGGCCGGCATGGACCCGACGCAGTTCGGCGTCGTCATGCTGCTGAACTGCGCACTCGGCCTGAACACGCCGCCGGTGGGCAGCGTGCAGTTCGTCGGCTGCGCGATCGGCGGCGTCAGCGTCGGCCAGGTCATGCGCTCCATCGCGCCCTTCTACGGCGCGCTGCTGGTCACGCTGCTGGCGGCGACCTACATCCCGCTCCTGTCGATGGGGTTGCCGAAATGGGTGGGCGGCTGAAGCGGCTAAAGCCCGGGATAGCGGCTCATGATCTGCGCCCGTTCCGCAGACTGGCGCGCGCGCTGCAGGCCCAGGTTGAGATGCTGCATCACCTCCGGCCTTTGCTCCAGTGTGCGCCGCGACACCAACAGATGCACGGGGCTGACCACCAGCTCCAGCGCGATAACGATGTCCTCGCCCGGCGCGTTGGCCGCGCGGTAGAGCACGGTGACCGGGTCGTCAATGACGTAGTCAACCCGCCGCCCGCGCAGCGCCGACAGCGACAGGTCGTTGGCATGCAGGGGCACGAGCAGGCGCTGCAGCTCGGGGTCGTCCAGCTCGCGCTGCACTGCCGCCGGGAAGACAACGCCGCGGATGGTGCCGATGCGCACGCCCCGGCCCTTGAGCTCCGCCAGCCGCGCCGGTGCCGGCGCCGCGCCGGCCAGGGCCATCAGCGCCACGCGTTCCTGGCGGTAGGGGTGCGTGTACTCGGCAAAGCTCAATCGGTCCGACGTGTAGGTGGCCGAAGTCATCAGGTCCAACTCTCCCAAGGCCAGGTCGGCCAGCTGGCGCGCCCAGGGCATGCGCAGCCAGTCGAGACGCTCGCCGCACAGGCGCGCCATCAATGTCAGCAGCTCCACATCCAGCCCCACGGGGCCGGTGGGACCGACACGCTGGAAAGGTGGATAGTCACCCCAGCCGATGCGCAGCGGCGCTGCTGCCCAAGCCGAAGCCAGGCCGCCGGCCGATGGCAGCAGAATCAGGGCATCACGGCGGCTCAGGCGCATCTTGTTGTCGTTCTGGACGAATACCGTGCGTCGACTCTGGCACAGCCGCCGCGCGCCCGCATCCCCTGTGACCATGAGCGTTAACCGCCGCCAACTCCTCGCCGCCCTCGCACCGACCCCGCTGATCGCGCGAGCCGATGGCCTGGACGCGACCATGGACCGCCTGCGACAGCGCTGGCAGCCGCGCCTGGCCTGGCGGCCCGACCCCGGCTGGCACCGCGAGGCCCTGGCCACGGCGCGCCGCCTCATGCTGCTGCCCGGCGACGACGGCGGCGGCTTTGCGACCGAGGTGCTGGCCGAGCAGGACCGCGGCGGCCACGTCGCCCAGGCGCTGACCCTGCGCGGCGCCCTTGGCGAACGCCTGCCCGCCCTCTTCCTGCGCCCGCACGGCCGCGGCCCGCACCCCGCCGTGCTCGTGATGCACGACCACGGCGCGCGCTTTGACATCGGCAAGGAAAAGCTGATCCGGCCTCTGCATCCCAGCCCGTCGGCCGAGGCCTGGGTACAGCGCTACTACGGCGGCCAGTTTGTTGGCGACACGCTGGTGGACGCCGGCTTCGCGGTGCTGGCCATCGACGCCCTGGGCTGGGGCGATCGCAGCCGCCCCGGCTTCGCCCGCGACGACCAGCAGGCCCTGGCCAACCACCTGCTGCAGCTCGGCCACAGCTGGGCGGGCGTCATCGCCAGCGATGACCTCAGGTCGCACCGCTGGCTGCGCGAGAGGCCCGAGGTCGATGCGAAGCGTGTCGCGGTGCTGGGTTTCTCGATGGGCGCCTTCCGCGCTTGGCAGCTCGCGGCCGTCTGCGATGAAGTGTCGGCCTGTGTCGCCGCGCATTGGATGTGCACACGCGAGGGCCTGCTGCGGCCGGGCGAGCACACGCTGGTGGGGCAATCGGCCTTCAGCATGGCGCATCCGGGGCTGGCGGCGGAACTGGATCATCCGGACGTGGCGGCGCTGATTGCTCCGCGACCGTTGATGTTGTTCGGGTCGCCGGAGGACAAGCTGTTTCCGTGGGATGCGGTGCAGCAGGCCTGGGGGCGTCTGGCCGCGGCGCGAGGGCGCGCCGAAGGCCTGCAGGCGCGAGTGACGGCGGGCGGGCACCGGTTCGATGTCGAGCAGCAGCGGGTGGCGTCGGCGTGGCTGGCGGGTCTGAGCCGGTGACGGACAGCACGGCCCGGGCGCACACCGACAAGGCGAGTTTTCACCTCGACGGCCAGCAATCAGCGCTGGCTTTGTTGGCATAGTCCTTCCAGCGCAACCGCGAACGTCGGCGTCATGAAGCACTTGAACCATCGAGGGTCGGCCCTATTGCTTGTCTTGACCCTGCTGTTGGCAGCACTGCTCATCTTGTCAGCTCTGGGCATCAACGGAGACTGGAAGCCGAAGACCACGCCGTGGCGGCTGGCGAACGACCCCTTTGCCGGTTGGTCACTGCTCGTCGTCCTCGGCGCCGGCCTGGCGTTGATTCGCGTAGGCACTGAGGTGGTTCAGTGCGTGAGTGCGTTGGTCTTCGTCGGCGTGCTCTTGGGTCTCGGGTTTGCAAGCGCGCTCTTTTGGGACCAGTGGCTTCCGAACGCCCTTTTGTGGCCCGCCCTGCTCATTGCGCGATCGGCGAGACAGACACTCATGTCGTTTGCGCCGCCGGGACGGCCTGCCAGAGTGAAGCGAAGGGAAAGCCGTCCCGGGCGCCCAGCATGAGGTCCAGTCCTCGCCACAACAGGCATTGAATGCACGTATCCCACGACCCCCAAACCCCGCTTGCCGATCAACCTGGTGGCCTCTGGATTCAGCGTGCCATAGGGGCGATGACCCTGCTCCTGGGCATCATGCTCGGGGCGGTTTTTGCCGCCGGAGCATTCAAGCTGGTGGCCCGCGGTGCCACGATGCAAGCGCCAGTGCTGATCGTTGGCGCGGTCATCGGGCTCCTGGCCGCTTTCCTTGTGTCGGCGGGCGGGCGGATGACGTTCAACCGGCCCAATCGACACGGTTCGCTGCTGACGCCGGCGTTGTGGTTCGCCATCGCGGCCCTGTTCTTCACCTGCGCTGTTTTCATCGCCAGCACGTTGTTGGCCACGAGGCAGTTCGCCAAGCTCGAAGTGGCCGGCTACGCCTTCGCCTTTGCCGCGCTTGCCATCATGGCTGGCCGGCGCGCCATGAAGAAACGCGGCCGCGTCTCGTGAGGCAACGCCTCTCGCATCGATGAAGCCCCCATGGGTACTTGCCGCGGCATTTGCCTTGTTGCAGGCGCCATCGCCGGCTGCCGCCAGCCAGTGCTACGGCAGCGTCAGCCAGGGCCGCCTGGAAGCTGGCGTCGCCCTGCCCCGCAGCGGCCCCAATTTCTCGCCCTACAGCCAGGTCGGCGTTTCTCTCGGGCGCACCCATGTGCACGCCAAGGTCGCCGAGATGGTGGCCGAGGCCTATGCCGAACTCGCGAAGCAGACGCCCGAGGTTCACTACGTCTACGGCGAGACGGGCTGGCCGTCGGGTGGCCGCTTCAGGCCGCATCGCTCCCATCAGAACGGCTTGTCGGTGGACTTCTTCGTCCCGGTGCGCGACGCCCAAGGCCAGTCGGTGCCCTTGCCGACCGCGGTCAGCGACAAGTTCGGCTATGACATCGAATTCGACGGCCAGGCCCGCTGGCACGACTATCGCATCGACTTCAACGCCCTCGCCGAACACCTCTACCAACTGCATCGCGCCGCCGCGGCCCGCGGCCTGGGCATCAGCCAGGTCATCTTCGACCGACCCTATCTGCCCCGCCTGTTCGCGACACCCCGCGGCGCCTGGCTGGAATGGCACGTCACTTTCATGAAGGGCAAGCCCTGGGTGAGGCATGACGAGCACTACCACGTCGACTTCGCGGTGCCCTGCAAACCGTGACGGCGCCAGCAGCGCGCTTCGGGGCGCCGCACCCGCCCATTCCGGCCCCCGACCTGCAGGGGTGGATCCATAGAAGCGCGATGGCGCTCCCCCAGCCGCGGCCCCACACTCCAGCTATCCGCGCCCCTTACCGTTGTCACCATGAACGAACTGCTCGCCGCCTACCGCTACACGACCAACAACTACGCCCAGATCGAGAAGAGCAAGCGCTGCGGCTGCTGCAATTGCGTACAGATCTTCAAGCCCGATGCCATCGTCGGCTGGACGGGACTGACGGTGCAGAACATGGACGACCCCAAGGCCATCGACGAGCAGACCGCCATGTGCCCGCACTGTGGCAGCGAGGCCGTGATCGGGGATGGCTGCGGTTTCCTGATCACGCCCGACTTCCTGTCGCGCATGAACGAGGCCTGGTTCCAGAGGACGATGATCCACAGGCCGGCGGCCAAGAAGTGACGCTAACGTCGCAGCCCTCGACACTGGGTTGACGACCGACGATGAGCTTTGGCTACAAGACGGCGTGGTTCGCCATCCGCACCCCGGACACGGAAACGGTGGCTCGCGCACTGGGGCTCACGCACCTGAGACCCGCGCCCGCCGAGGCCGGCATCGCGGCCGGCTACGACGAGGACAGCAAAGTGTTCATCACGCCCCCCATCAACGGCTGGACGCTGGCCATGAGCAGCGGCTTCCTCGATCTGGCGGATGGCAACCCACCGGTCTTCGCCAGCAAGCTGCCCCAGTTGTCGGTCGAACTGGGCGCCGAGGTGCAGTTCTTCGCCAGTCACCGGGTCGTGGAGGCTCATGCGTGGGCGCGTGCGGCGCATGGTGAGCTGAACCGCGCCTACACCTACAACGGCTGTAACGGCGAGGTCCAGATCGACTTGGGCGGCCAAACGCCAGAGGAGACGGCTCTCGGGCATCGCTTCTTCAACCCTGACGCCCCCGAGGCTGGCAATGACAGCTACTGGGAGCGCAACGACCTGCGCTACGCCCATGAAGAAGACGTGATGGAGGTGGCCGGTGCCTGGAGCGTCAACCCGCAAAGCCTGGAGACCCTGCACGAGGGGTTTCTCGCAGATGGCGGCGCGTCAACCGTCGCGTCGCCGGCTCACAAGCCCTGGTGGAAGGTCTGGTGATGGACACCGGGGACACCGACCTGGTGGCCGTCTTCACCACCGTCGCCAGCCAAGAGCAGGCCGATGCCCTCGCTCGCGCCGCCGTTGAACGGCACCTCGCCGCCTGCGTACAGACCGAAGCCATCCGCAGCACCTATCGCTGGCAGGGCGCCATCGAGTGCGAGGCCGAGGTGCGCTGATGTTCAAGACGAAACGAGTCCTGTATTCGGCGCTCGAGGCGCTGCTTCTGGAATTGCATCCCTACCAAGTGCCTGCAGTCTTCGCCGTGCCCATAGCAGGCGCTTCGAGCGAATACGCAAGCTGGATCGCAACTTCGCTGACTCATACGCATGCGTCGTAGGCGGCCGCAGTGCCAAGTCAAATTGCCCTGGACAAAAACGTCGGTATGGCGCCATAGGGCTACCAGCGATAACCAGGATCTTCGTCGCCGTCAAACATGTACCAGCAGCTTGCCGCACCGCTGCCGGTTTCTCGGGTGTCTTTCTTGAAATCGTATTCGCCCATGCAGGCCAAACCAAGTTGCAAGGCACCGCGGAGGTCAGGCCAAGCGGCTTGCAGAGCGGCCTCGGCCAGCACCGACGGCGGACTGTTTAGCCGCAGGATTTTTTTGAACGTGAACGACGGGACGCGTCGCCGATCGAGGTCAAATTTCTTGTATTGAATGTCGACGAATTGGTGCGTGATAGGCCCGAGGCTGATGCAGTTGTCCTGCAGCAAGGCCTGCAACTGCGGCGCAAGAGCGTAGACCGCGGTAGTGAAGGACTTCCCTTTGTCAGCAGCGTCATCGACCACCTGCTCGTCTGGCAGCCGAACCAGTCCACGCGCCGCTACAAGACGCTCGACCGTTGGCAACGTCTTGGCAACTACGGCGTCGGAACTCGATCGCTGTGGTTTATTCAGATAGATGCCAAAGCGATAGCGATCGCCGGGAAATACCTTGTCAACGGGCAGCCTTCCTTTACCCGGCAGTACCAGGCAAATCCGTTCCGGACTCAAGGACAGCTTGCCCTCCAGTTCAGATCTCGTTGGGTCCGGCAGATCTGCGTAAGTCTGAGATTTGCGCCTTGCTTCCGGAGTCAGTGAATCGAAGCGCAAGCCCGGCAGTTCGCCCTCATCCTCACTTTTCCATCGACCGTCGCGCCTTTCAAGTCTCATGACGACGCGTTGGCCCTCGAGTTGTCGCGCAATTTGAGGAAAGGCTTGCTGAACGCCTGGATCTCGTGCCCAGCTTGGCAAGGCGTCCGGCCCTGAAAGACCGACACGAACCGACCTTCGGAAGGAACTCTCACCGTCGAGAGAATCCTCTCCGCCAACGAACCCCAGATATGAAGCTTTTCCATACACGAAGCAATTGCGGCGATCGTCCAGTTGTGACCAGCCTTTGGCGGTAAGTCGATAGCGCCACGCAGGTTGCGGCAACGAGCCTGCAGCAGCTATGGAAACCTCTTCCTTCTGCAGGAGGCCGACTGCCGCCAGCGTGTCGAGCTCCATGAGCTGCTTGACGCCATCCGGTCCGCGCGCCGCGTCCTTGACATAGTCCGCGTACCAGCCGAATTTGCGGAGCTTGCTCCGCGCCGTGGGTGGTGGATAGTCCGCGGGCAATGCCAAGCAATAGTCGACTCTGGTTGTTTGGTCATGCTTGACCGCTTCGACAAAATCCGCCTCCGCGGGAAGCTGAACTGAAGACTCCGCGGCCCAGCAGTCTGACCAACATCCAATCAACACCAAGCTCAAAACCGCCGACAAGCGCCGTCGCATAGCCGACCTCCTAGTCGGTAGTCTACTGACGCCGGCAACACATGCTCTCGCGACAAAACGAGGAGACGCAGTTCAGGTAGTCGGACTGCGTCTGAAACTACCTCTTGCGCCTACGGCCCCAGCGTCTTTGCGTTCGCCAGTTCCGGCCTGAGCCTGATCAGCCCCTCCATCACCTGCCCCGAGAAAAGGTCCGCTCCTTTCGGCCCGAGATGGGTGCGGTCAAAGCGCGGCGGCGCTTCGGCCAGCGTATCGGCGCCGGCCTGGCCCATGGCGGCCACAGCGGCATGGCTGACCGCGTTCAGGTCCAGCACCTGCACACCCTGCTCCGCGCCCACCTTGAGGATGGACTCGGCCCAGGGGCGCAGGTCGTTGGGGAGTTCGCCGTCCCTGAAGGTGCGGCGCGTGAGCGGCGTGATGAGCAGCACCTCGCCGCCGGCGGCCTTCACGTCCTTCACGTAGCCAGCCATGTTGGGGCTGAACTCGGTGGCGAAGTCAGTCGAGCGGCCGGGCTTGCCGGGCTGGTCGTTGTGGCCGAACTGGATCAGCACCAGGGTCTTCTGCTTCTGGCCGGTCTCGCCGCGCTCGTTCAACAGCGCCAGCACCGTGTCCCACAGGCCCTCGGCGCGGAAGCTCATGCTGGAACGGCCGCCGCGCGCGAGGTTGATGCAGGCGACCTGCTGGAAACGCGCGCACAGCGCATTGCCATAGCCGCTGCGCGGCGCCATCGTCGAGTCGCCGACGAGGATGAGGCGTGGGCCGGTGGCGACATTGGCCGTGGTCTCGCCACGCGGCGCGGAAGCGGCACGCGTCTGGGCGACGGCGCTGCCAGTCAGCAGCATGGCGAAGAAGAAGGAAGACAGCTTCATGGTTTCGCGGCGGCAGGCCAACCGGCCTTGGGGCTCATGTCGTCGAGGTTCCAGTCCTCGGGCTTGAAAGTGCGCTTCGTCGTCGCGTGGCGCGGGTAGCCGAGGGCATTCTCGACTTCGGAATCGATCAGCTTGCCCTTGCCATTCGCCATGTCGGCCAGCAGCCTCGCATCGAGCGGATCGCGCGCCCAGGGCCGCGCACCGACCAGTGGCGGTAGTTCGCGCGCCAGATCGGCAGCCGATCGGATGGCCAAGCCGGCAGGCAATTCAGGCTTGGCCATGACGATGAGCTTGCCCGTCGTCTGCGCGTTGTTGCCCAGCAGTGGCACTGGCCGGCCTTGCGCGTCGTGGGCGAGGTTGTCGGCCATATGCAGTTCCAGGTCACCCTGGCCCAGCATCGTGAAGAAGGCCGTACCGGCCACCGTGCTCGGGCCGTGGCGCATCGCATTGCCCACCAGCGTCAGCCGGCCGACCTGCCAGGGCTGGCCGGTCCACTCGTTGGCGAGCAGGTTGTAGTGCACGGCGCGATCGCCCGGGTTGAAGATGTAGTTGTTGATCATGGCCCCCTGCGCACCGCCCTTGAACAAGGCGTTGCGCTGGCGGTTGGAGGCATAGACGTTGGCGTAGATCAGCACGCCGCTGGTGTTGTCGTGGATCAGCGAACCCTTGCTGTGTTCGCCCTTCTCGTGAACCGAGTTGCCCAGCCCCTCGTAGATGAGGTTGTGGCTGTAGGTGATGCGGTGCGACGTGCCCTTGCGCCAGTCCTCCACCGTCTTGCCCTCGAAGCGCGGGCCGCTGGCGGAGAGGTTCTCGTCCGTCGCCCAGGAGAAGCTGCAGTGGTCGACGATGACGTCATGCGCCCCGCCCAGCGTGGAGATGCCGTCCTGGTCGCCGCCGCCCTTCTTGGGCCGGCCGAATTCACCGGGGCGAAAGCTCAGGTGCTGGACGACGACGTCATGGGTCGAGATCATCGTCTCGGCCTTGATGATGCTGATGCCGGGGTCGGGCGCCGTCTGGCCGGCCAGCGTCAGGAAGGGCTGGGTGATCTTCAGCGGCTGGCCGCCCATGTCGATGACGCCGCCGACCTCGAAGACGACGATGCGCGGACCGCTGGCCTCGATGGCTTCCTTCAGGCTGCCGGGGCCGGAGGGCGCCAGCGTCGTGACCTTGACGATGCGCCCGCCGCGGCCGCCCGCGGTCTGTGTCCAGCCCTGGGTGACGATGGCGGCATGGGGCGGCGCGGAGTTCTGTGCGGCGGCCGGCAGCGCGGCAACGGCCAGCAGGCAAGCGAAGAGTCTGTTCATGCTCAGAAGCTGTAGTCCGCCGTGACCTTCCAGGCGCGGCCCAGCACATCCGCCAGGCTGGTGATGTAGCCCGTGTAGATGGTGTTGGACGTGACCGGCGGGTTGGCGTTGGTGAAGTTGTTGACCGCCAGGCCGAGCTTGAGCCCCTTGAAGCCCGAGTAGGCGACGCTGGCGCCGTATTGGCTGTAGGGGCTGACGCGCGTGATGGCGGAGCCGGCGCGCGGCGTGAGGTCGGTCAGCGCGGTGTTGTAGCGCACCGAGAGCAGGCCCGACCACGGGCCGTTGCGCAGGCCCACGGAGGCCGTGTGCTTCCAGCGTGGGTTGATCTGCGGCATGCCGGCCAAGCCGGAGTTGACGCCGGCACCGCCATAGCGGGCATCGTTGGTGATGATGCCGACATTGCTCAGCATCTCGCCGCCCTTCTCGGCGCTGAAGCGATAGCTCTCGTAGTAGGTGCCGTCCAGCATGAAGCTGAGTTCGCCGATGGGCGCCGTCACGCGGTAGGCCATGGACAGGTCCAGGCCACGGATGCTGGTGTCGCCGCGGTTGGCCTGGCTGGCGACGATGTAGTCGATGGTGCCGTCGGCCTTGCGGATGATGTTGGTCGCGTACTTGGCCGGCTGCTGCTGCACCTCGGCGATGGCCACGGCGCCCAGCATGTCGGTCAGCTTGATGCCCCAGTAGTCGGCTGTCAGCAGCAGGCCCTTGGTGGGCTCCAGCGCCAGGCCCAGCGTCCAGCCCTTGGACTTCTCGGGCTTGAGGAAGCTGTTGTCGGGCGACTTGGTCCAGTAGTTCATCGTCTGGTTGCAGACCTGGTCGCGCGTGAAGCCGTTGACCGGGTTGCCGGTGTTGGCCACGGTGGGCGTCGCGCTCGGGCACAGCACCGGGTCGTCCATCACCTGGGTGCGAACCTCGGGCGTCGGGTTCTGGATGTCCATGATGGACGGTGCCCGGAAGCCCGTGTTGGCCGAGGCACGCAGCACCAGTTGGTCCAGGGCCTGGTAGCGGGCCGACAGCTTGGGGTTGACCGTCGTCGTCTTGAGGTCGCTGTAGGTGTCGGAGCGCACCGCGGCGTTGAAGCTCAGCCGCTTGGTGACGGGCGCGTCCACCTCGATGACCGCCGACTTGATGTTGCGGCCAAGGTCGCGCGCCACGCCGGTGGGCGTCTCACCGACGAGGTCGTGCTTGGTGACGTTGCCGAAGGCGTCGATGGCATAGCTGCCGTTGGCGTTCTTGGCGACATAGTCCAGCGGAGCGGCTTCGACCTTGGCCGAGTCGCGGCGCACCTCGCCGGTCACCGCCACCACCAACGGGCCGCCGGAGAGCTCCATCAGCGAGCGTGTCAGCGTCGCGTCCACGCTGCGGTTGTAGGCGCGGTTGACGCGGTAGCTGTAGTCGCTGGCCTCGATGCTGCGGAGGTACTCCAGGCCTTCGGCGTCCTGCAGGCCGAAAGGATTCAGGATGCCCTTGGTGAAGCCTTCCTGGGCCTTGGAGTAGAGGATGTAGCCGGCGCCGGCGCGGGTGTCGCGGAGCGACCGGCCGTAGTTCAGGCCGACGCGGTAATCGAAGCCGGCCACCGTGCCCTCTGCGCTCAGCACCAGGCGGTCATTGGTCTGCTCGTCGTTGCGGTAGGCCGAGCCGAGTTCGGCCGGGCCCCAGACGAAGAAGATCGTCCGGTTGTTCATGTTCAGGTCGGTGACCGCGCCGGGCGTCTTGGCCGCGTCGAGGAACATCGCCGGCGAGTTGGCACCGGTGTTGCTGCCCACCACCTTGACGGCCGGCGTGATGCCCTTGCCGGGGTAGAACTTGCTGGTGGCCGGCATGCTGTAGGTGGTGGCCGGCGCCGTGCCGGCGGGTACCTGCATGCCGCGGTACTTCTGGACGTTGAACTTGCTGTGCAGGCCTTCCAGCGTCAGCGCGTGGTCGTTGTTGATCTTCCAGCTCAGCTTGCCGTAGACGTTGGTGATCTCGCTGCCGTCGGTGATGGCGTCGTAGTAGTTGGGGTTGCGGTAGCAGCCGGCGTTCGAATAGGTGGCCGGCGTGGCGACGCTGCCGGCGCCCAGGGTGGGCAGCGAGTAAGGCGCCGCGCAACCGGTCGCATAGGCCGGGTTGTAGTTGGAGTTGGCGCCCGTCGCGAAGCCGAAGTTGGCAATCGGGCTGGGGTTCTTGTTGTCCGGCACCAGGCCCAGGCCCATGGCCGACAGCACCGAGTAGTCGTACAGCTCCGGGCGGTCGATCTTGAACAGGGCCGACTTGCGCTGGTGGTCCAGCGACACATAGGCATTCCAGCCATCGGCATTGAGATCGCCGGTGCCGACGATGGCGCCGATGGCCTTGGTCTCGCCACCGCCGGAATGCTCGGGCTGGTTCCACTCGGCCTTGACGCGCGCGCCCTTGAAACTGTTGAGTGTCCAGAAGTTCTGCACGCCGCCGATGGCGTCAGAGCCGTAGATGGACGAGGCGCCGTCACGCAGCGTCTCGGCGCGGTCCAGCGCCATGCGGGGAATGACGTTGACGGAGACGTACTGGTCCTGCAGCGGCTCGTTGGCCATGCGGCGGCCGTTCAGCAGCGTCAGCGTGCGCATCGGGCCCAGGCCGCGCAGATTGAGCATCGGCCCGGCCGCGCCGCTGTTGGTGCCCAGGGACAGGGACTGCGGCATTTCCAGCACCAGGTCCTTCAGCTCGGTGTGGCCGCGCGCCTCGAGCTCCTCGGACTTGATGACCGACACCGGCAGCGCCGTCTCGCCGGCCAGGCGCTTGATGGAGGAGCCGGTGATCTGGATGCGCTCCAGCGTCGCGGGGGCGTCAGTGCTCTGCGCCTGGGCAGCAGCGCACAGGCTCAGCACGGCGCTGGCGCACAGGGTCAGGCGGGCGGGGAATGGCAGGGTCTTGATGCTCATGGGGTCTCCTGGTGTCTTGTGTGTTTGGCCCGGCCCGGTCAGGGCGCGGGCACCCAGCCGCCGGGCGCACCGGTGGCGATGGTCGAGTTCTGGAAGATGTCGGCGCGGTTGGTCAGGCCGGTGGACGAGCCGAGGGGCTTGGCCAGCACGAGGTTGGTGGCCACGTTGTTGACCTTGACCGAGGCCACGCCCAGACGCGCACTGACGTCCAGCGGGGCGCCGTTCAGGTCCATGCTGCCGAACTCGCGCCAGCCCACCGTGTCGGTGGTGCCGCCGTCGGCCGTGCCGGCCCAGGACGGCGGGTTGCTGCCGCAGCCGCCGGTGCCGACACCGGACTTGCTGGTGCCGGTGCCCACGCACCAGCCGGCGGGCAGGATGTGCGAGCCCATCTTGGTGTTCACGAAGGCGATGTGGTCGATATAGGTCGTCGCCGTCGTGCCGCCGCTGCGCGCCAGATAGGCCTGGCTGACGGCGGGTTCGGCCGTGAGGCGGCTGTTCAGGAAGACAAAGCCCTTGTCGCCCGCCGTGGCGCGCGACTGCAGGATGAAGCCGGCCGAACTGCTGCTCGTGTCGGCCACCGAGCGGATCTCGCAATCCTCGAACAGGCTGGCCATCACGCTGCCCCAGATGAAGTCGACGTTGCCGGCCACCAGGGACTGGTAGAACCAGTTGTAGCCCTTGAGCTGCAGCGTGTCCTGCTGGCTCAGGAAGTTCATCTGCTTGGCCACGAGGCGCGCGGCCGCGGCCGTCGTGCTGGTGTTGAAGTAGATGGCCTCGGCCTGGTTGTCCCAGCTAGTGCTGCGCACATGGGGGTTCTGCAGCGTGAAGTTCTGCAGCGTCAGCAGGTCGGCCGTCTCGACGAGCAGGGATGCGCGGCCGCCGCCCAGCACGCGATGGCCCAAGGTCTTGCCCGAGGTGCTCAGCGCCGCGCCTGCGGATGCGCTGCTGGCACCGCTGCCCGAGTTCAGCGACTCGAAGTTGACGTCGCCCACCACCACGCCATCGCGGCTCTCGCCGACGATGCTCAGGTTGGACACCTTGCGCAGGATGTTGAGCTCGGGATAGCTGCCATTGCCCAGGTGGATGGTCTTGGGCGTCGCGACGGTGTTGCAGCCGTTGGCGGGCGGGCTGTTCGTCGAGCAGTTCTTCATGACCCAGTTCAGCGCGCCCTGCAGGGTGCGGAAGTCGGCCGTCGTGCCGCTGTCGTCGACGTTGAGGTTGGTGAAGCTGGCCGGTGCGGCGCGGGTCGTGAACTTCCAGTTGTCGGCCTTGGCGATGCCGGCGAAGGCAGCGCCCTTGATGCTGCCGCTCAACACCGAGGCGTCCATCGTCACGTAATAGGCCGTGCCGAAGTCCAGCTTGTTGCTGTGCAGCTTGATCATGGCCTTGGCCCCGCTGACGCTGACCGGGCGGTACCAGACATAGCGCGCGAACGTGGCGCCATCGGGCATGGCACCCAGGCCGAGGGCGTCGATCTCGAGGTTGGTGCGGGCGAGCACGACCTGGGTGTCGCTGGCGGACGGCGCGCTGCTGACATCAATGCTGTCCACCAGCACGTCGTCGCTCGCGCGATAGACATTGACCTTGCCCGCCGTGCCGATGGCGGGCGGCGCGTCGAAGGACAGCGACAGGCGCGTGTCGGTGTGGACATTGGTCTCGTTCGCGGCCGGCGAGCGGGTGCCGCCGACGTCGCTGACGTTGCCGCTGCCGCTGATCTGCGTTGTCACCTTGCCGGCACCGGCCAGAGCCAGCGCATTGGCCTTGACCAGGGCCGTCGGCCGCGGCTTGAAGACATAGCCCGGCGTGAAGGCCGTGCCCGGCTGCACCGTGCAGGCGCCCAGGGGCGCACCGTTGAGGAGGGAGCCACTGTCCTGGAAAGCGCCGCTGTGGTCGGAGCTCGGGTAGCTGACGACGCTGTCGCAGCCCGTTGCGCCGTCGATGGCGAAGACATTGGCGTGCGACAGCACATTGCCCTGCTTGCCGATGCCGATGCTGTACGAGTGCGGATAGGGGTTGGCCGTCTTGCTGCCGACGAAGTAGTTGTTGAAGACGTGGACCTGGCCGAAGCGCACGCGCGGCACGCGCTGGGTCACGCCGTTGAAGACGTTGTTGGCGATGGTGATGCGCAGCTTGCCGAGGTCGCTGGTGAGACTGTCGGAGCCGCCGATCAGCATGCTCTTGTCATGCGCCGTGACGACGTTGTAGGAGACGGTGATCAGGTCCGCCCCCTTGGTGATGTCGATGGCACCGTCGTGGCACTGCTTGGTCTTGCCGTTCTCGACCGGCAGCGTGTCGTCGGTGACGGGCGTGTCGGTGATGGTGTTGCGGTCGATCCAGACCTGAGTGGCGGTGACGATGCCGATGGCGTCGTACTGCGAATTCCAGTTGCCCAGGGCGCCATCGGTCGGGTCCCAGATCGGGCCGACGTCGCAGGGCGCGACGAGGTGCAGATTGCGCACGATGACCTGGCTGACACTGGTGATGTCTATCCAGGCGTTGACGAAGCCGGCGCCGGGGCCTTCACCGATCAGCGTGGTGTTGCTCGTCAGCTTGACGCGTGCCCTCACCTTCTGGTCGGCCGTGTTCGCGAAGGGCGTGCCCTCGGTCATGTCGATGGTGCCGGCCACCTTGATGATCTTGGCCGCATTGGCGCCGTTGGCCAGCGCGTTCAGCAGCTCGGCGCGGTTGTGCACCGTGTAGATGTGCTCGGGCGTGGCGGCGCTGCCGCCGACGGTGCCGGCGCCCCAGCCGTCGCTGGGCGCCGTCTGCTGGGCGATGTCGACGGCCTGGGCCTGCAGGCCGAAGGCCAGCAGCGCGAGGCCACCAAGGCGTTGCAAGCGTTTCATGCGGCCCTCCTCGTGCGGCGCAGGGCAACCAGCCCCAGGCCCGCCCCCAGCAGCGCGAGGCTGGAGGGCTCGGGCACGGCCGCGGCGCTGACGGCGAGCTGCGTCGTGAAGCTGCCGAACTCACCCGTGAAGTTGACGTTGCTCAGCGTCAGGCTGACGGTGTGCGGGTCCAGCAGTTGCAGGCTGACGTTGCCGCCGGCAACCCCGGTCATGTCCAGCGCCGTGAAGCCGGTGATGGGAGCGCTCAAGCCCGCGAAGCTGAAGGTCAGCGTGTAGCTGCCCGCCAGGCTGCTGAAGCCGGTGTTGTTCCAGACCTGCACATGGCCGTCGCTGAAGAAATCGATGCCTACCGCGGAGTCGCCCGTCAGGAACTCCAGGTCGGCCGCGGCCAGCGCGGTGGTGTTGCTGCCCGCCACGTTCTCGAAGTCATGGTCCAGGCCCAGCAGCGACGTGCTGGCGCCGCTGGCCTGACCCGTGATGAGGGTGCCGGCCGGCAGGCCGTTGGCCGCCTGGGCAGTGATCGTGGCCAGCCATGCGGCGGCTGCGACCGCGAGGGTCCTGAAGGTCTTCATGAATGTCTCCGGGGTGAGGCCGGTCTCGCCACAGGGCGGCCGGCTCTTCTTCGGGATCAGGAGACCTGCAGGGTCCCGCAAGCGAAAAAGGGCACAGACGACAGGTCCGTGCCCTTGCTGGGTCTAGGCCATGGGCGGCTTAGAACTTGTAGCGACCACCGACGATGAATTCACGGCCGGTGTAGTTGTTGGTGACGACGTTGTTCATCGCGCGGGAGATGAACTGGTCGTTGGCCTGGTTGGTCAGGTTGCTGGCCTCGAAGGTCAACTGCAGTTGCTTGTTGAGCTGGTAGCCCATCGACAGGTCGACGTTGAAGGTCTTGTTCTTGCCCGCCACGTCCTGGTTGTTGCCTGCCGGGATGGTGGTCAGGAAGGCCGAGCGCGCCGAGCTCGACACGCGACCGCTGAAGGTGCCGTCGTCGTAGTAGACCGACAGGTTCCAGGAGCGCGGCGACAGGTTGACGAGGTCTTCACGCACGGTGGCAGCGCCGACCGCGGCCGAGATCACATAGTCCATCTTGGACTTGACCTGCGTGTAGTTGGCCAGCAGGCCGAAGTTCTTGCCCCAGCCCGGCAGGAAGCTGAAGGGCTGCTGCACATTGATCTCGAAGCCGCTGAGCTTGCCGCCGGGGGTGTTGACGGGCGCACTGACGAGGAAGATTTCATCGCCAGTGAAGTTGCTCGGCAGCAGCGACATCGGCAGGCCGGTCTGGTTGTAGGGCACGTTGCGGCCCTGCGTCAGCACATAGCTCTTGATGGTCTTCTGGAACAGGCCCAGGCCGATGAAGCCGTTCTTGGAGTGGTACCACTCGACGCTGGCATCCAGCGTGGTGGCGCGGAACGGGTCCAGGGACGGGTTGCCACCGGTGTAGCTCAGCGTGCCGGTGGTGGACAGCGTGCCGCCCGGGTTCAGGTTCTGCAGCGGCGGGCGCGACATGACCTTGGCCGCCGCGGCACGCACGATCAGGTCCTTGGCCAGGTTGACCGAGAGGTTGGCCGAGGGCAGCCAGTCGTTGTAGTTGCGGGTTGCCGTCACGGCGCTGCCGCCGCCGGTGGCCAGGTAGCCGCTGGCCTCGATGGAGGTCTTGACGTAGCGGGTGCCGAGGTTGCCGCGCACGGGCATGCCGCCCAGGCGGGTCTCGAAGTCGGCCATCAGCCAGGTGCCGGTGTCGGTCTCGAGGATGGCACGGTTGCCGCCGCGGGCGCTCCCGTTGGTGATGGAGGTCAGCGTGAAGTCGCCGGGGCCGCCGGCCGGGCCGGTCTTCAGGCAGTTGCAGTAGATGTCATAGGCCGCGGCGATGGCGTCCAGGTTGGGGATGACCCAGGACGTGATGGAGCCGCCCGGCAGGTTCTGGCCCTTGCCGAAACCGGTCAGCGTCGTCACCAGGCTGGCCGGGTCCACGCCGGCGGGCAGCGTGTTCATCGTCTCCACCGTGCGACGGATGTCGTAGCTGGTGAACTTGAACTGCTTGTAGCTGACACCGCCCTTGAGCGTCAGCGCGTCGGGAATGATTTCCCAGGCCAGGTCGGCGGTCAGCACGTCCTGGCGGTTGGTCACGCCGTTGGGGCGGATGCGGATTTCGCTGGGCGTGAAGTTGGCGATGGAGGTCGCGCCGACCGGCACGCCGTAGATCTTCAGCGCGCCGTTGGCGTCGGCGGGGTTCAGGTTGCCATAGCCGAGCAGCGGCGCGCGGTCGTCGCCGCGGGCGTCGAACACATAGCCGTTGACGTTGGGAGCGTCCAGCGTCGTCGTCGTCTGGATGGGGTTCTTGAACTTGGACGTGGYGCGGCCACCGCGCAGCGTCAGCTTGATGGACTCGCCGATGTCCTGCTCCACCGTCACCGTGGGCTGGTTGAACTCCGTGCTGAGCTTGTCGAAACGCGACTCGGCACGCACGTCGACGCCGTTGAACTTGCCATAGAGCATCTGGCCGCTGGGCGCGAACTGCGCCTCGACGACGCTGGTCTGCTGCTTGCCGCCGGCCGACAGCGCGCGGCTGAAGGAGATGGCTTCCAGGAAGTCTTCCTGGCGGGTGGCGTCGAGCTTGGAATACAGCATGTCCAAGGTCACCAGCATGGTGTCCGACGGACGGACCTGGATGGAGCCGGTCAGGCCGACGCGCTCCTGGTCATGCGTGAGGCGGCCGTAGCGCGGCAGGCGCGGGTGGAAGTTGGTGGCCTTGCTGGCCTCGTTGTAGGCCGCCAGGTTTTCCGGCGTGTTGGGCAGGCGCGGCACACCCTGGGCGGCCGGGCCGCAGGTGGTGGCGGTGGAGCCGGTGGGCAGGTTGGCGGTCACGCCCTGCGGGGGGCACCAGCCGCTGAAGGTGTTGCCGCTGGACGGGCCGTTGTCCCAGCGCACGGTGCTGAAGCCTTCCTCGTAGACCTTGCGCTTGGAATAGGCACCCGACAGCAGCATGCCGATCTTGCCGTCGGCAAAGGTGTTGGAGATCAGGAAGGCGGCCTTGGGCGTGGTCTTGCCTTGGAGGTCGTTGTAGGTGCCCTTGACGGACACGGCGGCCGCGAACTTCTTCAGGTCGAAGGGGCGGGCCGTCTGCAGGTCGATGGTGGCACCCAGCGAGCCTTCGTCGACGTCGGCCGAGCTGCTCTTGCGCACGGTCAGCGAGTTGAAAAGGTCGGCGGCGAAGACGTTGAAGTCGAAGGCGCGGGTGCGGTTGGCGCCGCCGGAGCTGTCGGTGCCGCCGGTGGTGGCCAGGGCCTCGATGCCGTTGATGCGGGTGCGGGCGAAGTCGCCGCCCAGGCCGCGCACGGTGATGTTGCGGCCTTCGCCGGCGTCACGGTCGATGACGACGCCCGGGATGCGCTGCAGGGACTCGGCGAGGTTGGTGTCCGGGAACTTGCCCATGTCCTCGGCCTTGATGACATCGACGATGCCCTTGTCCTGGCGCTTGGCGTTCAGCGCGCTCTCCAGGGAGGCGCGGATGCCCGTGACGGTCACCGTCTCAAGCGAATTGGCAGGCGCGGTCTGGGCCCAGGCGGGTGCGGCGGACAGCGCGACAAGGGTGGCGGCCAGAGCCACCGGGCTCAGTGCCTGGCGGTGGGACGGACGGAATGCGGGCATGTGATGTCTCCTGGTGCAAGGTCATCTGAGCGCTGTCGGCGCCGATGGCTCTCGGGTTATGCAAGGCTTTGGGGACCCGGGCGCACGCAGGGCACCCGTCGATTTCTATGGCCGGCGACGCTGCAGTGCGAGCACCGGTTCGATCACCGCGACGACGCAAGGCCGTCGCGGCAAGAGGAAAACTGAGCCAGTCGCGCAGCGCCGTCATTGAGGAAACAGAGGCTCTTGACGGGCTGTTAAAGGTCTGTTGTGGACGATGATAGGCGGAACATGCGAAAATCGGAACATCGGTTCACTAATTAGAAACCATGATTCCGCAACACTTGCGCCCTGCCTAAAGTCGTGGCATCGGCAAAAGTGGAACTGCGTTTCAACAAACTGAACCACCCGGCCAAGACCCCGCTCACATCGGAAGCAACGAACCATGGTGCTCAACAACTTCAACCTGGCCGGCAAGACGGCCATCGTCACCGGCTGCAACACGGGCCTGGGTCAGGGCATGGCGCTGGCGCTGGCCGAGGCGGGGGCCGACATCGTCGGCGTCAACGTCTCCGACCCGGACGAGACCAAGGCCGGCGTGGAAAAGCTGGGCCGGCGGTTCCTGGACCTGCGCGCCAACCTGTCCGACGTGTCGGCCATCCCCGACCTCGTCGCCCAGGCCAAGGCCTTCACCGGCGCGGTGCACATCCTGGTCAACAACGCCGGCATCATTCGCCGCGAAGACGCCATCAAGTTCTCCGAGGCGGACTGGGACGACGTCATGGACCTGAACCTGAAGTCGGTGTTCTTCCTGTCCCAGGCCGTGGCCAAGCAATACATGGCCCAGGGCAGCGGCGGCAAGATCATCAACATCGCGTCGATGCTGAGCTTCCAGGGCGGCGTGCGCGTGCCGTCGTACACGGCGAGCAAGAGCGGCGTCATGGGCATCACGCGGCTGATGGCCAACGAGTGGGCCTCGCACGGCATCAACGTGAACGCCATCGCCCCGGGCTATATGGCCACCAACAACACCGCCGCACTGCGTGCCGACGAGCAGCGCAACAGTGCCATCCTGGACCGCATCCCGGCCGGCCGCTGGGGCAAGCCCGATGACCTGGCCGGTCCGGTCGTGTTCCTGGCTTCTCCAGCGTCCGACTATGTGAACGGTTACACCATCGCTGTCGACGGCGGCTGGCTCGCTCGCTGATCCCGCGAGGGCCCCGCCGGCGGTCGCCGCGGGGTTCCAGAATGCGCTGCAGAGGACGCCATGAAAGCCACCGAACGCAAGTTTGAATTCCTCACCCGCGAGGACCCCGACACCGGCGCGCGCGTCACGCGGCTCACGCCGCCGGACGTCACCTGCCACCGCAACTACTTCTATCAGAAGTGCTTCACGAACGACGGCCGCAAGCTGATCTTCGGCGGAGAGTTCGGCCCCAACCCCAGCCCGAACTGGAACTACCACCTGCTCGACCTGGACACGCAGACTGCCATCCAACTCACCGACGGCGTGGGCGAGAACACCTTCGGCGGCTTCCTGAGCCCCGACGACAGGCACCTCTACTTCGTGCGTGACAAGCGCCAGTTCATCCGCCTGGACCTCGCCACCCTGCGGGAGGAAGTCCTCTACATCGTGCCCGACGCCTGGGTGGGCTATGGCACCTGGGTCAGCAACAGCGCCTGCACCAAGATCGTCGGCATCGAGATCGCCGCCGAGGACTGGTTTGCGCTGAACACCTGGCAGAAGTTCAACGAGATGTTCCACAAGCGGCCGCTGTGCCGCCTGTTCAGCGTAGACCTGACCACAGGCAAGCGCACCGTCATCCTGGAGCAGCGCGGCTGGCTGGGCCACCCGCAATACCGCCCCTTCGACGACAACACCGTCGCCTACTGCCACGAAGGCCCGCACGACCTCATCGACGCGCGCATGTGGTTCATCAACGAGGACGGCACGAACCGCCGCTGCGGCAAGGAGCACCTCGACGGCGAAAGCTGCACGCACGAGTTCTGGGTGCCGGACGGCAGCGCCATGATCTACGTCAGCTACAACGAGAAGTCGCCCGAGCGCTGGATCTACAGCCTGGACCCGGTCACGCTGGAGAACAAGCTGTTGACCGCGATGCCGCAGTGCTCGCACCTGATGAGCAACCACGACGGCACGCTGATCGTCGGCGACGGCTGCGGCAAGGCCAGCAGCGGCGACAACGAGATGCTGGCGGGCGACCCCTATCTGCACCTGTTCGACCTGAAGGCCGGCACCACCCGCACCATCGCCCGCCACGACAGCGGCTGGGACGTCTACAAGGACGACCGCCAGGTCACCCACCCCCACCCCAGCTTCACGCCGGACAACAAGCAGGTGCTGTTCAGCTGTGACAAGGAGCGCGCCAGCGGCGTCGAACCGGCCCTCTACCTGGCCGATCTGTGAAGCTCCTGCTCGCGCTCACGCTGGGCCTGCTCACCACGATGAGCCAGGCCCAGCCGCGCCCGCAACTCACGCCCGAACAGGCGGCGGCGCACACGACAGCCGCCTACCTCGGCGACTGGAAGCCAGCGCCGCTGGCCGACCTAGGCGCCACGCCGCCGGACTTCATCGTCAAGCCCGGCGAGTCCGTGCAGGCTGCCATCGACAAGGTGCCGGCTGATGGCGGCAAGCGCTGGGTCATCCACATCCAGCCCGGCAGCTACCGCGGGCCCTTGTGCATCAAGGACAAGGCGCCCATCGCCCTCGTCGGCTCGGCGCTGGATGCCGCCGCCGTCGTGCTGGTCGACAACCGCTTCTCCGGCAAGCCCAAAGGCGAGAACGAGCCCGCCCATCCCTGCTGGCCGGAGATTGGCAAGACCACCATCGGCACCAGCGGCAGCACCAGCATGCTGGTGCAGAGCAACGACGTGCAGCTCATCTCGCTGACCATCGCCAACGACGCGATGGACGGCGTGCGCCGCGGCGAGGCCTACCCACCCGGCGTGGGCGAAAGCGGCGGCGCCCAGGCCGTGGCCCTCACGCTGATGGGCGACCGCATCCAGCTCGACAACGTGCGCCTGCTGGGCCACCAGGACACGCTGTACGCCAAGCGTCGCGCGCCCGAAGCCCCCGCTCGCCAGCTCATCCGCCACAGCCTCATCGCCGGCGACGTGGACTTCATCTTCGGCAACGCCGTGCTCGTCATCGAGCACAGCACCATCCTGACCCGCGCCAATCGCCGCACGCCCGGGCACGGCGGCATCATCCTCGCGCCCAGCACGGCGCCCGACGTGACCCAGGGCTTTCTCGTCACGCACAGCCGCCTCGTCGGCGAGCCCGGCATCGCGCCCGGTGCCACTGCACTAGGCCGCGCCTGGGACGCCGGCGTCAAGGCCGGCACGTGGCAGGCCGGCAGCAGCCCCAACGGCGTGGCTGTCGTGCGCGACAGCGAGATCGGCGCCCATGTCGGTCCCTGGTCGGCCAGCACCTCGCGCCGGCCTTTCGACGCCGCCGGCAACCGCCTGAACGAGTTCAACAACAACCGCCCATGAAGCGCCGCCACGTCCTCGCCCTGAGCGCCCTGCCCATCCTGGGAGGCTGCGCAGCCACTGCACCCGCACCGGTCGAACTGCCGCTGGGTTGGGCCGGCGTCGGCAACACCGTCGGCGGCGCCAAGGCGATTCCCGAGCACATCTTCGACGTGCACGACCGCGCCGGCCTGGATGCGGCTCTGCGCCTGGGCGACAAGCCCAAGATCATCCGTCTGCACAGCTTCATCGACCTCTGCCCCGGTGGTGTCGAGGCCTTCCGCGACCCCGAGTTCAACTTCGACGCCTTCGATCGCGCCTTCGACCCCGCCACCTGGGGCCGCGACGATCCCAAGGGGCCGCTGGAAGACGCCCGCAAGCGCTCCGAGAAACGCCAGGCCGAGGTCTCCGTCGTGCGCCTGCCGTCCAACACGACGCTGCTGGGCGCTGCGCCGGGTGCCGGCTTCCAGCACGGCATGGTGCTGCTGGACAAGGTCAGCAACATCGTCATCCGCGACCTGCGCTTCTCTGACGCCTACGACCACTTCCCCGCCTGGGAGCCGCGCGACAACGGCCACGGCGAGTGGAACTCGGAGTACGACGGCCTGTCCCTGCGCGGTGCCGAGCGCGTCTGGGTGGACCACTGCCACTTCGACGACGGCAACCACCCCGACAAGCTCGAACCCATCCGCCTGGGGCAACGCGTGCAGCATCACGACGGCCTGCTCGACATCACCAACGGCAGCGACCTCGTCACCGTGTCCTGGTGTCGCTTCCAGGCCCATGACAAGACCATGCTGATCGGCAGCAGCGACAGCAAGACCAGCGACGAGGGCAAGCTGCGCGTGACCCTGCACCACAACCATTTCCACGCCTGCAAGGAACGCACGCCGCGCGTACGCTTCGGCCGCGTGCACGTGGTGGCCAACCTGTTCAGCGCCGACCGCGTCGAAGACTTCGGCTACTCCCTGGGCGTCGGCATCCGCTCTCGCCTATACAGCGAGCACAACCGCTGGGAGCTGCCCGCCTCGATTCAAGCCGACAAGCTGATTCGCCGCCTTAAGGGCAGCGCCTTTTTCGATCACGACAGCCGCCTGAACGGCCGGCCCGTGGACATCCTGGCCGCTTGGGCCGCCGCCCACCCTACCGAGACGCTGTCCGCCGACCTCGGCTGGCGCCCCGACGAGTCCTATGACGCAGCGGCGCTGCGCCCGGCCGGGCTCGATCAACTGGTTGAGCAAATCCGCGCTGGCGCCGGGCCGCGTCGAGCCTGAGTCAGAATCCACACCTCCGCACCCTGAAACAAGCGTCCGAAAGAATCAGAACGATGGATGAAGACATTGGTGATTCAAAGCAACCCGAATCGGTTGCCGCGGTGCTCAAGGTGTTTGCCATCCTGAACGCCCTCGGTGAGCGCAGTGACATCGGTATCACCGACCTCTCGGTGCGCCTGGCCATGCCCAAGGCGACGGTCTACCGTTTCCTGCAGACGATGAAGGGCCTGGGCTATGTGCGCCAGGAGGCCGACAGCGAGCGCTATGGCCTGGCCATGCGCATGTTCGAGATTGGCGCCAAGGCCCTGCCCTCGCCCGAGCTCGTCGACCTCGCCAAGCACCATATGCAGATGCTGGCCGACGCCACCGGCGAGACCGTCCACCTGGGCAGCMTCATCGACAGCGAGATCATCTACATCCACAAGGTCGACTCGCGCCACATGCTGGGCATGTATTCGCGCATCGGCCGCCGCGCGCCACTGCATTGCACCGCCATCGGCAAGGTGCTGATGGCCTGGGAACACCCGGAGCGCCGCGACCGCATCCTGGACGGCGCCAGCTTCCAGCGTTTCCGCGACAAGACCATCACCGAGCGCCCGGCCTTCCTGGCCGAGCTGGCGACGGTCAAGGCGCAAGGCTTCGGCGAGGACCGCGAGGAGTTCGACGACCACATCCGCTGCCTGGGTGTACCCATCTTCGACCGCCTGGGCCAGCCCATCGCCGGCATGAGCGTGTCCTTCCCCACCTTCCGCTTCGACGTGGAGAAGGCACCCGAGGTCGTCAAGATGCTGCAGAACGCCAGCAAGGACATCTCCGAGAAGCTGGGTTGCACGGCCTACCCGATCACGATCGGGGCTTGAGTCTGGCGCTCTAGAACGTTGTCGCCCCTGGGACGCAGGGGTCCCTGCCAGGGTGCTTCAATGGCGGCTGTTGTGTGAACAAACAGCCCCCAATGAGCCAAGTCAACCGCCAGATCGTCCTCGCCTCCCGCCCCAAGGGCGAGGTCACACCCGACAACTTCCGCCTCGTCGAAGCGCCGCTCGCCGCGCTGGCCGACGGCCAGGTGCGCGTGCGCAACCACTATCTGAGCCTCGACCCGTATATGCGCGGCCGCATGAACGACAGCAAGAGCTATGCGGCTTCGCAGGCGATTGACGAGGTCATGATCGGCGGCACGGTCGGTGAAGTCGTCGAGTCGAAGAACGCCAACTTTGCCGTCGGCGACAAGGTCGTCGGCATGGGCGGCTGGCAGGAATTCCAGACCGTCGATGCCAGCCAGCGCGGCGTGCTGAACAAGGTCGACACCACCCACATCCCGCTGTCCGCCTACCTCGGCTCCGTCGGCATGCCCGGCGTGACGGCCTGGTATGGCCTGATGAAGATCATCAACGTGAAGGCTGGCGAGACGGTCGTCGTCAGCGCCGCCAGCGGTGCCGTCGGCAGCGTCGTCGGCCAACTCGCCAAGGCGCGTGGCGCCCGCGCGGTCGGCCTGGCCGGCGGTGCGGACAAGTGCCGCTACGTCGTCGAGGAACTGGGCTTTGATGCCTGCATCGACTACAAGCAGCACCCCGATGTGAAGTCGCTGTCCGCCGCGCTGAAGGCCGAGTGCCCGAGCGGCATCGACGGCTATTTCGAGAACGTCGGCGGCATGATCCTGGACGCCGTGCTGCTGCGCGCCAATGCCTTCAGCCGCATCGCCATGTGCGGCATGATTTCCGGCTACAACGGCGAACCCATCCCGCTGACCTATCCGCAGCTCATCCTGACCAACCGCATGAAGGTCGAAGGCTTCATCGTGTCCGAGCACATGGAAGTCTGGCCCGAGGCGCTGAAGGAACTGGGCACGCTGGTCGCCACCGGCAAGCTCAAGTTCCGCGAGTCCGTCGCCGACGGCATTGCCAGCGCGCCCGAGGCCTTCATCGGCCTGCTCAAGGGCAGGAACTTCGGCAAGCAGCTCGTCAAGCTCGTCTGATGCGCTGGACCTGCGTTCCGTTCAAGGACCTGAACGTCGAGCAACTCTATGACGTGCTGGCCCTGCGCTCCGAGGTCTTCGTCGTCGAGCAGAACTGCGTCTTCCTCGACATCGACGGCCTGGACCGCCAGACCTGGCATCTGCTGGGCCAGGGCGACGACGGCCGGCTCAAGGCCTATGCGCGGCTGATCCCGCCCGGCCTGAAGGCGGCCGACGCCCTCATTGGCCGTGTCGTCACGTCGCCCGCGGCGCGCAGCGGTGGCGTCGGCCGCGCGCTGATGGCCCAGGCCCTCGTTGAGTGCGGGCGGCTGTGGCCCGGCCACGCGATCACGCTGCATGCCCAGGCCCATCTGGAGCGCTTCTACGCCAGCTTCGGTTTCACGCCGGTTGGCGAGCAATACATGGAAGACGGCATCGCCCACATAGAAATGCACAAGGAGACAAACACATGAGCAAGCAAACCGCTGTCATCACCGGCGCGGGCTCCGGCTTCGGCCTGGAAACCGCCCGCCTCGCCGCCCAGCGCGGCATGAACCTCGTCCTTGTCGACGTGCAGGCCGATGCGCTCGACAAGGCCGCGTCCGAGTTCAAGGACGTCGAGGTGCTGGCCCGCGTCGTCGACGTCGCCAAGGCCGATCAGATGCAGGCGTTGGCGGACGCGGTGCAGCAGCGCTTTGGCGCGCCCCACTTCGTCTTCAACAACGCCGGCGTCGGCTCGGGCGGCCTGATCTGGGAGAACTCCCTGGCCGACTGGGAATGGGTCATGGGCGTCAACGTGATGGGCGTCGTGCATGGCGTGCGCCTGTTCACGCCCATGATGCTGGCCGCCGCCAAGGCCGACCCGGCCTACTCGGGCCACATCGTCAACACCGCCTCCATGGCCGGCATGCTGAACCCGCCCAATATGGGCGTCTACAACGTGTCCAAGCACGCGGTGGTGTCGCTGTCCGAGACCCTCTACCAGGACCTGTCGCTGGTGACCGACCAGGTCCATGCCTCGGTGCTCTGCCCCTTCTTCGTGCCCACCGGCATCAGCCAGAGCCATCGCAACCGCCCGAGCGAGTTCGCCAGCGCCAAGCCCACCAAGAGCCAGCTGATCTCCCAGGCCCAGACCGACAAGGCCGTGTCCTCGGGCAAGCTGACGGCGGCCGACGTCGCCGCGATGGTGTTCGACGCCATCGATCACAACAAGTTCTACATCTTCAGCCACCCGCAGGCGCTCGCCGGCGTGCAGACGCGTTTGGAAGACGTCATGCTGCTGCGCAACCCCACCGACGCCTTCGCCGACCGGCCCGAGATCGGCGCCGGCCTGCGCGCCAAGCTGCGCGCCGATTGAGCGCGCCCGGCGGGGCCTGACCTTCGCGTCGGTCTCGCCGGCCTCCCTTCGCAGCGACTGCACCTGCACTGAGCCCTGCCGGCCATAGCCGGCAGGGCCGCAGCGCATGGAACAGCGAGAAGCCCAGGGTTGACGGCAGGTCCCAATGCATCCGGAAATGGGATACTCATCTCACGGAACGACAGGTCACAAAAAATGAAACTGCCTTCCGAAAATACCGGGGACAGCAAGTCATGAGCAGAACGATCTCGATGAGGCACACGCTGAGCTATGGCAGTGCCAACCTGCTGGGCAGCGGCGCCCTGGCCATCGCGGCGGCCTGGCTGCTCTATTTCTACACGACCTTCTGCGGACTGACGGTCGTCGAGGCGGCCACGATCTTCTCGGTGGCCAGCATCCTGGACGCCATCAGCAACCCCGTGATGGGGTATATCAGCGACAACTTCTACAACACGCGATTGGGCCGCAGGTTCGGGCGCCGACGATTTTTCATTTTGATCGGCATCCCGGCAGTGCTGCTGTATCCCTTGATGTGGATCGAGGGTTTCGGGTTCTGGTACTACCTGAGCATGTATGCCCTCTTCGAGCTGGTCTACACGATGATCATGGTGCCCTACGAAACCCTGGCGACGGAGATGACCACGGATTTTGCCGTCCGCTCCAAACTCACGGGCTCCAAGGCCATGTTCGGCAAGGGCGCCAACTTCCTGGCTGCCTTCATCCCGGCCCAGCTTTTCCTGGTCTACAGCAAGGAGTCGGCCACGCCCTTCCTGCTGACAGGCATCATCTACGCCCTCATCATGTGCGCCGCCATGGCGGCCCTCTACTTCTCCTCCTGGGAGCGGCCCTTCAACGAGGTGGTGCAGGAACGCGCCGGCAGCCTGGGCAAAGCCCTCAGGAAACTCGCCGTGGACATGCTGTCCACCTTTCATCTGAAGATCTTCCGCAAACACCTCGGCATGTATCTGCTGGGGTTTGGAGCGGAATGGCTGTTCGCTTCGATATTTACCTATTTCATCGTCTTCTGCATGGGTCAGGACAAATCCGTTGTCGGCTACCTGAACAGTTTCAGCTCGGTGATGCAGCTGATATCGACCATGCTGTTCATCGGTCTGTGCATCAAATTCGGTTTTGCACGCCCCTACCGTATCGCCCTGCTCGTCGTTTGCGGCAGCGTGCTGGCCTATGCCGCGCTGTTCTACCTGGGCTGGTCCAAGGAAACCACGGCCATCGCCCTCTTCGCCATCACGGCCGTGTTCGGCCTGGGCACCGGCGGCGTCTACTACATCCCCTGGACGGTCTACACCTTCCTGGCCGACGTCGACGAGGTGCTGACGGGCCGACGGCGTGAAGGCATCTATGCCGGCGCCATGACCTTCGCCGGCAAGATCACCCGCTCAGCCATCGTCTTCGCCATGGGCTGGACATTGGGCCAGTTCGGCTTCCTCTCCGGCCAGGCCAGCCAGCCGGACACCGCGATCAACGCCATCATCGGCATCTTCACCCTGGGCGTGATCGGCCTCGGCCTGGGTGGCATCTACTACACCACCCAGATGAAGCTCGACCGCAAGAACCACGCCGTCCTGCTGGAAGAGATCGCCCGCATCAAGGCCGGTGGCCGCATTGCCGACGCCCCTGCAGAGGCCCGTGCCGTGGCCGAGGAGCTGACAGGCTGGAAATATGAGCAGTGCTGGGGCAACAACGCCCTGGCGGTGCCGGTAGGGGCCTGAGCGCCGCGGATCCTGATGCCGTGAAGGCCCGAGGCGACAGCGCCGCGGGCGCCAGTTCCTAGAATCCGGCATGCATCCCCAAGATCTCAAGGCCGATATCGCCATCATTGGCGGCGGCCCTGCCGGCCTGATGGCCGCCGAAGTGCTGGCCGCAGCCGGCCGCGCTGTCACCGTCTATGACGCCAAGCCCAGCGTCGGCCGCAAATTCCTGTTGGCCGGCAAGGGCGGCCTCAACCTGACCCACTCCGAGCCCTTCGAACCTTTCGTGGGCCGCTTCGGCGCACGCGCTGCCGAGATCGAACCGCTGCTGCGCGCCTTTGATGGCGACGCGCTGCGCGCCTGGGCCGCTGGCCTGGGCATCGAGACATTCGTCGGCACCTCGGGCCGCGTCTTTCCCAAAGACCTGAAGGCCGCGCCGCTGCTGCGCGCCTGGCTGCACCGGCTGCGCGTGGCGGGCGTCAAGTTCGCGATGCGTCATCGCTGGACGGGCTGGGCTGACGATGGCGCGCTGCGCTTCGACACGCCCGACGGTGAACGTCTCGTGGCACCGCAAGCAACCCTGCTTGCGCTGGGCGGCGCCTCGTGGCCGCAGCTCGGCTCCGATGGGGCCTGGGCGCCCTGGCTCGCCGCGCGCGGTGTCGACATCGCTCCCCTCCAAGCCGCCAACTGCGGCTTCGACGTCGGCGCCACGGCAGCCCACGCCACAGGCCCCGGCTGGAGCGAACGCTTTGCCACTGAGTTCGCCGGCCAGCCGATCAAACCCGTCGCGCTCGAGACCGAAGGCTTCGCCAAGCGTCCCGGCGAGTTCGTCATCACGGCCACCGGCATCGAGGGCTCCCTGGTCTACGCCGCCAGCAGCGCGCTGCGCGAACAGATCGCGACCACCGGTTCGGCCACGCTCCACCTCGACCTGCTGCCGCAGCTCACGCCCGAACGTGTGCTCGCCGAAGTCAAGCACCCGCGCGGCAGCCGCTCGCTGTCCTCGCACCTGAAGAGCCGCCTGCACCTGAATCCGCTCAAGCTCGGCCTGCTGCACGAATTGCTGACGCGCGAGCAGATGCTGGACGCCGCCACGCTGGCCGCCGCAATGAAGCATCTGCCGCTGACGCTGCACGCGCCCCGTCCCGTGGCCGAAGCGATCAGCACGGCGGGCGGCGTGCGCTTCGAGGCGCTGGACAACGGCCTGATGCTCAAGTCCCTGCCCGGCGTCTTCGTCGCGGGCGAGATGTTGGACTGGGAAGCGCCGACCGGCGGCTAYCTGCTGACGGCCAGCATCGCCAGCGGCCGCGTGGCGGCGCAAGGCCTCGCGAGTTGGCTCAGTGTTTCCCGAGCTGCGTCTCCAGCTGGCTGACGTCCTTGCCCAGCTCGGCAAGGTAGCGATTGCGCTCCTCGCTCGTCCACTCCGCATCCGAGAAGGCCTTGAGCGCATAGCTGCCGCTCTTGTAGACGACGCCCTCGCGCCGCGGCAGCATCGCGCGGTCCGGGAAGCGGTCCTCCATCAGCAGAAAACCCTGCAGATCGCGCAGCCGCAGCGGCATCGCCGGCGAACCGTCGCGCAGCAGCTTGCCGAAGAGGCGCAGCCGCGCGGTCTGGGCGCCTGCCCCCAGCTCCTCGTTGAAGCTGACCAGCGCAAAAGGCTGGCCCTTGGCGTCGTCGACACGTGCGTTGACGACGTAGCGGCCCGCCTGCTTGACGTTGAGCCCGACCACAAAGTCCAGTGAGCCGTCGGCCACGCGGTCGCTGATGGCGCCCCATTCGGCCGGCACCCCCGGCTGGTAGACGACGTCGAAGTTGACAACGCCCTGGCGGCCGTCCTGGCTCAGCATGACCTGCAGGCGCAGCGTGCCGGCGAAGTCGGCGAATGCCGTCTGCGAGGGCTGGAACTGGGCGCTGTAGACGCCCTCGCTGCCAGTGAAGCCCAGCGCCAGCTGCGGCCGGCCGGCCGCCTGGCGCGGGTCTGGCAGGTCGAAGGCGACGGCGCGGGTGATCAGCAAGGGCAGCGTCCTGCCCGCATCGTCCTGCGCGCTGACGCTGACCTTGACGACTTCCTCGCCACTCATGAAGACGCGGTCCTGGGTCGTCAGGATGCGCACACCCGGCACCGCCCCCTTGGCGCCGGGGAAGCGCAGCGGCAGGCTCTCGCGAATGGGCGCGAAGGGGTGGAGCTGGTCGGGGTGCTGATCGATAGGCCGCGACTCGTGCGGGTAGCGGGTCTGCTCACGGTAGGTGGCCAGCGTCAGCTTGGCGCGCTCCAGCCGCTGCAGCAGTTCATCGCGCTGCGACATGCGCTCGCGCAGCGCGGCTTCCGTGAACGGCGAGCCTGGCGGACGAGATGCACCTGTCGATGCGGCCGGGGCGGGCAGCGCCAGATGGCTGCGCGCCACGGCGGCCCGGGCCTCGGGCACGGCCGCTCCACGCGGCCAGACCCACCAGGCGATGAGGCCGGCCAGCGCAGCGCCGGCCAGCCAGAACCCCGGCTTCACTTGGCGTAGTTCACCATGTCGGCCCGCACCAGGCCGACCGTGCCCTGCCAGTTGCCGTTGGTGTAGTGGTTGTAGGCCTCGGCGTCGTCACGGAAGACGACCGTGTGGTTGCTCCATTTCGCCGCGCCACCCTCGGCCGGCGCGGTGCCCAGCGTCAGGTCGTTGCAGAACCAGTCGCTCGGGTTGCAGTAGCTGCCGCCGCCGCTGCCCGAGATGCCGCCCGCCGAGTGGTAGGCGATGGCCTCATCGTCCTGGCCCGGCAGCACGCCGGAATACAGCGTGCCCTTGGCGCCGGCCCACAGATAGAACATCTTGCTGCGGGTGTTGTTGTGGTCGTACATGGCGCGGGCCGTGCCGGTCTTCAGGTCCGACACCAGCGGTTCGGACAGGGCCCAGTCGCCGGCGTTGGCCAGTTCGCTGCCACCCGCGGCGCCCGCGGCCACGTCCACCCATTTGATGTTCCAGCCGGTCTGCGTCGTGCCATCGCTGTTGGCGCAGGAGCCGTCGCCGCCGGGCGTCGCGTTCTTCTTGTAGCGCGACGAGCCGCCATACATGGCCAGCGTGTAGCCGATCTGCAGGTTGCCGGCGCTGTGCACGGCGATGTAGCACCAGTTGCTGCCGGTGCAATAGCAGTCCAGCGCGTTGCGGATCAGGTAGTTCTTGTCCGAGACATGGCTGTAGCCGTCCCAGTTGACGGCTTTCTTGTTGACGCCGGCGGCCGTGCCGGCCGGGCCCCAATAGGTGAAGTCGGCGTAGTTGCCGGCCACGCCGCCGCCGGTGCGACCATTGATCCACAGCGAGTAGTTGGTCGCGAAAACCGTTGAGGCGGTCCCGGCCGCAAGGGCGATACCGAGAACCATCAGAAACCGGCGAGAAAAAAACTTCCGCATCCTTGTCTCCTGTCTTTGTTTGTCTGTCGGTACTGCGCCGGCGACTGTAGGGAGGGGTCCGGTCTGGCAAACCCTCGGTAACCCGAAGAAATCGCGCCCAGGGCTACAGATGGCAGTGACAGGAAAATGAGACTTGACGCGGCGTGCGTCCACAGGCTGCACGGCCTGAGAGACGCGCAGCGGCTCGTCGAACTCTTCACTAAAACCCCTGTGGGAAAATCGAAGGCTTTTCGCCCGCATTCCCGAGCCCGTTTTGGACAACAAGCTGATCGTTTCCCAGATTGCCGCCGAGCTGAAGGTGAGGCCCGCCCAGGTGCAGGCCGCCGTCGACCTGCTGGACGGCGGGGCCACCGTGCCCTTCATCGCCCGCTACCGCAAGGAGGCCACCGACGGCCTCGACGACATCCAGCTGCGCGAGCTGGATGCGCGCCTGGCCTACCTGCGCGAGCTGGCCGAGCGCCGCGAAGCGGTGCTCAAGAGCATCGCCGAGCAGGGCAAGCTGACGCCCGAGCTCGAAGCCGCCATCCGCACCGCACCGACCAAGCAGGAGCTGGAAGACCTCTACCTGCCCTACAAGGTCAAGCGCCGCACCAAGGGGCTGATCGCCCGCGAGGCCGGGCTGGAGCCGCTGGCGGACCAGCTGTTCGCCGACCCGGCGCTGGAGCCGCTGGCCGAGGCCGCCAAGTTCATCAATGCCGAGGCGGGTTTCGCCGACGCCCATGCGGTGCTGGACGGCGTGCGCGACCTGCTGGCCGAGCGCTGGGCCGAGGACGCCGTGCTGGTGGGCAAGCTGCGCGAATGGCTGTGGGACGTGGGCCTGTTCCAGTCCAAGATCATGGACGGCAAGAGCCCGGACACGCCCGACCACGCCAAGTTCCGCGACTACTTCGACTACGCCGAGACCATCAAGACGGTGCCCTCGCACCGGGCCCTCGCCGTCTTCCGCGGCCGCACGCAGGAGCTGCTGGACGCCAAGCTGGTGCTGGACGAGGAAGTCGTCGCCGGCCAGCCCACGCTCGCCGAGGGCCGCATCGCCTCGCATCTCGGCTGGCGCCACGCCAACCGCCCGGGCGACGCGCTGATCCGCAAGACCGTGGGCTGGACCTGGAAGGTCAAGCTGTCGCTGAGCCTGGAGCGCGACCTGTTCGCCCGCCTGCGCGAGGCGGCGGAGGCCACCGCCATCAAGGTCTTCGCCGAGAACCTGCGCGACCTGCTGCTGGCCGCGCCCGCCGGCAAGCGCGTCGTCATGGGCCTGGACCCGGGCATCCGTACCGGCGTGAAGGTCGCCGTCGTCTCCGACACCGGCCGCGTGCTGGACACGTCCACTGTCTACCCGCACGAGCCGCGCCGCGACTGGGATGGCTCGTTGCATACGCTGGCCAAGCTGTGCGCCATGCACGGCGTCAACCTGATCGCCATCGGCAACGGCACGGCCAGCCGCGAGACCGACAAGCTGGCCGGCGAGCTGATCAAGAAGCTGCAGGCGCTGGACGCCAGCGTGCAGATCGAGCGCGTCGTCGTCAGCGAAGCCGGCGCCTCGGTCTATTCGGCGTCCGAGTTCGCTTCCAAGGAGCTGCCCGACCTGGACGTGTCGCTGCGCGGCGCCGTGTCTATTGCCCGCCGCCTGCAGGACCCGCTGGCCGAACTGGTCAAGATCGACCCCAAGAGCATCGGCGTCGGCCAATACCAGCACGACGTCAACCAGAGCGAGATGGCCCGCGCGCTGGACGCAGTCGTCGAAGACTGCGTGAACAAGGTGGGTGTGGACCTGAACACCGCCTCGCAGGCGCTGCTGGCGCGTGTCTCGGGTCTGTCGGCATCAGTGGCCAGCAGCATCGTGCGCTGGCGCGATGCCAACGGTGCGTTCCGGAACCGCCAGCAGTTGCTCGACGTCAGCGGCCTCGGCCCCAAGACCTTCGAGCAGTCGGCCGGCTTCCTGCGCATCCGCGGCGGCGACAACCCGCTGGACTTCAGCGGCGTCCACCCCGAAACCTACCCGTTGGTGGAGAAAGCGCTGACCCAGCTCAAGCGCACCGCCGCCGACATCGTCGGTCGCAGCGAGGTGCTGCGCACCCTCAAGCCTGAACTGCTGGCCGACGAGAAGTTCGGCCTCATCACCGTCAAGGATGTGCTGGCCGAACTGGAAAAGCCCGGCCGCGACCCGCGCCCGGACTTCAAGGTGGCCCGCTTCAACGACGGCGTCGAGGACGTCAAGGACCTGCAGCCCGGCATGCTGCTGGAAGGCACGGTCAGCAACGTCGCGCAGTTCGGCGCATTTGTCGACCTGGGCGTGCATCAGGATGGGCTGATCCACGTCAGCCAGTTGGCCAACAAATTCGTCAGCGACGCCCGCGAGGTGGTCAAGACCGGTGACATCGTCAAGGTCAAGGTGCTGGAGGTCGACCTGGCGCGCCAGCGCATTTCGCTCACGATGAAGCTCGATTCGCAGGCCCCGCGTGGGCCCAAGACCGACAACAATTTCCGCCCTGCTGCCCGCAACGAGCGCGGCCCGCGCGATGCCCAGACCAGCGGCGGCAATGCCATGGCGGCCGCGTTCGCCAAGCTCAAGCGCTGACCCGGGCTGACCTTCGTCATTGACACATCACGCCGTCATCATGGCGGCCCGCACCACGGGCCGTCGATTGACGCCCCTGAAACCGCAACTGGTCGCAGCGGCGCTGCGCCACGACAGCGCTGCCGCTATGGTCCGCGCCGCCTCGAAGAATCCCCGGAGTCCGTCTTGAAAACCCCCGCCCTCGCCTTGCTGCTTCTGCTCAGCCCAGCCCTGGTCCTGGCCCAGCAGGAGGTCGACCGCGCTGCCACCTCGCCGACCCAAGGCAACCAGCTCGAGCGCGTCTCGGTGACGCGCCAGCAGAACGACACCGACCTGCGCCGCCGCGAGCCCGTGGCCAAGCAGCTCTATGGCCGCGAGGAGCTGGACAAGTACGGCGACACCCAGCTGAGCGACGTGCTCAAACGCCTGCCCGGCATCAACGTCACGGGCGGCCAGCTGCGCATGCGCGGCCTGGGCGGCGCCTACACGCAGATCCTCGTCAACGGCGAGCCGGCGCCCCCGGGCTTCAGCCTGGACAACCTCAACCCCGCCCAGGTCGAGCGACTGGAGGTCAGCAAGGCCCCCACGGCCGACCAGAGCGCCCAGGCCATCGCCGGCACGCTGAACATCATCCTGAAGGACGCGCCGCGCGTCGTGCAGAAGGACCTGCGCCTGGGCGTGGCCTATGCGAGCGAGAAGCCCGTCATCAACGCCGGCTTCACCTATGGCGACCGCATCGTCGGCGGCGTCGGCTTCGTGCTGCCGATCTCGGTCTACCAGTGGAACTTCAGGAACGAGCTCGACGGTGAGCGGCTGAGCAACGCCACCCCGACGCCGCCGCTGCAGTTGCGCCAGCATGTCAGCAACGAAGGCTGGGACCGAGGCCACGGCCGCGGCTTCAATGTGTCGCCGCGCCTGAACTGGAAGCTGGGCGACGACGAGACGCTGAGCCTGCAAGGCTTCTTCRTCAACAACCGCTTCCGCAACGAGGGCGAGAACACCGTCACCAAGCTGGCCGACAGCGACGCGCTCTACGTGCCGCGCACCATCAACGAGACGACGCGCAACCGCGGTACCTTCTCGGCCAACCGCGTCAACCTGCAATACAACAACCGCTTCAACGAGGACCGCCGCATCGAGCTGCGCGCTGGCGCGGGTTCGGGTGGTGCCGACTTCAACTTCGACTTCGAAGGCCGCAACGGCGCCACGCCCATCGTACGCACGACCTCGGGCGAGAACCGCAACCGCAACGCCTCGCTGGCCGGCAAGTACAGCCAGTACGCGGGCGAGGCCCACACCGTCACGTTCGGCAGCGAGATCGAGCGCCGCGTGCGCGACGAAAACCGTCGCACTGTGGAGAACGGCGTCGACCTGTTGCCCGGCATCGAAGGCCAGCCCTTCAACGCCACCATCACCCGCACGGCCTTCTATGGCCAGGACGAATGGGAGATCAACAAGCAGTGGTCGGCCTATTTCGGCGTGCGCCATGAGCAGATCAAGATGGAGAGCGAAGGCAGCCGTGACATCAACGGCAGCGCCGACTTCCAGAGCACCAGCAAGGTCACGACGCCGCTGCTGCACCTGAACTTCAAGCCCGACCCCAAGGGCCGCGACCTGGTGCGTGCCAGCCTGACGCGCAGCTACAAGGCGCCCGATGTGCAGCAGCTCATCAACCGCCCGTCCATCAACACCACCGAGCCGCTGACGGTCGGCAACACCCGCACGACGCCCGACCGCATCGGCAACCCGGCGCTGAAACCCGAGCTGGCAACCGGCCTGGACGTGGCCTATGAAAGCTATCTGCCGGCCGGCGGCCTGGTGTCGGTGGGCGTTTTCCACCGCCGCATCACCAACCTGATCCGCACCGACCAGCCGCGCCTGCAAACGGTGACCTGGGCGCCCACGCAGCGCTGGGTCATCACCCAGATCAACCTCAGCAAGGCCACCACGCAAGGGCTGGAGCTGGAGGTCAAGGGCCGCGCCGGCGAACTCTTCCCGAGCCTGTTCGACCCGACGACGGCGCTCTCGCTGCGCGCCTCGCTAAACCTCTACCGCTCGTCGGTCAACGACATTCCCGGTCCGAACAACCGCCTCGAAGGCCAGCAGCCCTGGCAGTTCAACTTCGGCGCCGACTACCGCATGAAGTCCATGCCGATCAGCATGGGCTTCA
The DNA here is from genome assembly GCF_056406535.1 of Roseateles sp. P1_C1_2. Lineage (NCBI taxonomy): Bacteria > Pseudomonadati > Pseudomonadota > Betaproteobacteria > Burkholderiales > Sphaerotilaceae > Roseateles > Roseateles sp. P1_C1_2. The sequence continues at coordinate 44,733 of NZ_JBFUAB010000001.1, forward strand.
GCGCCCAGATCGCGCCCAACTTCGACGTGCAGCAGAGCGCCCTGCAAAGCCAGGAAAGCCTGGCCTCGCGTTCGCTGGACGCCTTTGCCGCGATGCAGGTCAGCAAGCAGGACAGCGTGCGCCTCAGCGTCAACGGCCTGTTCCAGCCCAAGCAGGGCTCGCGGGTGACCTACACCAATCTGCAGGACTTTGTGCTGAACGAGCGCAAGCCCGTCGCCTGGTGGGCGGTGAACTGGGAACACAAGTTCTAGAAATGGGTGCCCCTCGCCCAGCCTCGCGGCGCTGGACGTGCGCGGGTCTGGTCGGGACCGCACTGCGGCCAGCGGCCGCAGTGCTTCGGCAGGCACATGCCGCCCACTGGGCGCCACGTGTCCGGCCTCAGCCCCCGAGGGGACGGCGATGCTTGCGGCATTGAGCCGCAAGCACATCGCCGGACGGGCCGGCTCGGGAGCGGCCCAGCGCTCGGCCCGAAAGACTCGCGTCCCGACCGTGTCAGCCCGCGCAGCCGGTCTCGGCTATCTTCTGCGGCGATGACTTCCGCAGCACTCCAAGTATTTGCCGGCCCGGCCGCCCGCGCGCGCCTGGCCGAGCGCGGCCTGCGTGCCGAAGACGTCGGCCTGATGCCCGCCGCGGCCGGCGGCCCCAAGGGGCTGATCCTCAACGGCCTGGACCGCTACATCTTTGGCGACTGGCTGCCGCAGAGCCGCCAGACCGTCCATCTCGTCGGCGCCAGCATCGGCGCCTGGCGCATGGCGACGGCCGCGCTGGCACACCGGGACGTCGCCGCTGCCTTCGACACCATGGCCGAGGCCTATGTGACGCAGGAGTACGACGTGCTGCCGGGCGAGAAGCGCCCGCGGCCGGAGGGTGTCAGCAAGCGCTTCGGCGAGATCCTGGGCGAGATCTTCCAGGGCCGCGAGTCGGACGTGCTGGCCCACCCGCGGCTGCGGCTGCACGTCGTCACGTCGCGCGGCCGCGCTGGCCTGCTGGCGCGCGAGGGCAAGCTGCGCACGCCGCTCGGCTATCTCGGTGCGTTCGCGGCCAATGCCCTGTCTCGTCCGCTGCTGGGCCGCTTCCTGGAGCGCGTCGTCTTCTCCGACCCGCGCGACCGCCTGCCGCTGAAGCTGAACGACTTCACGAGCCGGGAGGTGCATCTGTCGCGCGCCAACCTGCGTGGCGCGCTGCTGGCGAGCTGCTCCATCCCCTTCTGGCTGCAGGCCCAGCACGACCTGCCCGGCGCGCCGCGCGGTGCCTACTGGGACGGCGGCATCACCGACTACCACCTGCATCTGGACTACCGCGCGCTGCAGTCGTCCACTGCGCCGCTGGTGCTCTATCCGCACTTCCAGCGCCAGGTCGTGCCGGGCTGGCTGGACAAGGCACTCAAGCACCGTCACCGCTCGACGGATTTCCTCGACAACGTCGTGCTGCTGTGCCCGTCACCCGAGTTCATCGCCCAGTTGCCCGGCGCCAAACTGCCGGACCGCAACGACTTCATGGCCCTGGACGCCACCGAGCGCCGCCGACGCTGGCGTGTGGCTGTGACGGAAAGCCAGCGCCTGGCCGATGAGTTCGCCGCGCTGGCGCAGCGCGATTCGCTGGCTGCTTTGCCCCTCTAGCGGCGGCGCCGCAGAACCACGACACCGAAGCCGGCCAGCATCAGCAGCCACGCGCCGGGTTCGGGAACGGCGCTCACCGCCCAGTTCAGGCCCGAGGCCGAGCTGATGCTGAAGCCCGGCACGTTCTGGCCGGCCAGCACCAGGCTGGCGCCGGCGAGATAGCTGGTGAAGGATAGCCCGCTGTTGGCCATCCAGCCGGGGAAGCCGCCGGAACTGCGCTGGCCGGCGTCGGCCTGGGTGTAGATGCCCACGTCCATGCTCTGCCCGATGACGACCGGCAAGCTGAAGGTGATCACCTCGTTGATCACCAGGCTGGAATCAGGCGCCGAACCCACGCCCCAGGCGCCGACCTGGCGATCCGTGCTCCACAGGTGATTGGAAGTGCCGTCGTCGTAGCCGGGATTGGCAGCGCTGAGCTGGGCCTGGTTGATATAGGGCACTACCTGGAAGCCCGTGCCGCCGGCCTCCGCCGTGGCCCACAACGTGCCGTTGACGGCGACACTCAACAGCAGATAGCCCGACTCGCCCGCGTGGCCGGCCGCGTTCACCGACAGGCTGTCGGTATAGCCGCCATTGACGCCGCCATGTGCGAACCAGGTCGCTGCGGGCGCGTGGTTCTCGGCGCTCATCTGCACCCAACCCATGCGGGCGGCGCCCGAGGAGCTGTTGCTGATCTGGACGCCGCTGGAGCTGGCGTTGTCCGACACCGTGCCGCTGCTGAAATTGTGGGTGTTGCAGACGCCGCCGGCGAACTGGCTGCTGATGTCGTCGCCGGCCCAGAAGCCGCTGCCGCCGCCGATGGGCGAAGCACAGACATTCAGGAAGCCGCCAGGCGGCACGATATCCAACTGGCGGGGCGCGGCCTGGGCGCCGAGGGGCAGCAGGGCGCCAATGGCGCAAAAGGCGATGGCGGCAAGGCGCATGGCAGGACTCCGGCTGGCAACGATGCGCCGCAGGCTACGCCGCACCGCCCTCGGGCAGAAGACTGCAACCTAGGGGACGTTAGAATTACCTCTCCCTCCCCTCACAAGAGCGAGAAAGGCACCCTGGTTATGACACCGCGAACTACGACCACCTTCACCGGTACCTAGTCGGCCGCGGCTCGTCACGCCAGTCCTTTGGACTCCACCAATCAAGCGCGGCAAGTGGCCGCGCTTTTTTGTTTCTCGCTCCCGGAGCACCCCAATGATTTCGATCCAACTCCCCGACGGCTCGCGCCGTGAGTTCCCCGCCGCACTGTCTGTCGGCGACGTCGCTGCCAGCATCGGCGCCGGCCTGGCCAAGGCCGCCCTCGGCGGCAAGGTCGATGGCAAGCTCGTCGACCTCAGCCACGTCATCGACCACGACGTTCAGCTCGCCATCGTCACCGAGAAGGACGCCGACGGCCTGGAACTGATCCGCCACTCGACGGCCCACCTGCTGGCCTATGCCGTCAAGGATCTCTACCCCGAGGCCCAGGTCACGATTGGCCCGGTCATCGAGAACGGCTTCTATTACGACTTTGCCTACAAGCGCCCCTTCACGCCCGAGGACCTGGCCGCCATCGAAGCCAAGATGACCGAGCTGGCAAAGAAGGACGAGAAGGTCTCGCGCCGCGTGCTGCCCCGTGACGAGGCCGTGGCCCACTTCAAGGCCATGGGCGAGGCCTACAAGGCCGAAATCATCGGCAGCATCCCCGCCGACCAGGATGTGTCGCTGTACGCCGAGGGCAAGTTCGAGGACCTGTGCCGCGGCCCCCACGTGCCCAGCACGGGCAAGCTCAAGCACTTCAAGCTGATGAAGGTGGCCGGCGCCTACTGGCGCGGCGACCATCGCAACGAGATGCTGCAGCGCGTCTACGGCACGGCCTGGGCGACCAAGGATGACCTGCAGAAATACCTGACGATGCTGGAGGAAGCCGAGAAGCGCGACCACCGCCGTCTCGGCAAGGAACTGGACCTCTTCCACATCGACGAGCACGCCCCTGGCGTCGTCTTCTGGCATCCCAAGGGCTGGACGATCTGGCAGGAGGTGGAGCAGTACATGCGCCGTGTCTATCGCGACAACGGCTACCAGGAGGTCAAGGGCCCGCAGCTGCTGGACAAGACGCTGTGGGAGGCCACGGGCCACTGGGACAAATACCGCGACAACATGTTCACGACGGAATCGGAAAAGCGCGACTACGCGCTCAAGCCGATGAACTGTCCCGGCCACATCCTGATCTTCAAGCACGGCGTGAAGAGCTACCGCGACCTGCCGCTGCGCTTCGGCGAGTTCGGCCAGTGCCACCGCAACGAGCCCACGGGCGGCCTGCACGGCATCATGCGCGTGCGTGGCTTCACGCAGGACGACGGCCACATCTTCTGCACGGAAGACCAAATCCTGCCCGAGTGCGTCGCCTACACGGCCCTGCTGCAGAAGGTCTACAAGGACTTCGGCTTCACGGACATCATCTACAAGGTCGCGACGCGCCCGGACGCCCGCATCGGCTCCGACGAGGTCTGGGACAAGGCCGAGCACGCGCTGATGGAATCGCTGCGCGCCTCGGGCGTGGACTTCATCATCTCGCCCGGTGACGGCGCCTTCTACGGCCCCAAGATCGAATACACGCTGAAAGACGCCCTGGGCCGCCAGTGGCAGTGCGGCACGATGCAGGTCGATTTCTCGATGCCGGGCCGCCTGGGCGCCGAGTTCGTCGACGAGGACGGCCTGCATAAAAACCCAGTCATGCTGCACCGCGCCATCGTCGGCAGCCTGGAGCGTTTCATCGGCATCCTGATCGAACAGCATGCCGGCGCCCTGCCCGTCTGGCTGGCTCCGACGCAGGTCGTGGTGGCCAATATCACCGACGCGCAGGCCGATTACGTGTCTGAAATTGTGAAATCGCTGCAAAAACAAGGGCTTAGGGCCTCGGCGGATTTGCGCAACGAGAAGATCACCTATAAAATCCGCCAGCATTCCATGCAAAAGCTGCCGTACATCCTCGTCGTAGGCGACAAGGAAAAGGCGAATGGCAGCGTTGCGGTACGCGCCCGTGGCAACCAGGACCTTGGCGTGATGCCCCTGCAGGACTTCCTCGATCGGATCTCCGCAGACATCACCAACAAGGTCTGACAGCCTTCCGGGCGCGATTTGTTTTGTTTGGGCCCCTCGCCTTGGGGCCCGTTGAAAGGTCCACACCATCGCTACGTTTGCTGACCGTCGTGCGATTCCGGAGCGCAAGCACCGGTTGAACCGCGAAATCATGGCTCCCGAAGTCCGCCTGAACGGCCCCGAGAATGAACCCATCGGCGTCGTCAGCATCCAGGAAGCCCTGCGTATGGCGGGCGACATGGATGTGGATCTGGTCGAGATCTCTGCCACCGCGAATCCGCCGGTCTGCCGGCTGATGGACTACGGCAAGTTCAAGTACCAGGAGCAAAAGCGCGCTGCCGAAGCCAAGTCCAAGCAGAAGATCATCGAAATCAAGGAAGTCAAATTCCGTCCGGGCACGGACGAAGGCGACTACCAGATCAAGATGCGCAATCTGCGCCGCTTCATCGCCGAAGACGGTGACAAGGGCAAGGTCACGCTGCGCTACCGGGGCCGTGAAATCACCCACCAGGACATCGGTATGCGCCTGCTGGAGCGGATTCGCGACGAACTGGCCGACGTGGCGATCGTCGAGAACATGCCGAAGCTTGAGGGCCGCCAGATGATCATGGTGCTGGCCCCCAAGAAGCGGTAAGCGGTTTTTTGAAGTTCAACCGGCAGGTTTGGTCGCCTGCCGGTTCACAAGTCTCCTGAGGCCAACAAGCGTGACGGGCTCTTTCGTCACCGCCCCAGGGACACACTTAAAAGGAGCATTCACATGCCCAAGATGAAGACCAAGAGCAGCGCGAAAAAGCGTTTTCGCGTTCGTCCGGGTGGCACCGTCAAGCGCGGTCAGGCGTTCAAGCGCCACATCCTGACCAAGAAGACCACGAAGAACAAGCGTCAGCTCCGCGGCGCCGTCACCGTGCACGAAACCAACATGGGTCACATCGCTCAGATGCTGCCCTTTGCTGGCCTGTAATTCATCACTGACTCAAGGAGAAACACATGCCTCGCGTCAAACGTGGTGTAACCGCTCGTGCCCGTCACAAGAAGGTCTTGGCTCTGGCCAAGGGCTTCCGGGGTCGTCGTAAGAACGTCTTCCGCATCGCCAAGCAGGCGGTGATGAAGGCGGGTCAATACGCCTACCGTGACCGTCGTACCAAGAAGCGCGTCTTCCGTCAGCTCTGGATCGCCCGTATCAACGCTGCATCGCGTGGTCTGGGTCTGTCCTACAGCAAGTTCGTGGCGGGTCTGAAGAAGGCCCAGATCGAGATCGACCGCAAGGTCCTCGCCGATCTGGCCGTGAACGACCCGGCTGGTTTTGCCAGCATCTTCGCCAAGGTGAAGGCCGCGCTCGCCTGATTGCGATTCGCCCTGGCTCGCGTCGGGGCACGCAAACTTTCAGGGCCGGCCCACCAGGGTCGGCCCTTTTTCATTCCGAATTCCGAATGTCTGATCTCGACGCTCTTCTTGAAGCGGCACGCAGCGACTTTGCCGCCGCGCCCACACCCGCTGAACTCGAAAACGCCAAGGCGCGCTTCCTCGGCAAGTCCGGCCGCGTGACCGAACTGATGAAGGGCCTGGGCGCCCTCAGCATCGAGGAAAAGAAGACTCGCGGCGCCGAGATCAACCAGCTCAAGGTCGGCATCGAAGCCGCCCTGACCGCCCGCCGCGACGCGCTCGCCACCGCCGAGCTCGAGAAGCAGCTCAAGGCCGAGGCCCTCGACGTGACGCTTCCCGGCCGCAGCCGCGGCACCGGTGGCCTGCACCCGATCACGCGCGCCATGGAGCGCATCGAGGCCATCTTTGCCTCCATGGGCTTCGACGTGGCCGACGGCCCAGAGATCGAGACCGACTGGTACAGCTTCTCGGCGCTGAACAACCCCGAGAACCACCCTGCCCGCTCCATGCAGGACACGTTCTACGTCGACATGAAGGACGAGAACGGGTCGTGGCTGAACCTGCGCCCGCACACCAGCCCGATGCAGATCCGCTACGCGCAGGCCCACGCCAAGCGCTATGCGGGCCAGGAGACCATGCCCGAGATCCGCGTCATCGCGCCGGGCCGCACCTACCGCGTAGACAGCGATGCGACCCACTCGCCGATGTTCCACCAGGTCGAAGGCCTGTGGGTGGGCGAGAACATCTCGTTCAAGGACCTGAAGGCGGTCTATCTCAACTTCATCACCGCCTTCTTCGAGACCGATCAGCTGCAGCTGCGCTTCCGGCCCAGCTACTTCCCCTTTACCGAGCCCAGCGCCGAGATCGACATCATGTTCGAGAGCGGCCCGCTGAAGGGCCGCTGGCTGGAGGTGTCGGGCTCCGGCCAGGTGCACCCGCAGGTGATTCGCAACATGGGCCTGGACCCCGAGCGCTACATCGGCTTCGCCTTCGGCTCCGGCATCGACCGCCTGGCCATGCTGCGCTATGGCGTCAACGACCTGCGCGCCTTCTTCGACGGCGACCTCCGCTTTCTCTCGCAGTTCAAGTAAATCGTTATGCAATTCCCCGAGTCCTGGCTGCGCGAGTTCTGCAACCCGCCGCTGTCCACTGAAAAACTGGCCGAACTGCTGACGATGTCCGGCATGGAAGTCGAAGAGCTGCGCCCCGTCGCGCCGCCCTTCCATGGCATCGTCGTCGCCGAAATCCTCGAAGCCGAACAGCACCCCAACGCCGACAAGCTGCGTGTCTGCAAGGTCAACGCCGGCGGCACGGAGCCCCTGCAGATCGTCTGCGGCGCGCCCAACGTCCGCGTCGGCATCAAGGTGCCGCTGGCCACCGTCGGCGCCGAGCTGCCCACCGACGACGCTGCCAAGCCCTTCAAGATCGGCGTCGGCAAGCTGCGCGGTGTCGACAGCTTCGGCATGCTGTGCTCGGCCCGCGAGCTCAAGCTCAGCGAAGACCACGGCGGCCTGCTGGAACTGCCCGCCGATGCAGTCATCGGCGAAGACATCCGCAAGCACCTGAACCTCGACGACACGCTGTTCACGCTGAAGCTGACGCCCAACCTGGGCCATGGCCTGAGCGTCTTTGGCGTCGCGCGTGAAGTAGCCGCGTTGACCGGTTCGCCGCTGCTGAAGGCGGAGTTCCCGCCGGTGAAGCCCGGCATCGACGACAAGCTGCCCATCCGCATCGAAGCGACCGACCTGTGTGGCCGTTTCTCGGGCCGCATCGTCAAGGGCATCGACACGAAGGCGCAAACGCCGGCCTGGATGGTCCAGCGCCTGGAGCGCTGCGGCCAGCGTTCGGTGACAGCCCTGGTCGACATCTCCAACTACGTGATGTTCGAGTACGGCCGCCCGTCGCACATCTTCGACCTCGACAAGATCAGCGGCGAGCTGGTGGTGCGCTGGGGCAAGGCCGGCGAGCAGCTCAAGCTGCTGAATGGCAACACCATCACTGTCGATGAAAAGGTCGGCGTCATCAGCGATGCGCGCGAGGTCGAGTCCCTCGCCGGCATCATGGGTGGCGACCACACCGCCGTGTCCGACGACACGCGCAACGTCTACGTCGAGGCCGCCTTCTGGTGGCCCGAGGCCGTCATGGGCCGCGGCCGCCGCTACAACTTCTCGACCGACGCCGGCCATCGCTTCGAGCGTGGTGTCGATGCCTCGCAGACTGTCGAGCACATCGAGCGCATCACCCAGCTCATCATCGACATCTGCGGCACCCCGGACACGCGCGTCGGTCCGATGGACGACCAGTCGCCCAATGTGCCGGTGCGCCAGCCCGTCGCGCTGCGTGTGGCCCGCGCGGCCAAAGTCATCGGCATGCCGCTGACGCAGGCGCAATGCGAAGGCGTGTTCACGCGCCTGGGCCTGCCCTTCACGTCGGTTGACGGCGTCATCACGGTGACCCCGCCGAGCTGGCGCTTCGACATCCTGATCGAGGAAGACCTCATCGAGGAAGTCATCCGCGTGCTGGGCTACCCGACGCTGCCGTCCACCGCGCCGCTGGCACCCATCGTCGGCCGCACGGGCTCGGAATCGCGCCAGGCCACCCACGCGCTGCGCCGCGCGGTCGCTGCCCGCGACTACTTCGAGACGATCAACTTCAGCTTCGTCGAGGAACGCTGGGAGCGCGAGCTGGCCGGTGTCACCGATCCGATCAAGCTGCTGAACCCCATCGCCGCGCCGCTGTCGGTGATGCGTACCAGCCTGATCGGCAGCCTCGTGCAGGTGCTGCGTCACAACCAGTCCCGCCGCGCGACGCGCGTGCGCGTGTTCGAGTTGGGCCGCGTGTTCAAGCGCGATGCCTCAGTCGCCAACGGTCCGCTGTCGGTCGCCGGCATCGAGCAACCGCTGCGCCTGGGCGGCCTGGCCTGGGGCCCGGCCGATCAGCAGCAGTGGAGCCAACGCGATCGCGCCATCGACTTCTTCGACGTGAAGGGCGACCTGGAAGCGCTGTTCGCGCCGCAGACGCTGACTTTCGAAGCGGCCGAGCACCCCGCCCTGCACCCGGGTCGCAGCGCCCGTGTGAAGCTGAACGGCGCCGTCATCGGCATCGTCGGCGAGCTGCACCCGCGCTGGCGCCAAGGCTACGAGATCAGCGGTGGCGCACCCATCGTCTTCGAGCTGGATCTCGACGCCGCACTGACCCGCACGCTGCCGCAAGGCCAGCCGCTGCCGCGCCAGCAGGCCGTGCAGCGCGACCTGGCCCTTGTCGTCAAGGACAGCACGCCCCACGACGCGCTGATGGCCGCCATCACCGCCGCCGGCGGCGCACTGCTGCGCTCGGCCAGGCTGTTCGACGTATTCAAGCCGGCAGCAGGTGCCAGCAGCACGGACTTGCAAGCCGACGAGCGTTCCCTGGCCGTGCGCCTGGAGCTGCTCGACGACGAAGCCACATTGACCGACGAGCGCATCGAGGCGGCCGTGGCCGCCATCGTGGCGGCCGCCGGCAGCCAACTCGGCGCGCGCCTGCGCGGCTGACCCCGGAACAGGAAGAGCAATGGACGCGAACGACGCCAAGAAATCCGAAGCCGCTGCGGTCGTCATCGGCAGCCTGGAAACGCCCACGCTGACCAAGGCCGAGCTGGCCGAACTGCTGTTCGACAAGCTGGGCCTGAACAAGCGCGAGTCCAAGGACATGGTCGAGGCCTTCTTCGACATCCTGCACGACAGCCTCGTCAAAGGCCAGGACGTCAAGCTCTCGGGCTTCGGCAACTTCAACATCCGCCGCAAGGCGCCGCGCCCGGGCCGCAACCCGCGCACCGGCGAATCCATCCCGATCAAGGCCCGCAACGTCGTGACTTTTCACGCCTCCCACAAGCTCAAGGGGTTGGTGCAAGGCGACGCGCCCAGCGGCGAAGACTTCGAGTAGAGTCTGACGTCCTGCCTCAGCTTTCGCTCCGAAGCCCTTGATTTCAATGGACAAAGCGCTGCCTTCCATCCCCGCCAAACGCTACTTCACCATTGGTGAGGTCAGCGAACTGTGCGGCGTGAAGCCCTATGTGCTGCGCTATTGGGAGCAGGAGTTCACCCAGCTCAAGCCCATGAAGCGGCGCGGCAACCGGCGCTATTACCAGCACCACGAGGTGCTGCTGATCCGCCGCATCCGCGACCTGCTCTATGACCAGGGCTTCACCATCAGCGGTGCCCGCAACCAGCTCAGCGAAGGCCTGCCGCCCAGTGCAGCGCAGAACTTCCGCGACGAAGCCGAGGCGGCCCAGGCCCTCGATGCCTTGGACGGCGAACTGGATGGCGACGAGCTCGACGTCGCGGTCGAGCCGGTGCAGTTGCCCGCCCTGGGCCGCCCCGGGTCGTCGCACGCCCATGCCCAGCCACTCAAGGCCGCCGAGGCCTCGATGACGCTGCCGGTGCTCGCCATCGACCCGCTGACCTCGCTGGAGCAGGTCCGCGCCGAACTTCTTGCCATCCGGGCCAGCCTTCTGGGCTGAGACCCCGATTTCTCGGCTATACTGCTTGGCTCAGTCGGGGCGTAGCGCAGCCTGGTAGCGCACTTGCATGGGGTGCAAGGGGTCGCGAGTTCGAATCCCGCCGTCCCGACCATTTTTATTGAAGTAGATCAACGGCTTAGCAGCTTCGGCAGCTAAGCCGTTTGTCCTTCTGGCCGCAGATTTGGGCTCCAGGGGTACACCCAGGGGTACACCGGCGCCGGGCTTGCAGGTTGTGAGAGCCTGACCCGGGACGCGAGCAGCTCGCATCGGCCCAAAGCGTCCTATGCGCCCTCGTCCAGGACGCGACCTTTGCACCGCGCTTGCCCTTCAGCATCACCATGTAGGTTCTCTGAACGCGTTCAAGAGCGCCGGGTGTGTCCTTCGGAGCAGTGAGCTGCAGTAGAGGAATAGCACACGTCATGGAGCCAAATGAAGATCTTGCATCGGCTCTTCGGCGCTGGAGATACCGCGCCACATAGTGACGCGACAGACCGCCTCTACCTCGAAAGTGAAGTTGCAACGGGATCGGCGATGTCTTCGAGACCTCGTGCGGCGATGCGTGGGTCTGTTTCATGCAGCACCTCCTCAACGACACGACGCAGCTAGGTTCGGCGGTCGTGCGGGTTTTCTCCGGCTTACACGAGCGAAATGCGGTTCCGCCGATTGAGCAGATCGCCGGCGAAACGACGTCGTTCTATGCACACGTGATTCCCGCGGCGGGAACGACTCTGCAGTTGTGGCGGGAAGTGGGGACTGCAAAGTCAATGGTCGGGCTCAGTCGTCCACGACTGCGATGTATTCGGGGTCTTGTCGCTGCCCAACCAAGCGGACGACGAGCACGTAATCTGCGCGCTCGAAGTACCAGAGCGAAAGTGGAAAGCCGTCCAAGCGCCAAGCGCGCAGCCCATCGATGTTGAGGTCTTGGCCGATGGCCGGTGAGCCCATCCCAGGCTGTTGCTCGAGCGCATGCAGCGCCTTCTTCATGGCGTCGACCAGTTTCTTCGCGACCCGCGCCCCGGCTTCGGTGCGGTAGTACAGAACTTCGTCGCGGCGGTCTTGCTTGGCCGTCGGCGTCAGACGTGCAGGCTTCAATTGCCTCGGCCGTCGGCGATGGCGTTCAGTTCAGCCCAGTCGTCGCGCGTGTCCGCCGTTCCCGGGCCGCTGGCTAGGCCGTCCTCGACCAGGGCGCGCAGTCGCTGGAGTCGTTGCTCGCGCTGGTCCTTTCGAATCAGTTCGCGCACGTACTCACTGGTGTTGCCGTACTCGCCGGACTCGACCCGCCGGGCGACGAAAGCGCGCAGGGCGTCCGGGAGGGCGATGTTCATGGTGCCGGTACTCATGAGGGAAGCTTGAGCCCTTTGGCAACTGTTGTCAAGACATCTGGAATTCCTACGTAGGAGCTTCCAGCCTCAGAGTGTTGTCTCACTTTGTCCGAACAACGTTCGCAGCCGCCCGATCGCCCGTTGTCGGCCAGTATCCGTAGCCGCAGCGGGACGCCCATTGCACTTGTATACCCATTTCCAGCTTCTCTTCGCTGAGGCAAAACGCAATGTACGGAACGCGATGAAGTTCAACTTTCAGATCAGGAACCAGCTGGCCGTTCACGAGACTCCAAGTTGCGAGCGGCTCAGTCTTGAAGGGGTGCCCCAAATCATCAATATCAAAGAGGCGGAACAGCGCAACTGGAACATCGTGCGCGTCTACTGATGCGCCCATCTCGCGCTAAGCGCGGGTGATCCAGACTTCCGCAGCATCAAGCAGTGCCATTTGAGCCATAACGTTTGAGATAACCGGCATGACCCGGCTTGCCGGGACATGCCCGGTTGATTGAAGGGTTATGCGGCACTTTGAACGAGAGCAACATGACTACTCGACCGAGGTAATCACAATGTTGCCGCTTTGCTTGTTGTAGCTCACGGTGTGCCTGCCATTGGTGAACTGGTGTTCTTGCGGGCTGACAGACGCTGACCACTCGGGCTCTGGCAACGCTTTGCTGAGATTCTCTATTGATGCTACCGATAGAAGGCCTTGGCGCGGCAGGTTTGCGAACCACTTGTGCTTGCCGCTCCATTCAATGGGACATGCACTGGCGGAAGCTCCGGAACAGATGCGCTTCGCAATGAGCTCAATCTCAGCTTTCTGCACCTGGGAGAAGGAATGCCTTGGCTGGGAGGCAAACAGCATGATTGCGGCGAAGAACGCCACCGGCAACGCAATGAATGTGAGGATCGCGCGCTTGGATGAGAGGTTGATCGCAGTCACATGCCGCCTAACGAGGCTGGGCAATAACCCGATTTCTGCGATGCCCGCAGCGGCTGATCACCGTAGATGCTGAAGATTTCTTCATCGTTTGATGCATCGAGCCGCCGGCCCGATTGGATTGGACCTTGTGAATGCCCTGTGTGGCGCTTCTGGTGCCTTGCTCGCGTTGCGCATCTTTCGCATTCCTCATGAGCGTTCGCCTCTGTTGGCGATTTTCTCGATGTTGTGCACCAGGCAGAACAGCCGCCACTGCGTGCCGACCTTGTCCTTGCCGCGCAGCGTGAAGCGGCTCAGCCGCTTGTTATGGCGCAGGTTGGCGAACATCGGCTCGACGGTGGCGATGCGCTGGCTGTAGAGCCGGCGACCTCGGGGGCTGTCGATGGCCTTGCGCATGTGGTGCAGCGGGTCTTGAGGATCGTCAGGCATTCGAGTGTGCAGCGCCACCGTTTTGCACGTGGCGTCTGGCTTGCGGATGCATTGAGCGCGCTGCGCGCAGCTCTTGCAATCGCTGGCGCTGGCCTTGAAGTCCTGCCGCAGGTACAGCCCCACTTTGTACAGCGCGCCACTGCTTCGCAGCGTGCAGCCCGCCGGGCAGGTGCAGGTGTTGTCGCCGTGGAAGACGAAGTCGCCTGTGCCGAAGAAGCCCTTGACCTTCGGATTGGGACTTTCGCCTCGCGATCGCTTGTCGGCGAGCACTTCGCCCTTGGCCTTGTGCTTGGCCTGGTCGGCGAAGCGCTCGTCGCGCTGGCGCATCGCGTTGTCGGCCACGAGGGCCGGGATGGCGGCCTCGCACAAGGCCTGGACGTTGTCGTTGGAGTGGTAGCCGGCGTCTGCGGTGATCAAGGTGTCGGGCGCGCGCACTGCGCGCCGTCGCTTCGATCATGGGCAGCAGCATGTTCTGTTCTGAGCCTGATCCCGTCACCTCGGCGGCCACGATGATCTGGTTCTCGCTGTCCACCGCCGCCTGCGCGGCGTAGCCCTGCATCACGCCTTTGCCTGTGGCCATCTTGGCGCTGTCGGGGTCGGTCACGTTGCTCTTGAACTCCTGGCCACGGTCGCTGCGCCGTGGCTCGTTGCGGGCCACGAATACTCATGGCGGCGCCGGGCGGTTCTGTAGTTCTTCCAGGGGGCGCAGCAAGCGCTCGGTCACGTCGGCGGGCAGGTCTTGGTGGGCGACCACCGTAGGCCAGAGCACGACGGGCGGCCGCACAAGCAACGGGGTGTCGAGTTTGACAACGTGCAGGTCGTCGTTGAGGTATTCCCGCTGACCACAATGCCGGGCTCGACACGACAGGCGCAGACCGAATCGACATTCACGCCAACTGCAAATGCGTCCGATGTATCGCAGGTCGGGGTGGGCCAAGAAGATGTCGGCACCGCTGTTGCGGGTCTGGCCCCTGCCCTTGAGCTGGCGACCCAGCCGAGCCAAGTCGGTCAAATCCATCAACGGCTCAACCGTGACCAGCACGTCGGCATCTTTGGGGTTCAGCTTGGGTGTGGTCAATGAACCAATCAGCGCGATGCGAAGCACGCCCGGCAAGCGGCACACTTGGCCCGTGAACTGCAAGACGCCATCGAGCAGGAAGCTGCGCAACGGTGGCGTGAGGGGCGGCGGCTCGCGCGGCGTGTCCGGCATGTCGTTCACTTTGAGGCTTGCCAGCCTACAAGAACTGGCGTGATGCCTCAACGACCGGTCCGACGGTTGCAGTGGGGATCGCGAAGTTGACGAGGATCGAGGCAGCGGAGCAGCAGCCCCACCGCAAGCACAGTCAAATCGTTGGCTGGACTGCCACAGCACGATGAACTGGGTACTTCCGTTTGATCACTTTGCTGACGCCCGCGACGCTTGGGCCTGCGGCCGCCATGGGTTGGTAGCGAGTTCGAATCCCGCCGTCCCGACCATTTTTATTGAGTAGATCAACGGGATAGCAGCTCAGGCCGCTAACCCGTTTTTCATTCTGGCCGGCCATCAGGCGTGGGCGGTCTTGAACTGCCCGATCACGCCCAGCAGCCCCGAGGCCTGCTGCTGCAGGCTTTCGGCCGCGGCGGCACTCTGCTCCACCAGCGCCGCGTTCTGCTGCGTGCCCTGGTCGATGGAGGCGACGGCCTGGTTGACCTGGCCGATGCCGCTGCTCTGCTCGGTGGCCGAGGCGTTGATCTCGGCCATCAGGTCGGTCATGCGGCGCACCTGGCTGACGATGTCGCTCATCGTCGTGCCGGCCTCGCCCACCAACTGGCTGCCCGCCTCCACCTTCTCGACGCTGGCGCCGATCAAGCCCTTGATCTCGCGCGCCGCCTGGGCGCTGCGCTGGGCCAGGGCCCGCACCTCGCCCGCCACGACGGCGAAGCCGCGGCCCTGCTCGCCGGCGCGCGCCGCTTCCACGGCCGCGTTCAGCGCCAGGATGTTGGTCTGGAAGGCGATGCCGTCGATGGTGCCGATGATGTCGGCGATCTTGCGGCTGGACGCGCTGATCTCGCCCATGGTCGTCACGACACGCTGCACGACGTCGCCACCGCGTCCGGCCACCTCGGTGGCTGCGCTGGCCAACTGGCTGGCCTGGCGTGAGCTCTCGGCCGTCTGCTGCACGATGGAGGTCATCTGCTGCATGGACGCTGCGGTCTGCTGCAGCGAGCTGGCCTGCTGCTCGGTGCGGCTGGACAGGTCATGGTTGCCGCTGGCGATCTCCTGCGAGGCCGTGGCGATGCTGTCGGCCGACTGGCGCACGCGGCCCACCATGTCGACCAGGCCGTCGTTCATGCGCTTGAGCGCCGCCAGCAGCTGGCCGGTCTCGTCCTGGCGGTCGACGACGATGTCGGAGCTCAGGTCGCCCGAGGCGACGGCCTCGGCCAGGCGCACGGCGCGCTCCAGCGGCCGCGTAACGGCATTGCTCAACGCCAGACCCAGCAGCACGGCGGCGGCCACGGCGGCAGCGCTGACGAGCAGCATCACCAGACGGTCGCGGTCATAGGCGCTCTCGGCCTGCTGCACGCGCGCGATGGCCGACTGCTCCTCATAGGCGATGAAATCGCCGGTGGCCTTCAGCAGCGCCGCGAGCAGCGGCCGGCATTCGGCATTCATCTTGGCGATGGCGTCGTCACGCTTATCGTTCAAGGCCATGCCGACGATGGACAGGGCCACCGGTCCGTACTGGGCCTCGACGCGCTCCATCTCGCCCACCAGAGCGGCGTCGCGGTCGCCCAGGTCGCCGGCCTTGGCCAGCGCCTGCTTGAGCTTGGCGAGGGACTGCTGCATGTCCTCGTGGGCCTTGGTGACGGCCACTTTTTCGACGTCGCGATCTGCCGCTGTCATCACCAGCACCAGATTGCGGGCCGCGATGGCGCGCCGCGAGGCGGCGTCGCGCACGTCGTTGGCCATGCGCTCACGCTCGCCAACGCCCTCGAGGTAGCCGGTGAAGCGCCCGTTCGAGCGGCTCAGCGAATTCAGGGCCAGGCCCGACACCAGCAGCACGACGGCCGCCAGGGAAGCAAACCCAAGCATCAGCTTGGTCCTCAGGCGCAGATGGTTCAGCATCGCTCGACTTTCAGTTCATGACGCGACGAAACGGGAGCCCGCGACAAGCGGAATGCACCCTGCGTCCGTTGAACGCCACTCTAGGGATCACCACCCAGGCATGCTGTGGGGAGTTCTGGACCGCCGCTGTGGGGGGCACGGAAACCGGCGGCAGCGGCCCGGCTCAACCGTGAGGAATGCTCGGCGCTACCGACAAAGGCAACCGTACGCGGGCATCCAGACCCGACACGCGGGGGCCCTCCATGCGGTTGCTCAGTTCGATCTGCCCGCCCAGCGAATGCACCAGGGCCTGGCAGATCGCCAGCCCCAGGCCCGAACCCTTGCCGGCGTCGCCAACGGCAAAGGGCAGGAACAGCCGCTCCTGCTGCTGCGGCGTCAGCCCCGGCCCGCCATCGGCAATCAGCAGCTGCGCCCATGCGGAGTCGACCGACAGTGCAATGGACAGCCGCCCACCACTGCCGGTGTGCTGGATGGCGTTGTGCAGCAGATTGCGCGTCAGCTCCCGCAGCGCCCACTCGTGGCTGTCGACGGCGGCCGGCTCGGTGTGGATATCGAAGTCCAGGCCCTGCTTGGCGATCAGCGGCGCCAGGTCCAGCGCCACGGCGCGTGTGATCTCGGCCCAGTCCTGCGTCGGCATGGCCTCGCCGGGCTGGCGCATCTGCTCGGCGCGCGCCAGTGCCAGCATCTGGTTGGCAAGCTGGGTGGCGCGGTTCACCGTCGTGTCGATTTCGGCGAGGGCCTGCAGGGGCTCCACATCGCCCTGGCGGGCCGACTGCACCTGCACCTTCAGCACGGCCAGCGGCGTGCGCAGCTGATGCGAGGCGTCGCGCACAAAACGTTTCTGGTGCTCCAGCAGGCGGGACTGGCGGGTCAGCGCGTCGTTGGTGGCGACTATCAGCGGCGTCAGCTCGATGGGAAGGTCAGGCGCCTGCAGCGGGCTGAGATCGTCGGCGTCGCGGGCGCGCAGGGCGGCACTGAGTTCACGCACCGGCCGGGTGGCGCGCTGCACCACTGTCCAGACGACGATGGCGATGACGCCCAGCAGCGCCGCCTGGCGCCACAGCGTGTCCAGCAGGATCTGACGCGCGAGGCCACGGCGCAGGTGCAACGTCTCGGCGACCTGAATGGTGGCCAGGCCCATGCCGGTCTGGCCGGACACCGGCTGCAACAGCACGGCCATGCGCACCGGCTCGCCGCGGAAGCGCGCGTCGTAGAAGTCCACCAGCGCCTGGTAAGCGCCCTGGTCCGGCAGCTTGCCCGTCCAGTCGGGCAGGTCCGCGTCGCCAGACACCAGCTCGCCCTTGAAGCCGCGCACCTTGAAGTAGAGCCGGCTGCGGCCATCGGTCTCGAAGGCCTCCAGTGCCGAATAAGGCACCGGCGCCAGCAGCCGCGCCTGCTCACCGCTGCCCGCCACGCCGAGCAGCTCGCCGATGGCCTTGGCCGAGGCCAGCAGCGTGCGATCGTAGGCAGTGTCAGCGGCGGCCAGCGTCTCGCGGTACAGGCTCACCGTGTTGACGGCCACCAGCAGGCCCACGGGCAGCAGGATGCCCCACAGCAGACGGGCGCGCATGGAGAGGGCGGCGAGGCGCTTCATCGGGTGCAGCTCAGTCGTCCGACTGAAGCAGGTAGCCCAGACCGCGCAGCGTCACGAGCTTGGCGCTGCCCGCTGGCAACCGCTTGCGCAGCCGGTAGGCCACCACCTCGATGGCGTCTTGCTGCGCGTCCGCCGCGTCTGCAAACACCAGCTCGAAGAGCTTGTCCTTGGCCACCGCCTGGCCCGGCCGCACGAGCAACGCGCGCAGCAGTGCAGCCTCGCGCGGTGCCAGGTCCAGCGGCTGACCCTGGTGGTAGACGGCGCCGCTCGCAGCATCGGCGCGCAGGCCGCAGAAGGTCGGCGCGTCCAGTGGACGGGCCTCGCTGGCCTGGCCCTGGCGGCGCACCAGCGCGCGGATGCGGGCCTCCAGCTCGTCGAGGTCGAAGGGCTTGGGCAGGTAGTCGTCGGCGCCGGTGTTCAGGCCCAGGATCTTGTCGCCCAGCGTGCCGCGCGCCGTAATGATGATGACGGGCGTCGTCAGCCCTTCGGCGCGCGCCTGGGCGAGCACGTCCAGGCCGTCCAGGCCGGGCAGGGACAGGTCCAGCAGCACGACGTCGGGCACGCTGGCGCGCCAGCGGCTCAACGCCTTCGCGCCGTCGTCGCAGATGACGACCTTAAACCCGCGCCGCTCGAAGGAGCGCTGCAGCGTCGTCTGCATCGCGACGTTGTCCTCGATCACCAGCAGCTTCATGGGCCGGCAGGCTAGCACTGCAATCCGATGGAGACAGGGTTGAGGTTTACCCCGAGCCGATGGACAGCGGATTGACAGCCTCTCTGTCAAACATGCCACCTGTAAAACAAAAACCGGCCGCTTCCTCATCGCGAGCGGCTCGGCCATCATGTCGGGGCGAGATTCGCCCCGAGACGACAAGGAGACAAGCAATGCGTCGCGATACCTTTCTCAAGTCCCTGGCGGCCCTGGCCGCCGCCGGCGCATGGCCGCTGTCGGCCAACGCCGCCGGCGTGCCCATGAAGATGATGATTCCCGCCAACCCCGGCGGCGGCTGGGACACCACCGGCCGTGCCTTCGGCAAGGCGCTGCAGGACGCGGGCCTCGCGTCATCCGTGCAGTTTGAAAACAAGGGCGGTGCGGCCGGCGCCCTGGGCCTGGCCCAGTTCGTCAACGCCAGCAAGGGCGACCCGCATGCCCTGCTCGTCATGGGCGCCGTCATGTTGGGCGGCATCATCACGGGCAAGCCGCCGGTCAACCTGTCGCAGGCCACGCCCGTCGCGCGGCTGATCAGCGAATACAACGTCTTCGTCGTCCACGCCGCCTCGCCGCTGAAGGCGATGAAGGACGTCATCGACCAGCTCAAGAAGGACCCGGGCAGCGTGAAGTGGGGCGGCGGCTCGCGTGGTTCCACCGAGCACGTCGCCGCGGCCATGATCGCGCGCGATGTCGGCGTCGATGCGGCCAAGATCAACTACGTGCCCTTCCGCGGCGGCGGTGAAGCGGTGGCTGCCATCCTGGGCGGCAACGTGACCGTCGGCGGCAGCGGCTTCAGCGAGTTCCAGCCCTATCTGGAGAGCGGCAAGATGCGCGCCATCGCCGTCACGTCGCCGCAGCGCATCAAGGGCGTGGATGCGCCGACGCTGAAGGAGCTGGGCATCAATGTCGAGATCGGCAACTGGCGCGGCCTCTATGCACCGCCCGGCATCAGCGCCGAACAGCGCAAGGCCCTGACCGACATGGTCGTGCAGGCCACCAAGAGCAAGAGCTGGGCCGAATCCATCGAGAAGAACGCCTGGACGCCCGCCCTGATGACCGGCCCCGAGTTCGACGCCTTCGTCGATCGCGAGTTCGCGACGCTGCGCGCCATCATGGTCAAGTCTGGAATGATTTGAAGCCCCTCGTCTGGCCGCGCTGCGCTGAACGCGCGCGTGTCCAGCCGGTCCCCCGAGGGGACGGCGATGCTCGCGGCATCGAGCCGCGAGCACATCGCCAAAGGCGGGCCGGCTAGGGAGCGGCCCGGCGCTCGGCCCGCAATACTCAAGTCACAAAGGCGATCCTCATGAGCAGCAACCCTTCCATGACCGGCCAGACGCTCGTCGGCGTCGGCGCCCTGATCGTCGGCGCCGTGATGGCCTATGGCGCCACCTTCATCTCGTCGGAGGCTGGCTATGCCGGCGTCGGGCCCAACGCCCTGCCCTGGCTGGTGTCGGTGGTACTGATGATCTGCGGCGGCTGGCTGGTCTGGGAGGCGCGCAGCGGCGGCTTTCGCGAGATGGAGGCGCCCTCGGGCGCCGAACGTGCCGACTGGCATGCCGCCGCCTGGGTGGTGGCGGGTGTAATCGCCAATGCCAGCCTGATCACCACGCTGGGCTTCATCCTGTCCTGCGCACTGTGCTTCGCACTGGCCGTGCGCGGCCTGCGCATCTCGGAAGGCAAGCCGGGCGGCGCGCTGAAGAGCAGCCTGCTCGACCTCGTCACTGGCATCTGCATCTCAGCGCCGGTGTTCTGGCTCTTCACCAAGCTGCTGGCGATCAACCTGCCCGGCCTGACGGCCAGCGGCTGGCTGTAAGGAGGACGCCATGATGGATCTCTGGACCCAACTGCTCGGCGGCTTCGCCACCGCCGGCACGCCCATCAACCTGATGTGGGCCTTCCTCGGCTGTGTCATCGGCACGGCCATCGGCGTGCTGCCCGGCCTGGGCCCGGCGGTGACGGTGGCCATGCTGCTGCCCATCACCACGCAGGTCGAACCGACGGCCTCATTGATCTTCTTCGCCGGCATCTACTACGGTGCGATGTACGGCGGCTCGACAACCTCCATCCTGCTCAACACCCCCGGCGAGACCGGCACCATGGTGACGGCGCTGGAGGGCTTCAAGATGGCCAAGAGCGGCCGCGCCGGTGCGGCCCTGGCTACCGCAGCCATCGGCTCCTTCGTGGCCGGCACCATCGCGACGGTGCTGGTCACGTTGTTCGCGCCCATCGTCGCGGACTTCGCCGTCACGCTCGGCCCGCCGGAGTACTTTTTGCTGATGCTGCTGGCCTTCACGACGGTCAGTGCGGTGCTGGGCAAGAGCACGCTGCGCGGCATGACCTCGCTCTTCATCGGCCTGGCACTGGGGCTCATCGGCCTGGACCAGATCACTGGCCAGGTGCGCTACACCGGCGGCGTGCCCGAGTTCATGGACGGTATCGAGACCGTGCTCGTCGCGGTCGGCCTGTTCGCCGTGGGCGAAACGCTCTACATGGCGCTCTACGAAGGCCGCAGCACGCAGGATCTGAACAAGCTCGGCAGCGTGCACATGACGCGCCAGGAATGGAAGCGTTCCTGGCCCGCCTGGCTGCGCGGCACGCTCATCGGCTTCCCCTTCGGCACCATTCCCGCGGGCGGCTCCGAGATCCCGACCTTCCTCAGCTACGCCACGGAACGCAAGCTCAGCAAGCACCAGGAGGAGTTCGGCACCAGCGGCGCCATCGAGGGCGTGGCCGGCCCCGAGGCCGCCAACAACGCAGCGGTGACGGCCACCCTCGTGCCGCTGCTCACGCTCGGCATCCCGACCTCGGTCACGGCGGCCATCCTGCTCAGCGCGCTGCAGAACTACGGCATCCAGGCCGGCCCGCAGCTGTTCACCACCTCGTCGACCCTGGTGTGGGCGCTGATCGCTTCGCTGTACATCGGCAACGTCATGCTGCTGGTGCTGAACCTGCCGCTGGTGGGCCTGTGGGTCAAGCTGCTGAAGATCCCGCGGCCGCAGCTGTATGCGGGCATCCTGATCTTCGCCACCGTCGGCGTCTACGGCATGCGCCAAAGCGCCTTCGACCTCTTCCTCATGCTGAGCCTGGGGCTGATGGGCGTCGTCATGCGGCGCTTCGACTTCCCGACCGCACCCGTCGTCGTCGGCATGATCCTTGGGCCGCTGGCCGAGGCCCAGGGCCGCAACGCCCTGTCCATCGGCAGCGGGCACTGGAGCGTCTTCATCGAGAGGCCGCTGTCCGTTGGCCTGCTGGTGCTGCTGGTGGTGGTGCTGGTGCTGCCGCGGGCGATGAAGCTCATGCGTCGTCGCTGAGACGACTGCGGGTGGCCCTAGCGCCGCCCTCGCTGTTTTTAGGACCAGCCGCAATTGCCCCGGGAGGGGCGCGGTCGCTCCCATGAATCCGCTGCAATGGATTCTTCAGGGAGCGCCCAATGAGGCTTGAAAACTACAACGTCGCCAGCTTCGAGGACGTCGGGGTCGCCGACGAACCGATGGCGGCCACTGCCGCGCCCGCGGTCGAGCCCGCGCCGGAGCCTGAAGCACCCAGCACCCTGCTGAGCGAGATGGCGCAACAGCCGCCAGTGGTCACGCTGACGCCACCGCCGGCGCCCGTCCCGCCTGAGGCCAGGCTTGCCGACACGCCGCGGCAGCAGCCTGGCGCCGAAGACGCGGACGCCCGCGTCAAGCCCCTGGCCAATGCCGCCGAAGCGCCGGCCGCCCCCAGTTGGCAAGGCATGAGTCTGCCCAGCGCCGCACCCAGCCCTGGACCCGGCATCGACGCCGCAACCTTTGCCCGCATCGAGGCCATGGGCAGCCGCGACTCCTCCGCCGGAGGCAGCCGCGGTGGGGGCTTTGGTGGCTTTGGTGCCGGTGGATTCGGTGGCGGCAACGAGACCGAGACCTGGGATTACAGCTACTCCGGCGTCGACGGCGCTCCGGACGTGAACATCTCGGTCACCTACCAAGGCGATACGCCGGTCAGCTCGATGACGACGACCACGCTGAGCGACAGCGGCTCGAGCGTGAGTTTCATCCCCCAGGAAGTCATCACCCTGCCCACGCCGACGGGCATCTCCGACCTCGCCGCTGATGTGCCGCCGACAGTCGACCCCGCCGGGGTCTCGACAGGCGTATCCGCCGCGCCCAACACATCCGCGGCGCCTGGCATGGAGGGCGGAGGCACGGCTGCCAGTCCGGCGCCACAGAACGCGTCCAGCGCTGCCGCCCCCACGAACGACACGCCGCCGCAGAACACTCCGCCCTCGGCGGGACCGTCCCAGGCCAACGTCATCGCGAAGAACCAGGACGGTCAGGACATTCGCGTCGTCGGCCGCTATCAGCAGCAGGGGAACATCCAAGCCGTCGACAACGCGCCCATCCTGTTGGCAGGCCATCCAGCCCTGCCGGCCGATGCGACCGGCGCCACACCGATGCGCGACAACGACGGCAAGGGCACCCTGCTGTATCGCATCGAAGGCGGCAGCAGCAACGGCGACATACGCCAGCTGCTTCCCGCGGCTAGCGACGGCCCGGCCCAGCAACTGGTCGTGGAGCAACTTGAGCGCACCGTCGTCACCGGTTCGCGCAATCCGAACGCGGGCGCCGACGACGCACCGGATCATGGGGCTGCCTTGCCCGCCCAAGCCTCGCTGTCGTCGACCGCCGCCACGCTGGCGCTCACCGCCGCGTCAGCGGATCGCCTGGCAGCCGTCAACGGCTGGCTGCTGTCGACGGGGCGGGCCGTGGTGGCCACCCTGGCGGAGGCGACGGTCGCTGTAGCGGAAGCTCTGGAAGGCCTGGAAGCCGGCACCGTCCTGGTGGGCGAGCTCGCCCTGGTGGCCGTCGCCGCGGGCATCAACCTGGTCCTGATCCCGCCCTCGCGCGACCAGATCACCCAGCTGGGCGACAACCAGCGTTTCGTGACCCGGCCAGGCGAACGCCTGGGCACCCTGCAACAGCGCGGCGCCGACGGCGAATGGCAGGACGTGAAGAGCGGCGTGGCCCTCTACGCGACTGGACAGCAGCGGGTGGCCTTGACGGACGAGGAGGCGCGACGCCTGCAGCAGCCGGCCATCAATGTGCCGGCACCGCCGCAGCCGCCGCTGGAAGGGCTGGTGCCGCCGCCCAAGGACGACAACCTGAACATGCTGCCCGGGGCTCCCGTCGCCGGGCCTCAGCTGCCGACGGTCGAAACCCTGCCGATCGCGGCACCTCCGACGATTGACGATCACATCCTCACGCGCGACGGCCGCGATGCCAAGGAACTGGGGAACAACCTCACGGCTGCGGGCAAGCCCATGCCTGGTCCTGGCTATCAGCCCCATCACGCAGTGCCCGTGGCTGCAGGCGGCGCCGATATGCAGGCAGTCCGCGACAAGCTGAAAAGCTTTGGCATCGACATCAACGACGCTGTCAATGGGGTTTGGCTGCCAGGACCAAAGTCTGATCCGAATGCACCGGAGGCTTACCACCCGAGGCTCAACAATGCAGACTACAACCTGGCCATCGTGACCGAGTTTCAGTCGGTGACAACTAGGGAAGGGGCTATCAATGCGCTCAACGACATTGGTAGCCTGTTGCAGGAAGGAAATTACCCAGGTGTCCGTCCCCGGCCTGGATCCAAAGGAACTCCCGAATGAACGTCTACAACCTCAAAGACAGCAACGAGCCCGAAGGCCAGTGGGTCAAATTGGAGGGCGCCAACGGCCTGAAGACTTTCATGCATCCGTCTGAACTTCCCGCCTTCTTCGCGGCGCACCCCCGCCTCGCAGCGGAGCGGCATCGCGAATACTCTCCCAGGGGTTCGAAGGCCAAGCTCGCCGACATGACGCGCCTGGGTGCATTCAACTACCCGGTTCTGAGCGAGCGCGCCAAGGCTGTCTTCGAACCCCATGTCAAAGGGCTCGGCACCTGGGTGCCATTGGATTTCGACGAGGCGGCTTACTGGCTGTTCCGGCTCACCGACGTGAGAGACGTTCTGGATGCTCCGGCATCGAACATCCTGCACTTCACTGACGGCAGTGGCGTGATGCGCATCGCCAGGCCCACGTTCCGCCCAGAGGCTGTCAACGACTCGTTCATGTGGCAGATCAAGGAACTCCCCTCTCGGCATGTCTGTGTAGCCGACAAGGCGCTCGATCTCGTGCGCGAGCACCGTCTGACGGGCTTTGAATTCGAGCTGTTGTGGTCCAACAAGCATGGCGCATTGCCTGACGGCCTGAAGAACTGGGAGAGGCCGCGTTTCACGGGGCTGGAGTCGGAACCGTTCGATGAGGACGGCTTCTGGTCAAAGTACGGCCAGCGCCAGGCGGCTCGGCTGGCAGGTGCCGCGTAGTCTTCCCAACGGGTGCCTTCTCAGAAAGAGGTCCAGAGCCTGCGCCAATTCCTGGACAAGCCGGTAGACCCGCAGCTGGCGCGGCACATCAGGAACGGCACGGGCAATCCGCAGGCCCGCTTCAGATTCCTGGCGGGTCGCGCCGAGAAGCAAGGTCTGCTCGCCTGGTTCGGTGAGCAGGACCTGATCGCCACCCGGCAGTGGTTTGGCGAAGCAGCCCGGCTCCACCGCATGGCCTACGAGCTGGAGCGCACGCCCCTCCCTCGCCGCGCGATGGACTGGGAGGGCTTCTGGTCGCCCGCGGGGCCGGCGCATTGGCAGGGCCTGCGCGCCGAGCTGACGGCAACGCAGGGACCGCACCAGCTGCCGGCAGCGACGCCCGGAGCCGGTGAAGCGCAATGGCGCCGGCTGTATTTTCCGGAGCTCAAGCGTGAGCTGTTCGCGGCCGTCGACGCTTCGGAAGTCGATGGCCCGGCGCCGACACCGCAGACCATCGCCGCGGTGATCAAGAACCATGTCGACCTGGGCCTGCGAGGGCTGGCGCTCAGAACGGGTCCTTGAACTCCATCGTCAGGAAGAAAGCGCCGCGCGCCTCGCCGGCCTGGCGGCGCAGGTTGACCATATAGCCCAGGCTGAAGTCCACGCTGTCGACCAGCGTCACGCGCAGCCCGGTACCCACGCCGATGCGCGTGCGCGGGCCCGCCTGGCGCGGGCCGAGGTTCACGGCGTCGAGCAGCAGCAGCGGGCTCACGGCGATGGCGTTGACCTCGTCCATCAGCGTGTCCACGATGTGGCGCACCGGCTCGATCTCGCGGCGCGCGGCCTGCTCGGCCAGCTTGAGGTCGGCCGCGGCGAACCATTGCACCAGCCGTGCGACGGAGGCCTGCAGCGCCGCCGCTTGCCGCGCGATCTCCGGCGCGCCCAGCCCGGCGCACAGCGCCACCACCTGCCCCAGCGTGTTGGCGGTGTCTTCGCCGGGCAGCAGCTCGGTGAATAGGCCCAGTTGCGCGAGGCTGGATTCCTGCAGCACCTGGGCGACTTCGTCCTGCGCCTGCGCCAGCTGAGCCTTGCAGCTGGCGAAGGCATCGGCACCCGTGCTGCCCGCCGCGGGCTCGGCAGCGGCGACGGCGCCGCCGAGTGCCGTCAGCGTCTGCTGCACCTGTGGCAGATGGGCGATGGCCTGCAGATAGGTGGGCAGCGTCGTGCGGTTGTCCGCCGCCAAGGCACCCACGGCGGAATCCAGCTGGCCGCTCAGCGCAGCGCGAACCTGGGCGTCGCGGTAGGCCTCGGCGGGCACCAGCGGCCGGCTGTAGACCGGCAGCGCCGCCGTCAGGCTCAGCGCCGCGAAGCGCCGGTAGCCGGGGTGGGCGCTGCTGCCGGCCAGCGCATTGGTGCCCAGGCTGCGCAGCAGCGGTGCCGCACGGATCTGCCATTCCTCGCCGCCGGTGAAGCGCTGCTCGCGCCCGCCGGCAAAGAAGCGCACGCTGTGCGGCACCACGCCCGGCTCGCGCAGATGGCCTAAGCTGAGCCGCGTGTCCAGCGACAGGCTGCGGTGGTCGGCCACGGGCCAGCGGCCCTCGTGGGCGATGTCGACGATCTGCTTGACCCAGTCCAGGCCCGCTCCACCGCTGCCGGCGCCCCACTCGACCGCATAGCTCATGGCCAGGCTCTGCCGCGCCAGCCGCGCCGTGGTGCCGGCCATCAGCTTGAGGGACTGGTAGTGCTGGTCCGACACCAGGCCGGAGGCGATGTCGTCCTGGCCGCCGCTGCGGTGCTCGCCGGCATCCAGCGCGGCGCCCACGCGCAGCGGCAGGCCCCAGTTGCCCAAGGGACGGGTCTGGGCGATCAGCAGCCCTTCGACACGGCTCTGGCCCAGCCGCGACACGGCCTTGGCGGGAGCCGATTGGTCGGCATAGGCCAGCCGCCAGGCCGTGTGGGCCCAGGTGCCGCCGCTGTGTTCACGCCCGCCCTGCAGTGCCATCGCCATGTCGTGCAAGCGGTCGCTGGCATAGCCGTCGACGGCGAGCGAGCTCCAGTAGGCGTCGGCGCCTCCACCGCTGCGCTTGTACAGCGCCGACGCGCCCCCGCCCATGCCCTCGCCGGCCTGGTAGCCCAGGCGCGGCTGCAGGCGCAGGCCTTGGCGCAGGGCTTCCTGGCCGGACTGCTGCTCGGGCGCCGCCGTCTCGCGCTGCCGCGACTCCCAGCTCAGGCCTACCGAGGTAGAGGCCTTCATCGCGTAGACGAAGAACACCAGCTCCAGCCCCTGCGGCGTGCACTTCACCGTCAGCGGCAGCACGCGGCCGCCAACGCGCGCTTCGAGATCCATGGCGGCAAAGGGCAGCGCCGCGATCTGGTTCCAGACTGCCGTGACCTGGCTGGCGCTGTACGGTGTGCCGAGCAGCGGCGCGGCCAGGGCCTTGGCCTTGTCCAGGTCCGCACGTATCCAGGGCAGGAAGGCCAGCGGCGTCCTCACGTCCACGGAACGGATGACCAACCCGCCCCAGGCGCCGTTGGCCGGGCAGGCAGCGTCGGCGACGACCACCTCATTGCGCCCGGCCTGCGGGTCGGCGGCGGCGACTGCGGGCACCAGCAAGGCCAGCGCCCAGCTCGCCGCCAGCAGCGAGGGGTTCACCGCTTGAGCAAGGTGCGCTGGATGGTGGCGTCGGCCGGCTGGCCACCCGGCTGCTGGCTGGCGAGGGCGGCGTTGGCTGCCGGGCCGGCCAGGAAGGCCGCCTGCGTGGCGCTCAGGCCGTTGGTGGCGGTGGCGGCGGCCTTGCTGTGCAGCTCCTTGTCCACCACCACGTCCAGGCTGACGCGTGCGTCGCCATAGGCCACGGCCTTGTCGTCGCGGCGGAACAGCTTGAAGTGGATGGTCCAGGTCGGCAGGCCGTTGTCGTCGCTGACCTTCTCCAGCCCGAACACGATGCGGCGCAGATCGTCCTTGGTGTTCACGACAAGGTCGACCTTGATGTTGGTGATGACGTGTTCTCGGGTGGTCATGGCAGTCTCCTGGTCGATGGCGATGGACGCGGCATGAGTAGGCCGCTGGACCGCGGCGCGGTCATCCGTAGGAATGGGGAAGCTCGGCCTCCTCCAGCGGTGCCAGCAGCAGATTCAGTTCGGGCGCGCTGAACTTGCTCAGGGCGCCGCCGTCGTCGCTGCCCAGCAGGCCGTCGGCCAGCGCCCGCTTGCGCGCCTGCAGCTCCAGCATGCGCTCCTCGATGCTGCCCTGGGCGACGAGCTGGTAGACGAAGACGGGCTGGTCCTGGCCGATGCGGTGGGCGCGCGCGCTGGCCTGGGCCTGCACGGCCGGGTTCCACCAGGGGTCGACGTGGATGACGGTGTCGGCCGCGGTCAGGTTGAGCCCGACGCCGCCGGCCTTGAGGCTGGCGAGCAGGATGGGTTCCTCACGCGCCTGGAAGCGGCGCACGACCTCGCCGCGCTGGGCAGCCGGCGTCTGGCCGGTGAGGCGCAGATGCGGCAGCCGCAAGGCATCCAGCTCCGCGGCGATCAGGTCCAGCATCTCGGTGAACTGCGAGAACACCAGCAGGCGCCGGCCCTGGGCGACGAAGTCGGGCAGATGCTCGCGCAGCCATTCCAGCTTGGCGCGCTCGACACCGGGCGGCATCTCCACGGCCTTCAGCAGCAGCGGGTCGCAGCAGACCTGGCGCAGCTTGAGCATGGCATCCAGCACGCTGATGAGGCTGGTGGGCGTGAAGCCGTCGCGCGCCAGGATGCGCCTCACCATGTGGTCGGCCGCAACGCGCACGCTCTCATAGAGCCGCTTCTGCTGGCCCACCAGCGTGACGCGCTTGACCAGCTCGGTCAGCGGCGGCAGCTCGGTCGCGACTTCGGTCTTGAGCCGCCGCAGGATGAAGGGCCTCACACGCGCCGCCAGCAGCCGGGCGCGTGGCCCGTCGCGATTCACCTCGATGGGCTTGCGCCAGTGGCGCGCGAAGTTGCGCGAGTCGCCGAGGAAGCCCGGCATCAGCAGGTCGAACAGCGACCAGAGCTCGCCGAGGTGGTTCTCCAGCGGCGTGCCGGTCAACGCGAGGCGGTGACGGGTGTCGAGCCGGCGCAGCGCACGCCCGGCGCGGGCCTGGGCGTTCTTGACGGCCTGGGCTTCGTCCAGGATCAGCAGATGCCAGGGCTGAGCGGACAGCGTGCGCAGGTCGCGCCAGACGAGGTTGTAGGTGCTGAGCACGACGTCAGCCTCGGCCAGCTGAGCGGCCTCGCGATCGGCGCCATGCCAGGTCATGACCTTGAGCCCGGGCGCGATGCGGGCGGCCTCCTGCTGCCAGTTGAAGAGCAGCGAGGTCGGCATGATGACCAGGGCCGGCCGGTCCAGGCGCCCAGCCTGCTTTTCGGTCCAGATGTGGGCCAGCGCCTGCGCCGTTTTTCCCAGGCCCATGTCGTCCGCCAGGATGCCGGCCAGGCCCTGCTCGCGCAGGTATTGCAGCCAGGCCAGGCCGTGCAGTTGGTAGGGGCGCAGTGGCAGGCCGAGACCTTCGGGCTGCGGTGTCGAAGCTGGCGTGCCGGCCGCGAGCAGGCGCCGGCCCAAGGCCCTCAGGCCTTCATCGCCATGGATCTGCCAACGACCGCGCGACTCGTCCTCGATGCAGCGGATGCGGTCGGCGTCCCACTCATTGAGCTTGAGCGGCTTGCCCTTCTCGAGCTCCACCGGCTTGAGCAGGTCCAGCAAGGCCAGCATGATGGCCTTCAGCGGCGCGGCGACGGCGTGAAAGCGGCGGCCACCCGGGGCGCGCAGCGAGACGATGGCGTCGTCCTCGATGGCCGCGATGGCCACCGCGTCCAGCCAGCGCTTGTCACGGCGCAGCAGGTTGGCGATCAGCGGCGCGAGGTCGATCTGCTTGCCGTCGACCTCCATGCCGAGGCTGACCAGCCAGGCGCCGGTGCGGCGCGCCAGCCCCAGGCCTTCGACGCGGCGGCCGGGCTTGGGCGTCTCGGTTGCTGCTTCTTCTTCCGTGAGGCCGAGCTGCCAGCCGCTGACGAACTGGCTGTGGTGGGCAAAGCCCGGCTCGGTCGTGACCTGCCAGCCGAGTGCCTGCAGCTCGGGCACCTTCTCGACATGAAAGTCGCCGAAGAATTCTTCCTGGACGAGGGTCCAGAGGGATGCTCCGCCCAGGGGCAGCGGCGCGCCGCGCCACTGCAGCAGGGCGGGGTCCAGCGGGACGAGGCCCCGCGTCAGCAGCGCCTGCTCGGTTTGGGCATGGGCCGCAGCCAGCATCGCCACCGTCACCTGCTCGCCGCGCGGGCCCAGGGCACCGCGCGGACGCAGGCCCAGCAGGCCATCGCCGCGCGTCAGCGTGCGCAGTGTGAGGTGGGGTGGTGCAACAGACATCGCGACAGTCTCGCAGCCCGCGAGACTGTCGCAGCCGAGATCAGGAGGCCAGGACAGCCTTGATGTGGCTGGCGATGGCGTCGTCCTGGCAGTTCGTGAAGAACAGCTCCTGGAACTTCTCGCCCGACACGGCGGCCTTCAGCAGGTCCTGGTCGACGGCCTTCAGCGTCGTCAGCATGTCCTTGCAGGAAGCAGCCTTCAGGTCCTTCAGGATGCCGCGGTTCTTGGCCATGATGGCGGCACGCTCCTTGGGGTAGCCGGCGCCGCGCTCGTTCTCGAGCAGCTTGCGGTAGCAGTCCTGCAGGTTCAGCTCGGCGGCCCAGCCGAAGCCCTTGGCATAGGGCATGGACATGCAATTGCCGTCATTGATCTGGCCGAACAGGAAGGCGTCGGTCGGGTCGATGACCAGGCCGCAGAACACGCCGGGCATGGAATTGCAGGCCAGCATGGAGCCCATGCCGGTGCCGCAGCCGGTGACGACGAAGTCGGCGGCCTTGGAGTTCAGCAGGATGCCGGCCAGCAGGCCGTTCATCACATAGGTCAGCGAGGCCTTGTCTTCCGGCGTGTACATGCCGTAGTGATGCACGCTGTGGCCCAGCGGCTCGGCGACGGTCTTGAGGGCGTTGTGGACGATCTCGGACTTGGCAGCCTGGCTGTTCTCGATGATGAGGGCGATCTTCATGGCGGGTGGCTTTCGGGCGGAATGAGGGCGCAGGCGGCTCGGGGACCGCCCGGTGCAGGGGCTCTTCGCTCCGGCCAGAGGGGCCTTGAGCGGGGGGCCGTCATGCCAGGTGATCGGGGTGGGACTGCATGGTCCGCGTCCACCTGGCCAACCGCGCACCCCGGGGTGGGATGCAGACGCTGGCGCTATTGTGCCAAATATTGGAACGGCGTTTCATAAAACACCGCTCAAACCCAAGCGCAGCGCGGGGGCTCTGTCAGTCGCCTTCCCCACCCAGCGGCTTCAGCTGCCGGCCAGCCGGCAAGGCCCGCAGGTATTTGAAAGTGCCGGTGGCATGGGCACAGAGCTTGTCGTCCGCGCCGAAGACCGAGCCCTCGCAGAAGGCCATGGTCGTCGAGCGGTGCAGCAGCTTGCCCACCGCGCGCAGTTCGCCTTCGCCGGGGCGCATGAAGCTGGTCTTCATCTCCACCGTGACGACGCCCGGCCCCAAATCAGGCAGGTGCCGGTTCACGCTGCGCGCCGCGTGCGCCATGGCCACATCCAGCAGCGTCATCACGACGCCGCCATGGGCCACGCGCCAGGAGTTCAGGTGCTGTTCGCTGATCGTCAGCCGCAGCTCGGCCTCGCCGTCGCCGACCGAATGCAGCGTGAAGCCGAGTTGCTGGACGAAAGGAATGTGGACCGGGAACTCCATCGCCCGATCATCCCCCGTGAATGGCGGACACGCCGCCGTCGACGGCCAGGATCTGGCCGGTGATGTGCTTGCCGGCGCGCGACGCGAACAGCAGGGCCGCGCCCTTCAGGTCGTCGTCGTCGCCGATGCGGTTCAGTGGCGCGTGGGCGGCCATCTTTTCCTCGCCGACGGCGGCCAGCAGGCCCTTGGTCATCTTGCTCGGGAAGAAGCCCGGCGCCAGCGCGTTGACGGTGATGCCGTACTGGCCCCACTCGCCGGCCAGCGCGCGCGTGAAGTTCACGGCCGCGCCCTTGCTGGTGTTGTAGGCGATGGTCTTCATGACGGCCGAGTTGCCGCCGAGACCCGCGATGGAGGCCACGTTGATGATGCGGCCCGACTTGCGCGGGATCATGCTGGCCTTGGCCACCGCCTGCGCGAAGACGAAGAGGCTGCGGATGTTCAGGTCCATGACCTTGTCCCAGGCCTCGATCGGGTGCTCCTCGGCAGGCGCGCCCCAGCTGGCGCCGGCGTTGTTGACGAGGATGTCGATCTGGCCGAGGCGCTCCATCGTTTCCATGACGACGCGCTGCGCGTCTTCTTCCTTGGCCGCGTCGCCCGCGATCCAGCGGGTGTCGATGCCGCGTGCCTGCAGATGGGCAGCAGCCTCTTCCAGGTCGGCCGCCTTGCGCGAGGTCAGCATGATCCTGGCGCCGGCTTCACCGAGCGCCTCGGCGATCTGCAGGCCCAGGCCGCGCGAGCCGCCGGTAACGAGGGCCACTTGGCCGCTGAGGTCGAAAAGGTCTTGAACCTTGGTGCTCATCAAAAGTCTCCTTAGAAATACTCAGGCTTCATCTCGCGGCACAGCGGCTCGCGTCGTGCGACGACGTCCAGCCAGGCGCCAATCTTGGGCAGCTCGTAGGCAAAGAAATAGCGGGCGGCGGCGCGCTTGCCATGGGCGAAGTCGCTGTCGCCGTTGACGGCCGACATCACGTCCAGCCAGATCCAGGCCAGCACGGTGTGGCCGAAGGCCTGCAGATAGGGCGTGGCATTGGCCAGGGCCTCCTCGGGCTCGCCAGTGCTCCAGGCCTTCTTGGTAGCGCCGCCGACTTGGGCCAATGCAGCAGCCAACTGGTTGGCCTGCGGCGCCCAATCGGTCTGCATGGCGCGCTCGATCGTCTGCTGCACGCGAGTGGCCAAAGCCGCCAGCGACGCCCCGCCCTGCTGCACCACCTTGCGACCCAGCAGGTCCAGCGCCTGGATGCCGTGGGTCCCCTCGTGGATCATGTTCAGCCGCTGGTCGCGCCAGAGCTGCTCGACGGGAAAGTCGCGTGTGTAGCCATAGCCGCCCAGCACCTGAATGGCCAGCGAGTTCGACTCCAGGCACCACTCGCTCGGCCAGCTCTTGGCGATGGGAATCAGCACGTCCAGCAGGGCCTGCGCCTCGGCCTTGGCGTCGCCCGTATTGAGCTCGTCGACAAGGCGGGCGCAGTACAGCTCCAGCGCCAGGCCGCCTTCGACATAGCTCTTCTGCGCCAGCAGCATGCGGCGCACATCGGCGTGTTCGATGATGGGCCGCTGCGGGCTGGCGGCATCCTTGCCCGCCGTCGTCATGGGCCGGCCCTGCGGGCGCTGCTTGGCGTATTCGAGGCTGGCTTCGTAGCCGGCATAGCCCAGCATGACGGCACCGAGACCGACACCGATGCGCATCTCGTTCATCATGAAGAACATGCAGCGCAGGCCCTCGCCGGGCTTGCCGACCAGATAGCCGACTGCACCGGACTTGCCACCCGGCTGGAACTTGCCCTCGCCGAAGTTCAGCAGGCAGTTGGTGGTGCCACGGTGGCCGAGCTTGTGGTTGAGCCCCGCCAGCGCGATGTCGTTGCGCTCGCCGGTCAGCCGGCCATCGGCACCCACCATCTGCTTGGGCACGATAAAGAGGGAGATGCCCTTGGTGCCGGGGATCAGCTTGCCGTCCGGGCCCGGCACCTTGGCCAGCACCAGGTGGACGATGTTCTCGCGCAGCTCATGCTCGCCGCCCGAGATCCACATCTTGTTGCCGCGCAGCCGGTAGCGCGGACCGAGGGCATCGTTCTCGTCTTCCAGCTCGGCACGCGTGACCACGTCGGACAGCGACGAACCCGCCTGCGGCTCCGAAAGGCACATGGTGCCGAACCACTGGCCGGCCAGCAGCGTCTTGGCGAAGACCTCGCGCTGGCGTTCGCTGCCATGCTCCATCAGCAGATTGGCGTTGCAGGTCGTCAGCACGGCGTAGGAGCCGGCGTGGACATTGGCCTTGCTGACAAAGGTATTGGCGGCCGTCTCGACGAGGCAGGGCAGTTGCATGCCTCCCACGTCGTAGTCGTGGGTCGCGGCCAGCATGCCGGACTCGACCAGCGCATCGACCGCCTCCAGCGTCGCCGCCGGCAGGTGCACGCGTTCGCCATCGAAGCGCGGCTCCTCGGTGTCCATCAGCCGGTAGCTGGGCGCGAACTTCTCGCGGGCGATGCGCTCGCAGGTGTCCAGCACCGCGCCGAAGGTCTCGCGGGAATGGTCGCTGAAGCGCTCGCGGGCCGTCAGGTCGGCGGCGTGCAGCCAGTCGTAGAGCAGGAAGTCCAGGGTCTCGCGCATTGCTGCTAATCCTGTGTCGTGACGGCCATGGTGCCGCTGGCCTTGGCCACGAGCCTGCGCTCGCCGCCCGTCGCCACCGCATACACCTCGGCCTCGGTGAAAGAGACTTGTCGGCCGGGCTTGATGACCCAGGCCTCGCATTCCAGCCGCTCGCCGCTCGCGCCGCGCAGCAGGCTGGTCTTGAATTCAGCCGTCAGCACCCAGTGGCCTTCAGCAGCCATCGTTTGTGCCGCGGCACCCATCGAGTGGTCGGCCAGCGCCGCGACGACGCCAGCGTGGACAACGCCGGTGTGCTGGCAATGCCGCTTGGCAATGACGAGCTGGGTGCTGACGCGCCCCGGCTCGACCGCCGTCGGCTCCACGCCCAGGTCGACCATGAAGGGCGCCGAGCGGAAAAAACCGCGCAGCGTGTCGAGGTCGACCTGCATCTCAGTCCTGGGAAAGACGAACGATGGTGCCCTGCGCCAGTGCGCAGAGCTTCTCGGCGCCGTCCTTGACGGCGAAGACCTCGCAGCGGCACACCGCCTGCGTCTTGCTGACGGCATCCGCGCTGGCGCGGGCAATCAGCCGCTCGCCCACTGCGGGGCGCACGTAGTTGATCTTGAACTCCGAGGTCACGACGGGCACCTGCATCGCGGTACCGCCGGCATAGGTCAGCGCGTTGTCGGCCAGGTAGCTGACGATGCCTCCATGCGCAAAACCGTTCTGCTGCAGGTGCTCAGGCTTGAGCGCCAATTGCAGATCGACCTGGCCCGGTGACAGCGCCGCGAGTTCCGAACCGAGCAGCACACTGAACGGCTGCTGGGCGAGGACCTCGCGGCCCATCGCCAGAAAGACCTCAGGCGAGACGCTCATCAGAGGACTTCGAACACGCCCGCAGCGCCCATGCCGCCACCAATGCACATCGTCACGCACACCCGCTTGGCGCCACGGCGCTTGCCTTCGATGAGGGCATGGCCCGTCAGGCGCTGGCCCGACACGCCGTAGGGGTGGCCGACGGCAATCGCGCCGCCATTCACGTTCAGGCGGTCCATCGGGATGCCCAGCGTGTCGGCGCAGTACAGCACCTGCACGGCGAAGGCTTCGTTCAGTTCCCACAGGTCGATGTCGGCGACCGTCAGGCCCAACTTCTTCAGCACCTTCGGAACCGCGAACACCGGGCCGATGCCCATTTCATCGGGCTCGCAACCGGCCACGGCGAAGCCGAGGAAGCGGCCGATGGGCTTGAGGTTGTGGGTGGAGGCGTATTGCTCGCTGACCAGCGCGCAGGCACCGGCGCCGTCGCTGAACTGGCTGGCATTGCCGGCGCTGATGACGCCGCCCGGCAGGGCCGTGCGCAGGTCCTTGATGCTGTCGTAGGTCGTGCCTTCGCGCAGGCCTTCGTCGGCGTTGACGGTGACTTCCTTGCTCATCAGGCCCATGACCTTGTCGGCCACGCCCATGGTCGTCGTCACCGAAACCATCTCGGCGTTGAACAGGCCGGCAGCTTGCGCGGCGCAGGCCTTCTGCTGGCTGCCGGCACCGTACTGGTCCATGCGCTCGCGCGAGATGTTGTAGCGCTTGGCCACGTTCTCGGCGGTCTGCAGCATGCTCCAGTAGATCTCGGGCTTGAGCTTCATCAGGGCCGGGTCGGCCAGCATGTGCTTGTTCATTTCCTGCTGCACGCAGGAGATGCTTTCCACGCCGCCAGCGACGTACACGTCGCCTTCGCCCGCGATGATGCGCTGCGCGGCCATCGCGATGGTCTGCAGGCCGCTGGAGCAGAAGCGGTTGATGGTGACGCCGCTCACGGTGACCGGCAGGCCGGCCTTCAGCGCGATCTGGCGCGCGATGTTGGCGCCGGTGGCGCCTTCCGGGTTGGCGCAGCCCATCAGCACGTCTTCGATGGCGCCGCCATCGATGCCGGCGCGCTCGACGGCGGCCTTGACGGCGTGGCCGCCCAGCGTCGCGCCATGGGTCATGTTGAACGCGCCCTTCCAGCTCTTGGTCAGCGGGGTGCGGGCAGTGGAAACAATCAGTGCGTTGCTCATGTCGTGTCCTTGATCAGGTGAAGCTCTTGCCTTCGGCGACCAGGCGCGCGAGCAAGGGGGCGGGCGTCCAGAACGCGCCGTCGTCCATCGGGTTCTTGGCAAAGCGCTTCATCGCCTGCACGACGTTGAAGAGGCCCAGCGTGTCGGCGTAGCACATCGGGCCACCACGGAAGATGGGGAAGCCATAGCCGGTCAGGTAGACCATGTCCACGTCGGATGCGCGCTGGGCGATGCCTTCTTCCAGCAGATGCGCCGCCTCGTTGACAAGCGAGAACACCAGGCGATGCACGATCTCTTCGTCGCTGATGTCGCGCTTCTTGGCGCCAATGGCTTCGCGGTGCTTGGCCAGCATTTCTTCGACGACGGGCGACGGGATCGCGTCACGCTTGCCGGGCAGGTAGTCGTACCAGCCGGCGCCCGTCTTCTGGCCGAAGCGGCCCAGTTCGCACAGGCGGTCGGCGCTGGCCGAATACTTCATGTTGGCGCGCTCGACGGCGCGACGCTTGCGAATCGCCCAGCCGATGTCGTTGCCGGCCAGATCGCCCATGCGGAACGGGCCCATCGCGAAGCCGAACTTCTCGACCGCCTTGTCGACCTGTTGCGGGCTGCAGCCCTCGTCCAGCAGGAAGCCGGCCTGGCGGCTGTACTGCTCGATCATGCGGTTGCCGATGAAGCCATCGCAGACGCCCGACACGACGGCCGTCTTCTTGATCTTCTTGCCAATGGCCATCACCGTGGCCAGCACGTCCTTGGCGGTTTCCTTGCCGCGCACGACCTCCAGCAGCTTCATCACGTTGGCCGGGCTGAAGAAGTGCATGCCCACCACGTCCTGCGGGCGCTTGGTGAAGGAGGCGATCTTGTCGACGTCCAGCGTGGAGGTGTTGGACGCCAGGATGGCGCCGGGCTTGGCGACGGCGTCCAGTTGCTTGAACACGGCCTCCTTGACGCCGATCTCCTCGAACACCGCCTCGATGATGAGGTCGCAGTCCTTCAGGTCGTCGTAGCTCAGCGTGGTGCTCAGCAGCGCCACGCGCTGGGCGTACTTGTCTTCCTTGAGCTTGCCCTTCTTGACCTGGGCCTCGTAGTTCTTCTTGATCGTCGCGACGCCGCGGTCCAGGGCTTCCTGCTTGGTCTCCAGGATGGTGACCGGGATGCCGGCGTTCAGGAAGTTCATCGAGATGCCGCCGCCCATGGTGCCGGCGCCGATGACGCCGACCTTGGCGATGGTGCGCAGCGGCGTGTCTTCGGGCACGTCGGCGATCTTGCTGGCGACGCGCTCAGCGAAGAACAGATGGCGCAGCGCCTTGGACTCGGGCGTCATCATCAGCGCCGCGAAGCCCTCGCGCTCGGCGCGCATGCCGTCGTCGAACTTCAGGTTGAC
Source organism: Roseateles sp. P1_C1_2 (assembly GCF_056406535.1). Lineage (NCBI taxonomy): Bacteria > Pseudomonadati > Pseudomonadota > Betaproteobacteria > Burkholderiales > Sphaerotilaceae > Roseateles > Roseateles sp. P1_C1_2. Next base: position 82,491 of record NZ_JBFUAB010000001.1, read on the forward strand.
GGCACCGGCCACGGCTTCCAGGCAGCGCAGCGGCGCCGGGAAGTTCTTGCTCATGCCGCCCACCATGTTGCGGGCGAACTGGAAATAGGCCTCGGCGTTGGGGTGGCGGGCCTTGAGCTCACGCACCTTGGGCAGCGGGCGCTTCTCGGAGACTTCCTCGGCGAACTTGACGGCGGCATCCACGACGTCGGCGTCGACGATCTTGTCGAACAGCTTCTGGCCGGGAACCATGGCCAGCATCTGGGCCTCGACCGGCTCCCCGCTGACGATCATGTTCAGCGCGGGCTCCACGCCGAGGGCGCGCGGCAGGCGCTGCGTGCCGCCGGCGCCGGGCAGCAGGCCCAGCTTCACTTCGGGCAGCGCGACCTTGGTGCCGGTCTGCGCGACGCGGTAGTGGCAGCCCAGGGACAGCTCCAGGCCACCGCCCATGCAGACGCTGTGGATGGCGGCGACGACGGGCTTGCTGCAGTTCTCGACCACCGAGATGAGGCTCAGCAGATTGGGTTCGGCCAGAGCCTTGGGCGAGCCGAACTCCTTGATGTCGGCACCACCCGAGAAGGCCTTGCCGGCCCCGGTGATGACGAGCGACGTGATGGCCGGATCGGCTTCGGCGCGCTCGACGCCAGCGGCGACGGCGGCGCGGGTGGCGAAACCCAGACCGTTGACCGGCGGGTTGTCGAGCGTGATCACGGCAACAATGCCGCGAACTTCGTAATGGGCTGTCATGGGCACGACCTCGGTTGGCGGGCCCACTGCGTCTGCTGCAGCCGGCCCAGAATAGAACGACCGTTCGATTCTAGGCAGCGTGCTCGCAGCAGTCTTGTCCCGGCAGTGACAAGGCCCTGCGCGGGGTGTGCTCAGCGCTTCCCTAGTACTGGGAGCGTGGCATCACTACCGTGTCCTTGAAGGGCTTGGGCGCATCCGGCGCGGCAGGCGGCTGCAGCTTGGACTCGGCATAGAGGCGCGCAGCCACGGCGGGGTCCACCGCCGGTGGCACTTCCGGTGCAGGCGCCGGGCGTGCCCCTGGCCGCACGGCCAGGCGCAGCTCGTGGCATTCGCGCTGCAGCTGTTCGACCTGCTTGCGCGCCTGCGTGAGCTGCTGGGCGCCGAGCTGGCGGGACTGCTCCACATGCGTCACGCGCTCGTGCTCACGCTTGAGTCGCTTGGCCGCCCAGGCGTAGACAGCGCCCCCGCCCAGCACGCCGCCCACGACGACGCTGCCCACCAGCTGCAACAGTTGACCGTTGTCCATGTTTTCTCTCCCCGACACCGTTGTCCCCCAGGACTGTATCGGTCTGCGGGCGCAGCGCCTGCCAGCCAGGGTTTCCCAGGGGGCACCACGGTACCGCGCCGGCCTTGGACGGCATGCGCCCCGCGGCTAGAGTGCGGGCCATGCTGATTCCGGTCGTCTACCCACCCCGCGATCCCGCGCCGCCGCCCCAGTTTTCCCCGCCGCCGCCGCCAAAGTCCGAGGAACCCACGCCCCCTCCTCCGCCCGAACCGCCCTCCGCCGCGCCCGCAGCCGAGGGCGATGTGCCGTGGATGCTGTATCTGCTGCGCGTGCTGGGGCTGTGCGCCTTCCCGGTCGGCATCGTCATCGCCGGCATCGCCGTGCTGCTGGGGCTGGAGCAGGCCCGCGAGACGCTGCTGTCGCTGGAGGTGGGCAGCGCGCAGACGGCCGTTCTCGTCTTCGCCTTCGGCCTGTGGCTGCTGCTGGCCTGGTATGTGAGCCGGCTGCTGCTGGACCGCCGCTTCAAGCCCGACACGCTCGGCGAGTGCATGAACCCGCGCTTTGCCGAACGCCTGCGCCGCTGGCTGCCGCGCGGGCTCATCCTCGGTGGCGGCCTGCCCATCGCGGCCTTCTTCCTGATGCAGGAGCGTGAACGCCTCATCGGCGTCGGCCTGTTGGCGGTGACGCTGGCCCTCTATCTTTTCGTCTGGAAGCGCCGTGCCTGGCTGCTCAAGCTCGGCACGGGCTCGCGGCTGGCGCGCCTCCTCGCACTCGACGGCCGGCGCGAGGCCATCGCGCTGCTGGAGCGCGAGGACCGCATGGGCACGCCGTCGCGCGTCCTCATCGCCTTGGTGCTGCTGCTGCAATGGGGCCTGTTCGCCGCCCTCGTGGCCTGGCCCGAGGCCACGGCGCGCGCCATCGGCTCGCCGGCCCTGGTGCTGCTGGCCATGGGCAGCTGGATCGTCTTCGGCGGCATCCTGCTGACCTATGTGCCCAAGGCGCTGATCCGCATGCCGCTCACCGCCCTGCCGGTGCTGCTCTTCGTGGCCTTCGCGCCGCTGAACGACAACCACCGCGTGGCCGACCCCGACCGCAGTGCGCGCAGCGCCGTCGCGCCCCGTCAGCCAGCCGACGCCTGGCTGCAGGCCTGGATGAGCAGCGTCGGTGCCGACGGCAAACGCCCCCTCGTGCTCGTCGCCGTGGCCGGCGGCGCCTCGCGTGCCGCCTACTGGGGCAGCGCCTCCCTGGCGCGCCTGCAGGAGCTGGGCGAACTGCAAGGCGTCAACTTCGCCGACTCCGTCTTCGCCATCAGCGGCACCTCCGGCGGGGCCCTGGGTGCGGCCAGCTTCGTCGCCGCCGTGGACGCGCGCCGCCAGGCCATCGACGCCGCTCAATGCACGCCCTGGAAGCTGGTGCGCGACTTCACGGGTCGCGATCACCTCGCCACGCCGGTGGGCGACATGCTCTACCCCGACCTCGTGCAGCGCTTCCTGCCCGTGGCCGTTGCCGGTGCGGACCGCTCACTCGGCCTGGAGCGTGCCTGGACGCGTGACTGGCCGCAGAGCCTGGCCCGCCAATGCCCACTGCGCCCGACGGCCCACCCCAACCCCTGGGCCGAGCCGGTGACGGCCCTGCACGGCCGTGCCACCCCGGCCGAATGGCTGCCGCTGCTGGCCCTGAACACGACGGCCCTGTCGCGCGGCCAGCGCGTCTACCAATCCGATTTCCTGCTGGCCAATGGCGACGGCATCGACCTGCTCGACCCCTCGCTCGGCCTGGATGTCGACCGCATGACGCTGGCCCAGGCCGTGCACAACAGCGCGCGCTTCCCCTACATCAGCCCGGCAGCGGCTGTGATCTTCAAGGAGGCGCACAAGGACGAGGAGAACGGCGATGTCGGCCGCGTCTGGGACCGCCTGGGTGACGGCGGCTATGTGGAGGCCAGCGCGACACTGACCCTCTCCGACCTGTTGCGCGACCTGGAGGCCAGCGGCCGGCTCAAGGTCTGCAAGCCCGAGGACGACTGCGCCCGCCAGGGCATCCTGGACCGCTCGCGGCTGCGCCTGCTGCTGCTGGGCAACACGCCGGCCCTGGTCGACGACTGGCTGTGCCGTGACGCGCCCACGGCCGCCGATGCCCAGCCGCTGGACGGGCGCCGCTACCGCGCGACGCATATGGGCCTGAACGAGGTCGTCGCACCGGCCCAAGGCATCCTGAACAGCAACGGCGCCCGCGGCCGGGATTCGACGGTCGAGCTCATCAAGCGCATCGGCGGCTGCGGCCAGGTGGCGGAGTTGCGCCTGCCCGCCGTGCCGAGCCAGCGCCAGCCCTCGATGAACTGGATGCTGAACTCGGACTCGCGTGCACTGATCGACGCGGCCCTGATGGAGAAACTCAACCCGACGGACCCGGGCGTCGGTGCGGCCCAGGCCCAGCTGGCGGCCCACCTGCGCCAGGCCAAGGCCTGGATGCTGCAAATGAAGTGAGGGCCGCAGGCGGGCACGCCACAATGCCGCCCGCCATGCCCAAGCTGATCCTGCATCTCTGCACCGCCCCCGAGCGCCGCGTTCTGTGGCGCGCCCTGCTCGCCGTGCTGCTCATCGTCATCACCTGGCTGGCCCTGAGCCCGGTGCCACCCAAGACCCTCACCACCGGCTGGGACAAGTCCAACCACGCCCTCGCCTTCGCCGCGCTGGCCTTCAGCAGCGTCTGGGCGCTGTGGCAGCGGCCGCGGCAGTGGATCTGGCTGGCGATTGCGCTGGTCGGCTACGGCATCGCCATCGAGATCGCGCAGAGCTTTCTGCCGCCGCGCGAGGCCGATTGGCACGACGTGGTGGCCGACAGCGTCGGCATTGCCCTCGGCCTGGCCGTGGCCTGGTTCGTCACAGCCAGCGCAGCACGCCGACGCTGACGGCGGGCACGAAGAGCAGCAGCAGCAGCCTCAGCACGTCGCTGGCCAGGAAGGGCATGACGCCCTTGTAGGTCTCGTTCATGGGCACCTCGCGCGCCATGCCGTTGACGACATAGACGTTCAGCCCCACCGGCGGCGCCAGCATGCCGATGCCGACCGTCATCAGCACCAGGATGCCGAACCAGATCGCCTTGGGCTCGGCCGCCAGGCCCCAGAGGTCCAGGCCCATGATGGTCGGGAAGATGACGGGGATGGTCAGCAGCAACATGGACAGTTCGTCCATCACGCAGCCGAGCACGACGTAGAAGGCCAGCACGCCGGCCACGATGGCCAGCGGCGGCACCGGCAGGCCGCCCACCCATTGCGCCAGATGCGTCGGCATCTGCGTCAGGGCCAGGGCCGAATTCATCATGTCGGCGCCGAGGAAGATCATGAAGACCATGGCCGTCGTCTCGGCCGTGCCGAGCAGCGCACGCTTGAGCCCTTCGCCGCGCAGCTCGCCCGACAGCAGGCCGCTCGTCAGCGTCGCCAGCGCGCCGATGGACGCGCCCTCGGTCGGGCTGAACAGGCCGCCATAAATGCCACCGAAGACGACGACGAAGATGGCCAGCAGCGGCCACACGCCCAGCAGAGCCCGCCAGCGTTCGCTCCAGCTGTGGCGCGGCCCCGGCACGGCCAGGTGGGGCCGCAACCGGCAGGTGATGGCGATGACGGCGAGATAACCCGCCGTTGCGATCAGGCCCGGGATGAAGGCCGCGGCGAACAGCTTGGCGATGTTCTGCTCGGTCAGGATGGCATAGACGATCAGCGGCACCGAGGGCGGGATCAGGATTCCCAGCGTGCCGCCGGTGGCGAGCACGGCGGTCGACAGCCGCCCGTGATAGCCGGCCGCCTTCATCTCGCCATAGGCCACCTGGGTGATGGTGGCGCAGGTGGCCACCGACGAGCCGCAGACCGAGCCGAAGGCGGCCGAAGCCAGGATGGCGGCGAAGGCCAGGCCGCCGCGCCAATGCCCGACCCAGGCCGCCGCGGCGCGGAACAGCGCCTTCGACAGCCCACCTTGCGTCGCGAACTGGCCCATCAGCAGGAAGAGCGGGATGACGGACAGCTCATAGACCGTCAGGCGGGCGACGGCCGAGCCCTTGATGAGGTTGAGCAGGGCCGCGTCGCTGCTCATCCAGGCATAGCCCAGCGCGCCGGGAATGAACATGGCCGCGGCGATGGGCACGCGCAGGGCCATCAGCGCGAGCATCAGGCCGAAGATGACGAGCCCGAGGGTCATCGCCTCACCGCCTGCGCCACCGCGATCACCGCCGTCAACGCCAGCCCCGGCGCCAGGATGGCATAGGCCCACCACATCGGCAGGCCCAGGATCATGGTCTGCTCGCCGGCCTCGTCGATGGCCACGGCGCCCATGCCGGTGCGCCAGGCCAGCAGGCCCAGCATGACGGCCAGCAGCAGCGCGCCGAAGCGGTCCAGCCCCCCGTTGACGCGCTCGGGCGCGGCCTGGGTGAAGAAGTCCACGATGATGTTGCCGCGCCTGAACTGGCACCAGGGCAGGCATAGCGCGATGGCCAGCGCGACGCCGATCTGGCTCAGCTCGATGTCGCCCGGGATGGGATGCGCGAACAGGTTGCGGCCGATGACGCTCCACAGCGTCATGCCCGCCACCAGCAGCGCGCACAGGCCGCCCAGCAGCGCGAAGGCCGCCGCCAGCTTCTCAAGCCATTTCACTTCTTGTACTTGGCCAACAGCGCCTGGGCCTCGCTCAACATCTGCTTGCCGGGCAGGCCGCGCTTGTCCATGTCGGCGGCCCAGTCGTCGTAGAGCGGGTGGCTGGCCTTGATCCAGTTGTCCACCTCGGCGGCAGGCACCGTGTAGAAGACATTGCCGCGGTCTACCGCCGGCTTGCGACCGGGCGCCTGGCTGGCGTCCCAGGTGCGGCCCGCGGCCTGCGACAGCGCGGCGCCGGAGTTCCTGTCGATGACGGCTTTCAGGTCGGCCGGCAGGCTGTCGTAGCGCGCCGGGTTCATGGCCAGCACGAAGACCGCGCTGTACAGGGCCGGCCGGCTGGGGTCGGTCTCGGTGTGGTACTTGACCATCTCGTGCAGCTTGACCGATGGGATGACCTCCCAGGGCAGCGCAAAGCCGTCGATGGTGCCCTTGCTGACGGCATCGGCCACGGCGGGCAGCGGCATGCCCACGGGCGAGGCGCCCAGGCTGCTGAGCAGCTTGTTGGTCTGGCGCGTCGGCGCGCGCAGCTTCAGCCCCTTGAAGTCGGCCAGGGTCTTGATCTGGCGTTCCCGCGTGTGCAGATAGCCCTCGTCATGCGTGGCGAACATCAGCGGCTTGACGGTCGCGAACTCCTTGACGGCGTATTTGCCGTAGAAATCCCAGGCCGCGCGCGAGGCGGCCTCGGCCGAGTTCGTCATGAAGGGCAGCTCGAACACCTCCATGATGGGGAAACGCCCGGCCGTGTAGCCCGGCAGCGTGAAGGCGATGTCGACGACACCATCCTTGACCTGGTCGATGAGCTGGGCCGGCGTGCCGCCCAGCTGCATGGCCGGGTAGACCTGGCATTTGAGGCGATTGCCCGAGTCGGCGGCGATCTTGTCGCACCAGGGCGCCAGGATCTGTGTCGGTGGCATGGCGCCAGGCGGCCAGAAGTGATGCACCTTGAGCGTGATCGGCTCGTTGGCCTGCACCGCGGTCGCGGCCAGCAGGCCGGCGATGAAGGCGATTGCTTTCATGCCCGGTCTCCTTGTTGTGTGCCTTCATCCTAGGGGATGTGAAAACGCCGAGCCCTCCGCAGCCACCCTAGGCCGAACGTGGGGGGCACCGGCCTCGTCCTACAGCCAAAGCCCCTGCACTGACATACCGTTGGCAGCAGCTTGCGATACGGTTCCACCCATGTTGTCCGACCTTCTCCGCGCCACCCGCGCCCAGTCGTTGGCACTGGCCGCGCCGCTGTCCGACGAGGATGCTCAGCTGCAGTCCATGCCCGACGCGAGCCCCGCCAAATGGCATCTGGCGCACACGACCTGGTTTTTCGAGACCCTGGTGCTGCTGCCGTATCTGCCCGACTACGAAGTCTTCGACGAGCGCTGGCCGCGCCTGTTCAACTCCTATTACGAGAGCCTGGGCCCGCGCCATGCCCGCCCGCAGCGCGGCCTGCTGAGCCGGCCGTCGCTGGATGAAGTGAAGGCGTATCGCGCCCATGTCGATGCGGCGCTGGCCGATCTGCTGCCTCAATTGAAGAATTCGGCCGCCGACGAGGCCCGCCGCCTCATCGAATTGGGCTGTCACCACGAGCAGCAGCACCAGGAGCTGTTGCTGACCGACATCCTGCATGCCTTTTCCTGCAACCCGCTGCTGCCGGCCTATGACGCCTCAGCGCCGCAGAAAGCGATAGCGCCGGATCAGGTCTGGCTGAAGCACGCAGGCGGCATCGTCGACGTCGGCCATGGGGGCGACGGCTTCGCCTTCGACAACGAGGGCCCTCGCCACCAAGCCCTGGTGACGCCCTTTGAGATCAGCAACCGCCTCGTGACCTGCGGCGAATACGCCGACTTCATCGCCAGCGGCGGCTACCGCGAGCCCCTGCTGTGGCTGTCCGACGGCTGGGCCACCGTACAGGCCCAGGGCTGGCAGCGGCCGGCCTACTGGCAGGAAGACGGCAGCGTCTTCGGCCTGCATGGCGTGCAGCCCCTGGACCCGGACGCGCCCGTCATGCAGCTCAGCTTCTACGAGGCCTGTGCCTTTGCCGAATGGGCTGGCGCACGGCTTCCGACCGAGTTCGAGTGGGAGGCCGCATCGGCCCTGCAAGGTTTCCAGCAGGCGGCCGACCAAGCCTGGGGAGCTTGGCAATGGACGCGCTCCAGCTATGCGCCCTACCCCGGCTTCAAGCCGGCGGCGGGCGCGGTGGGTGAATACAACGGCAAGTTCATGGTCGGCCAGCAGGTGCTGCGCGGCGGCAGCCTCGCCACGCCAACCGGCCATGCGCGGCCGAGTTACCGCAATTTCTTTCCGCCAGCCGCGCGCTGGCAATTCAGTGGATTGAGGCTCGCAAGATGAAACCAGGAATCGAATGGCGCCAGCCGCGAGCGGCGGCCGACAACGAACAGTTTGCAGACGACCTGCATGCGGCGCTGAGCCGCGCGCCCAAGGCGATCTCGCCCAAATACTTCTACGACGAGACTGGCTCCAAACTCTTCGAGCAGATCTGCGACCTGCCCGAGTACTACCCGACGCGCACCGAGCTGTCGCTGCTGCAGGCACATGCCGCCGACATGGCCGCGCAGATGGGCGGCCAGGTGCAGCTCGTCGAATACGGTGCCGGCGCGCTGCGCAAGGTGCGCCTGCTGCTGGACGCCATCCCGCGCGACAGCGTGCAGTTCGTGCCCGTGGACATTTCCGGCCCGCATTTGCTGGCCGCCTGCGACGGCCTGGCGGGCGACTACCCCGGCCTGGCCATCCAGCCGCTGGTGGCCGACTTCACGCGGCCACACACGCTGCCGCCCTGCCCCGACGGCAGCCGCCGCGTCGGCTTCTTCCCGGGCTCCAGCATCGGCAATTTCACACCGGCCGAGGCCGACGCCTTCCTGCGCCTGGCCGCCGGCGAGCTGGCCGGTGGCGGCCTGCTGATAGGCGTCGACCTCGTGAAGGACCACGATGTGCTGCACGCGGCCTACAACGACGCAGCGGGTGTCACGGCGGCCTTCAACCTCAATGTATTGAAGCGTGCCCGCCAGGAGCTGGGCGCCGAGTACCCGCCCGACGGCTTCGAGCACCTGGCCTTCTACAACCCCGCCTACCGCCGCATCGAGATGCATCTGCGCGCGACCCGGCCGCTGGAGCTGCGGCTGGGTGATGAGGTCTACGCGTTCAGCGAGGGCGAGACCCTGCATACCGAGCATTCGCACAAATACACCGTGTCAGGCTTCCAGGCCCTGGCCGAACGCGCGGGCTTCAGGCCGGGCAAGGTGTGGACAGACGCGAACGGGTGGTTTGCGGTGCTGTGGCTGGAGGCGGCGCAAGGCGGCGAATAGAGCACCTAGACGTTGTGGCGCAGGAACATGCACCACAACGTCGCGTCACCCAGGCGGCCTCGGCCGGTCTGCTCAAAGCCAGCGCGTTCGTAGAAGCTGACATTCGTTGGATTTGCCGTCTCCAGGTAGACGCCGGCAGACAGCGGGTCCGCAGCCGAGAGTTCGCAGAAGGACCGCAGCAACTGCATCCCGACGCCTCGCCCCTGCAGGGCCGGGTCCAGGCCGAGCACGCCGAGGTAGTAGTGGGGCACGGTCGGCTTGCTCTTGTCGGCGATCTCGTCATAGATCGCCATGCGCTCGGCCATGCCGCGGACGGCCTTCTCGAAGTGGTCCCATTCATCTGAGAAGCGCTTGGGCCACTCGGGCCGAGTCGTGTCGTAGCCCATCGCCGCGCCATGAATGCCGGCCGCATCCCGCGCCACCAGCACCGGCATGCCAAGCACGAGGCGCGCGCCCATCAGCAGCGAGAAGAACTGCGTCAGATGCTGCCGGTACTCAGGTCCAGTCTGGAGCAGATAGCCCGTGATCGGATCGTGCGCGAAGGCCGTAGCCAGGCAGCTGACGGCGGGCTCGATGTCGGATGGGGTCGCGGCGGTGATTTGCATGACACCTCAGGTTTGCTTTGGACCATCGTCCTTCTCGACCAACGCGTCTTTGCACGCTTAATCGCTGCCCAGCGGTGGCGCTTCCATGAACATAATCTGCGCTCCTAGCGAGCATAGGTTTCCTCGTAGGGGCGTGCAGCGCCGGCGCCGCCTTGCCAAGGACTGAGATCCTGCAACCGAGTTGGCGAAGCCTGAAACTGGAGAGCGAACTCTCGCGGCTTGCACGTGTGCCAAAGGTCCCGGTTGCCTTGCGGTTCGAAGCTCCCTTGAATTCGAACGACGACTTCCGACCCGAGCGGTGTGAGCTCAACGATTCCGTGGATGTATCCGGAGCAGTCGTTGCGCGGCCACGCCGAACCGCCCGATGACAGCAGCGCGACACCTTGCTCCGGGATGCGCAGCGACTGCCTGGCTGCCATTGAAACCGGCGGGCGTAGAAAGACCGTGAGCTTCTGATAGGTCTCGTCGTCCATCCCCAGAACGCTGCCTTCCGAGAAGTGGCGGTAAGCCAGCACCGTGCCCTGTCCGGCTTTCAACCGGTGAGCCGAGAAGCCGAAACCCAGATCCTCCCGGAAGGGATCGCTACCCTGCAGAGCGATCTGGAGCTTGTCCAGGTAGCCGATGTCCCCCAGCTCGGCGTTGACGACATAAAAGGCGCTGACCCGATCTCGATTCAAGTACAGCGCCAGCGCAAACAGGGCTGCCACAGCTACCAGTAGCGCAAGAAGACTGAAAAGCAGAAATCGGACGAAGCGTCGAGTCATTGCCGACTATCCGCCCAGCCAAAGCACGATCGCACGTAGCCCAAAGACCAACCCCGCGCCAGCTCCGAGAAAAAGGATCATTCGTGCATTGTTGCGAATGGCCGTGACGCGATAACAACCGTCACACCAAGCGCCTGTGTATGGGGCTGCACCGGGCGCATGACGCATATGCCCGGGTTGGCCGCAGCGATCACAGATCAGATACCGCAGAACCCGTGTGGAATGCCCTGTGACTCCAAAAGTCTTGGATTCTTCTCCCTGAGGCTGCAATAGCAGTTGCGCGCAGGCATGCGCATCATTGCAGCACGCACGGGATCCGCGCTCAGATCGCCAACCTCTCCCTCACCCCATCCGCCGCCATGTCCTTGCCCCGCCCGCGCATGACGATCTCGCCCCGTTGCATCAGCAAATACTGGTCGGCCAGCTCTTCGGCAAAGTCGTAGAACTGCTCGACCAGCACCACCGACAGTCCCTTGTCGTGGGCCAGGTGCTTGATGACGCGGCCGATGTCCTGGATGACGTTAGGCTGGATGCCCTCGGTCGGTTCGTCCAGCAGCAGCACCTTCGGCCCCGGTGCCAGCGCGCGGGCGATGGCGAGCTGCTGTTGCTGGCCACCCGACAGGTCGCCACCGCGGCGTGAGCGCATCTTCGCGAGCACGGGGAAAAGTTCGAACAGCTCGGGCGAGAGTGGTGTGCCGGCGGGTTGGCTGCTCAAACCCATCTGCAGGTTCTCGATGACCGACAGCCGGCCGAAGATCTCTCGGCCTTGCGGCACGTAGCCGAGGCCGGCGCGCACGCGCTGGTGGGTCTTGAGCTTGTTGATGGGCTCGCCGGCCAACGTGATGCTGCCTGAGGTAACGGGCACGACACCCATCAGGCTCTTCAGCAGCGTCGTCTTGCCGACGCCGTTGCGGCCCAGCACGACGGTGATCTCGCCGGGCTTCAAGTCGAAGCTCAGGCCACGCAGGATGTTGGAGCCGCCGTAGTGCTGGTGAAGCGACTCGACGCGAAGAATTTCATCGGCCAAGGTAGACCTCGATCACTTTTTCATCCGACTGGACGGCCACCATGGTGCCTTCGGCGAGCGTCTGGCCTTCGTGCAGCACGGTGACCGTGCGATGCGCGCCGGCCAGCGTCGCGACGAAAAGCATGTCGTGCTCGACGACGACCAGCGAATGCTTGCCTTCCAGGCTCAGGAAGAGTTCGGCGGTGCGCTCGGTTTCCTCGTCGGTCATGCCGGCCACGGGTTCGTCGAGCAGCAGCAGCTTGGGGTTCTGGGCCAGCAGCATGCCGATCTCCAACCACTGCTTCTGGCCGTGCGACAGCAGTCCGGCAACGCGGCCGCTTTCCTCGGCGAGGTGAACGGTCTTTAGCAGCTCATCCAACCTGTCGCGCTGCTCTCCGTTCAGCCTGGCACGCATCGCGAAGCGCGCGCGACGGTCCCCTGCCAGCGCCAGCTCGAGGTTCTCCGTCACCGTCAGCGCCTCGAACACCGTCGGCTTCTGGAACTTGCGGCCTATGCCGGCGCGGGCAATCTGCTGCTCGCTCATCAGGCGCAGGTTGAGGTTGCTGCCAAAGAAGATGCGGCCGCTGTCGGGCCGCGTCTTGCCGGTCAGGCAGTCCATCGTTGTCGTCTTGCCGGCGCCATTGGGGCCGATGACGCAGCGCAGCTCGCCCACGCCGACCGTGAACGACAAGCCGCCCAGCGCCTGGAAGCCGTCGAAGGCGACCTTCAAGTCTTCGACGTAGAGGGCCACGCCCTGGTTGAAGATGGGCTCGCCGGCCGTGGCGATGCGGGTCAGCGCGCGCGAGCGCGCCTCGGAACCGGCTTCGAGAAGTTCTGGCGTCATTTTTTGAACCTCCGCGCCAAGCCCATCAAGCCCTGTGGCAGGAACAGCGTCACCGCGATGAAGAGGCCGCCGAGGATGTAGAGCCAGCCCTCTGGCCACCAGGCCGTGAAGACCGATTTGGTGCCGTTGACGAAGAAGGCGCCCAGCACCGGCCCGATCAGCGTGCCGCGGCCGCCCACGGCCGCCCAGATGGCCATCTCGATGCTGGCCGCCGGGCTCATTTCGCCCGGGTTGATGATGCCGACCTGAGGCACATAGAGGATGCCGGCCAGGGCGCACATCAGCGCGGAGATGACGTAGGCACTGAGCTTGAACGCGACCGGGTCATAGCCGAGGAAGCGCACGCGGCCTTCGGCGTCGCGGATGGCCTGCAGGATGCGGCCCCAGCGGCTGCGTGTCAGCGCACGGGCGATCAGGTAGCAAACGATCAGCGCCACACCACTGGCCACGCACAGGCCGACCTTCATGCCCGGCGTGTTCAGCGGCATGCCGGCCAGGCGCTTGAAGTCGGTAAAACCGTTGTTGCCGCCAAAGCCCGTCTCATTGCGGAAGAACAGCAGCATGGCCGCCACCGTCAGTGCCTGCGTGATGATGGAGAAGTAGACGCCCTGGATGCGCGAGCGGAAGGCGAAATAGCCGAACACCGCGGCCAGCAGGCCGGGCACCGCGAGCGCCAGGAAGATCTGGCCGACCAGCGAATCGCTGAGCGCCCAGTGCCAGGGCAGCTCCTTCCAGTTCAGGAAGACCATGAAGTCCGGCAGGTCCGACTGGTACTGGCCTTCGCGGCCGATCTGGCGCATCAGATACATGCCCATGCCATAGCCGCCAAGGGCAAAGAAAAGCCCATGGCCCAGCGACAGGATGCCGCCGAAACCCCAGATGAGGTCCAAGGCCAGGGCACAAATGGCAAAGCAAAGAAACTTGCCGAGCAGGCCGACGTAGAACTCGCTGAGATGCAGCGCATGGCCGGGCGGGAAGGCCAGGTGCAGCAGCGGCACGAGCAGCAGCAGGACGGCCACCGCGATGAGAAGAGGCTTCTTCATTCGACCGACCTGCCCTTCAGCGCGAACAGGCCTTGCGGCTTCTTCTGGATGACTAGCACCAGCAGCATCAGCAGCGCGATCTTGGCCAGCACCGCGCCCTGCCAGCCCTCCAGCAGTTTGGACAGCACGCCCAGTCCCAGGCCGGCGTAGACGGTGCCGGCAAGCTGGCCCACACCGCCGAGCACGACCACCATGAAGGCATCGACGATGTAGCTCTGGCCCAGGTCGGGGCCGACGTTGCCGATCTGGCTCAGCGCGCAGCCGGCCAGGCCTGCGATGCCTGAGCCGAGCGCAAACGCCATCGTGTCCACCTTGGCGGTGTTGACGCCCACGCAGGCGGCCATGCGGCGGTTCTGCGTCACGCCGCGCACCATCAGGCCCAGGCGCGTCCTGGCCAGCAGCAGGGCCATGCCGCCCAGCACCAGGGCCGCGAAGGCGAGGATGGCGAGGCGGTTGTAGGGCAGCGTCAGATTGGGCAGCAGGGCCCAGCCACCGGACAGCCAGGTGGGGTTCTCCACCGCCACGTTCTGCGCACCGAACAGCGTGCGCACGGCCTGCATCAGCACCAGAGAAATGCCCCAGGTTGCGAGCAGCGTTTCCAGCGGCCGGCCGTAGAGCCAGCGGATGACGGTGCGCTCCATGGCGGCACCCACCAGGGCGGCGGCGACGAAGCTCGCCGGCAGCGCAATCCACAGGTAGTAGTCGAAGGCCGCCGGCAGCCAGGCGCGGAAGCCCTGCTGCACGCAGTAGGTCGCGTAGGCGCCCACCATCAACAGCTCGCCGTGGGCCATGTTGATGACGCCCATCAGGCCGTAGGTGATGGCCAGGCCCAGGGCCACCAACAGCAGCACCGAGCCCAGGCTCAGGCCCGAGAACAGCAACTGGGCGCGCTCGCCCCAGGCGAGGCGGTCGCCGATGGCGGCTATCGTCGACTGCATCGCGGCCTTGGCGCCGGGGTCGGTCTCGGCGCTCATGCGCTCCAGCAGCAAGGCGCGCGTCGCGGGGTCCGCGCTGCCAGCCAGCTCGGTCGCCGCGGCACGGCGCTGACCTGGATCGGTGGACGACAGCTTGGCGCCGGCCACCAGCGCACTCAACTGGCTGCGCAGTTCCGTATCGGTCTCGGCAGCCAGCGCACGTTCGTACAGCGGCAGCTTGGCGGCGCTGGCGTCTTCACGCAGCGTCACCAGCGCCTTGGCGCGCGCATCGCGGTCCTTGGACAGCAAGGCCAGCCCCGCCAGCGCCGAGTCGATCTCGCGGCGCAGGCGGTTGTTCAGCATGGGCTCCTCACCGTCAGGTGGCGCGGCACCCTCGGCGGCCACGACCGCCTTGCCCTCGCGCAGCCGCACCCGGCCGTCGAGCAGGGCATGCAGATAGTCCGCCAGCGCCGGGTCAGCCTGGGCCACGGCCTCGTTGAGGGCGGCGACACGTTCATCGCCCTCCCCCGCTGCGATGCGCGTAAGCAGCTCGGGGGGCAGCGCTGCCCAGGCTTGAAGGCCAGACAGCGCCAGCAGCCAACCGAAAAGAAGTCGCTTGATCATGAAGGCCCAGCCGAGTCAAAACCAGCGCGGTGCGACAGCACGCGCGCCTCTCCAGCGAGCACCACCCAACCCGGCCTGGCCGGTCGGGCGGCGCCCCGCAGCTTCGCTGCGGCTTACTTCGTGGGCTCGTCCTTCTTGCCCTTGTTCTCGGGGATGTAGGGGCTCCACGGCTGGGCCTTGACCGGGCCGGGCGTCTTCCACACCACGTTGAACTGGCCGTCCGCCTTCACTTCGCCGATGAAGACCGACTTGTGCAGGTGGTGGTTCTTCTCGTCCATCTTGGACGTGATGCCCGAAGGTGCCGTGAAGGTCTGGCCGGCCATGGCGGCGATGACCTTGTCGGTATCGGTGCTGCCGGCCTTCTTGACGGCCTGCGCCCACATGTTGATGCCGATGTAGGTGGCTTCCATCGGGTCGTTGGTCAGCGGCTTGTCCTTGTGGCCGGCGATGCCCTTGGCCTTGGCGTAGTCGCTCCACTTCTTGATGAAGGCGTCGTTGGCCGGCGCTTTGATCGACATGAAGTAGTTCCACGCGGCCAGGTGGCCTTGCAGCGGCTTGGTGTCCACGCCGCGCAGCTCTTCCTCACCCACGGAGAAGGCCACCACCGGCACGTCGGTCGCCTTCAGGCCCTGGTTGCCCAGTTCCTTGTAGAAGGGCACGTTGGAGTCGCCGTTGATCGTGGAGATGACGGCCGTCTTCTTGCCCTCGGCGGCGAACTTCTTGATCTTGGCAATGATGCTTTGGTAGTCCGCATGGCCGAAGGGGGTGTAGTCCTCCATGATGTCGGCGTCGGGGATGCCCTTGCTCTTCAGGAAGGCGCGCAGGATCTTGTTGGTGGTGCGGGGGTACACATAGTCGGTACCCAGCAGCACGAAGCGCTTGGCGCCGCCGCCGTCCTTGCTCATCAGGTATTCCACGGCGGGGATGGCCTGCTGGTTGGGCGCGGCACCCGTGTAGAAGACGTTCTTGCTCAGCTCCTCGCCCTCGTACTGCACCGGGTAGAACAGCAGCGAGTTGGTCTGCTCGAACACCGGCAGCACCGACTTGCGGCTCACCGAGGTCCAGCAGCCGAACACGACGGCGACCTTGTCCTGCGAGATGAGCTGCTTGGCCTTCTCGGCGAACAGCGGCCAGTTGGAGGCTGGGTCGACGGTGACGGGCTCGAGCTTCTTGCCGAGCAGGCCGCCCTTGGCGTTGATCTCGTCGATGGCCATCAGCACGGTGTCCTTCAACACCGTCTCGGAGATGGCCATGGTGCCGGACAGCGAGTGCAGCACGCCCACCTTGATGGTGTCGGCGRCAAAGGCGGTGGGGGCGAACAGGCTGGCGGCAGCGGCCAGCGCAAGGGCAGAACGGCGAAGCATCGGGAGTCCTCCGGGTTTTGGGGTGAGGGGGTCGAGTAGCCGGAAGGCAAGAGCGCAAGCCTCGTGCCAGCTTTGTGCACTTCGTCACACCCGCAACCGCCCTCCCCGTCGCACGGTTACCGCCCATGACAGCCCTGTCACGGTGCATTTCGCACCGTTGGTGTACTGCAGCATCGGGTCGGCGCACGGAAACGGGCCAGCCGCGCCCCGGTTTGATTCAGCCAGCCAGCCCGCGCAAGACCTGGGACCGGCTGCGGCTGACCATCAGCGCCCGGCCGTCCTTCAGCTCGGCGCTGAGCTGGCCGTTGGCCAGGCGCCGGAAGCGCGCCACCGCATCCAGGTTGACGATGCAGCCACGGTGGATGCGCACCCAGCGCTCGGCGTCCAGCCTCTCCTCCAGCCGCGCCAGCGCCAGGTGCAGCAGATGCTCGGCGCCGCCGGCATGCACGGCCACGTAGTCGCCCACGGCCTCGAAATGACTGACCTCGCTGACCGCCACCGGCACGATGGCCGCGCCGCTGCGCACGAAGAGCCGCGTCAGCGGCCCACGGCCCAGCAGTTCGGCCAGACGCTCCAGCGCCGGCGGGACGGGCTCGCCCAGGGCCGCACGCACGCGCTCCAAGGTGGCGTTCAGGCGCTCGGCACCAAAGGGCTTGAGCAGATAGTCCAGCGCGCCCAGCTCGAAGGCCGTGATCGCATGCTCGGCATGGGCCGTCGTGAAGATGACCAGCGGCGGCGTGCCGGACTCGGCCAGGCGGCGCAACACCTCGGTGCCCAGCAGACCCGGCATCTGGATGTCCAGGAAGACCAGCTCGGGCTTGAGGCGCTGGATATCGGCCAGAGCCGCCGAGCCATCGGCCGCCTCGCCGATGCAGTGCAGCCAGGGCAGCCCACGCAGCAGATGGCGCAGGCCGGCGCGGGCGACGGGTTCGTCGTCGGCGATCAGGGCGGTGACGGCGGCTTCGCTCATTGGCGCACCCTTCGGCCTACGGCCTGTTCCGCCAAGCGGGAGCGAGCTTGCTTGGGGCGGCCCGACGCGGCGCTCACGCCTCGTCCTTCAGCGGCAGGCAAAGCTCGGCGCGCAGACCCTGGCCGGGCGCCGTCTGCACGGTCAGCGAAGCGCTGGCACCGTACAGCCAACCCAGCCGCTCGCGCAGCCGGCGCAGGCCGGTGCCGCCGGCCTCCAGTGCGGCGGGCTCGGCGCCCATGCCGTCATCCGCCGTGGCGATCCTCAGGGTTTCGCCTTCGACACGCGCACTGACCCGCACCGTTGTCGCCTCCACCCGCGGCGCGGCGCCATGGCGCACCGCGTTCTCCACCAACGTCTGCAGCGCGAAGCTGGGCAGCAGCTCGTTCAGCGCCGCCTCCTCGAACTCGGTGATGACGCGCAAGCGCTCCCCAAATCGGATCGCCTCGATGTCCAGATACAGCTGCACGACCTTCCATTCCTCGCGCAGCGTGACCAGCTCGCGCGGGTTGTCGAAGCTCGCCCTCAGCAGGGCCGCGAGCTGCTCGGCCGCGCGCGTGGCGCGCGCGGGGTCCAGCGGGATCAGCTGCACCACCGTGTGCAGGGCGTTGAACAGGAAATGCGGGTGCAGCTGGGCCCGCAGCGCCGCGAGCTGGCTGCGCGCCTGCAGGGCCTCCAGCTCGGCATTGCGGGCGGCGGCGCGCTGGGCATAGGCAACGCCGGCAATCATCACGTAGAACCACACGCCGGTGACGAGGTAGGCCGCGATGCCAGGCCCGATCACCAGCACGGTGCGGCCCACCATCAGGCTCTCGACGGCGCTGTTGGCCAGCACCCAGGCCACGGCGTACAGGGCTGCACCCAGCGCATGCTTGGCCAGGAAGGCCAGCCGCATCGGATGCGGCCAGGGCAGGCGAGCGGTGACCCGGTGCACGACGAGGCCGAGCACGGCCGCCGTCGCCATGAGCCGCAGCGAGTAATGCAGCGCCTCATGAATGCCGGCGCCGTGCACCGTCATCATCAGCACCGCAAACAGCGCGGCCACCGGCAGCCAGCCGATCAGCCATTGCACCCAGATCCAGGCTCGCCCCATCTTTGCTTCGCTTATCGAGTTGCCTTGCGTGAGACTCGCTTGGCTACCACCGTCAGCGTCCCTTCCTCCCAAGTTGCGCCATTGTCATAGGAGCGGTCCTGGCGCATCTTGAAGCGGTCGGCCGTGATCTCGAGGTAGCGCGTGCGTGTCGTCACCGTCTTGCCCTCGGCGTTCTGGCTGCTGCCCTCCAGGCGCATCTCACCGTCCTGCCACTGGCCCGTGCTGCTGCCGAAGCGGGCGCGATAGACATCCAGGCCGTTGACCAGCCAGCGCTTGGTCTTGCTGTCGAAGATGCGCTGGCTGTGGTTCAGCGACACCGGGTTGCCCGAGGCGTCGAGGATGCGCAGCTCGTCGTCCAGGCCATAGCCGTCGAAGGCCTTCCAGGCCTTCCAGCTGCCCACCAGCTTCGGCGCCCCGTGGATCATCGCGGCCAGGCCGTTGACCTTCGGGCTCACCTCCAGCTCCCACTGGCCGACGAGGAAATCGAACTGTGCGGCCTCGGCCGGCACGGCGGCGGTCACGGCAGGCGCGCCACCGCCATGCTGGGCATGGGCGACGCCGGTGAAGACAAGGGCGAGCGAGAGAACAAGGGCTTTCATGGTGTCTCCAGGTAAGGGATGGCGCCAGCATCGCGACACGCGCGACGCCTGGCGAGGGGCGATTCGCCGAGTGGCAGAACCACGCCGTCGAACGGCGCGCCACCGGCCCCACCGCTTCCTACATTGGCCGCCATGGACACCCCAACCTCACTCATCCGCCTGCGCGGCGTCGGCAAGAGCTACCCCGTCGCGGGCGGTGAATTCCACGCCCTCAGCAGCCTCGACCTCGACATTCAGGGCGGCGAATTCGTCGCCGTCGTCGGCCCCTCGGGCAGCGGCAAGTCGACCCTGCTCAACCTGCTCGCCGGCATCGATCGCGCCGGCAGCGGCGAGCTCAGCGTCGCCGGCCAGGACCTGCGCGCCCTCCCCGAACGGGCCCTGTCACGCTGGCGCGGCAAGGCCGTCGGCGTGGTCTTCCAGTTCTTCCAGCTGCTGCCCACGCTGACGGCGCTGGAGAACGTCATGCTGCCCATGGACTTCTGCGACCAATGGCCGGCGGCCGAGCGGCCCGAGCGGGCGCGGGCCCTGCTCGAGCGCCTGGGCGTCGCCGACCAGGCCGACAAAKTCCCGGCGGCCTTGTCGGGAGGCCAGCAGCAGCGCGTGGCCTTGGCGCGGGCGCTGGCCAACGCACCGGCGCTGATCCTGGCCGACGAACCGACCGGCAACCTCGACTCCGTCAACGCCGAGGCGCTGCTGACCTTGCTGGCCGAGCTGGCGCGCGAACAGGGCGTCACCATCGTCATGGTCACGCATGAAGCCGCCGCACTCGGCCAGGTGCAGCGCAGCCTGCGCCTGCGCGACGGCCGCCTCGTCGAGGACCGCCGCCATGACTAGGGAAGTGCTGAACAAGTCCCTCGCGCGCTGCGCATCCCTGCTTTGGGCGATCTGCCGCGTTGCAAATCCTCGCCATAGCCAGAGCTATGACTCCGGTTTGCGCCTTGCAGCTCATCCCGAACCAGGGCGCGCCGCATCGCGGAGACTCATCCAGCGCTCCCCTGCGCTCAAGAGCTGGCGCGACCTCTGGCAGCATCGCGCGCGCAGCCTGCTCGTCGTGCTTGCAGTCGCGCTCGGCCTGACCGCTGCCGGCATCATCCTGAACGCCTGGGCGCTGGTTGAGCGTGCCACCGACCAGGGCTATCGCGCCAGCATGCCGGTCTCGGCCACGCTGGTGCTGGAGCGCGCGGACGCACGCGCCTTGGCCCTGGCGAAAGCCCGGCCCGACATCGCGGGCGCACGGCTGCGGCGCAGCGTGATGGCGGCCGTGCAGGCCAATGGCCGCTCGCGCAACGCCGTCGTCATCGCCATGGACGACTTCCAGCGCGCCGACATCGGGCGGCTGCAGCTCGACACGCCACCGACCGACGGCGGGCTGTGGATAGAGCGCTCCTCGCTGGACTTCTCGGGTGCCAGTGTCGGCGAGCCGGTGTCGCTGCGCCTGGCCGGCGCCGAGACCGCGTCGGTCGACATCAAGGGCCTGGTGCGCGACGTCAGCCAGGCGCCGGGCTGGATGGAGAACCTCGTCTATCTCTACGGCAGCGAGGCCGTTCTGACGCGGCTGGGTGCGCCGGCCGGCTTCAACGAACTGCAGTTCCGCGTGCGCGACGAGCACGCCACGCGCGCAGAGGTGCGTGGCGCCGTCGATGCCTTGAAAGCCGCGCTGACCGCAGGCGGCTACACGGTCAAGAGCATCGACGTGCCCGAGCCCGGCCAGCACATCCACGCCGCGCAGATGGACTCGCTGCTGATGACGCAAGGCGCCTTCGGTCTGCTGGCGCTGCTGGCCTGCGGCTTCCTGGTCGTCAACCTCGTCAGCGCGATGCTGGCCGGGCAGACGCGCGAGATCGCGGTCATGAAGGTGCTGGGCGGCTCGCCCGCGCAGATAGGCGTGATGGTGTTGGCGCAGGCCGGGGCGCTGGGCCTGCTGGCGTCGGCCATATCCCTGCCCACCGCGCTCTGGCTCGGCCGCATCTACGGTGGCCTCAAGGCCGAGCTGCTGAACTTTCCGCTCGACGGCGTCGCGACGCCCTTCTGGGCTGTCGCGCTGCAGTTGGTGGTCGGCGTCGGTTTGCCGCTGGCGGCGGCCGCACTGCCGGTGCGCGCGGCCCTGCGCCGGCCCGTGGGCGAGGCGCTGCGCGACATCGGCATCACCCGCGAAGGCCAGGCCCTGGGTCTGAAGCGCGGCGCCCTCGCGGCCCGGATGGTGCCGCTGCTGGGCGGCTGGGCGCGGCCGCTGCTGTTGTCGATCGGCAATGCCTTCCGCCGCCGCCAGCGCATGCTGCTGACCGTGCTGGCCCTGGCCAGCGGCGGCGCGGTGTACCTGGGCGCGGCCAATCTGCGCAGCGCCGTGCGCGGCTCGGTGGACGATCTCTTCGATGCGCAGCGCTATCAGCTGCAGGTGCGTGTCGGCGTGCCGACGCCGGCGGCCCGGCTGGAGGCCTTGGCTGCCGACGTGCCCGGCATTGCAGGCGCCGAAGCCTGGCGCGGTCTGCGTACCAGCCTGGGGGCCGAACCCCTGACGCTGCTCGGCGTGCCGTCCGCCGGCCGGCTGCTGGCACCGCACCTGGTCGAAGGCCACTGGCTGAGCGACGGGGCCGCCCAGGAACTCGTCGTCAGCCGCCTGCTGCTCAGGCAGCAGCCCGCATTGAGCGTCGGCAGTCATCACCGCATCGCCGAGCGCGACTGGACCGTCGTCGGTATTGTCGAAGCCGGCCCGCAGGCCCTGGCCTATGCATCGCGTGCCGCGCTGGATGCGCTGGCCGGCAATGAGCTCGCCACCAGCCTTGTGCTGCGCCTGGACCGCCCCGAATCTTCCGTCGCCCTGCTCGACGCCGCGCGCCAGCTGCGCGAGGCCTTCACCGAAGCCGGCATCAGCGTCGCCGCCACCCAGTCCCAGGCCGAGAGCCGCCGCGTCGTCGAGGACCACCTGCTGATGGTCGTCGACTTCCTCGGCGCGATGGGCCTGGTGATGATCGCCGTCGGCGCCATGGGCCTGGCCTCGACCATGGGCCTGGCCGTGCTGGAGCGCCGCCGCGAGATCGGCGTGCTGCGTGCCATCGGCGCGCGCGATGGCGCCATCCTCGCCATGGTGCAGGCCGAAGGCCTCACGCTGGTCGCCCTCGCCTGGCTGACATCGCTGCCCCTGGCCCTGCCCATCAGCGCCCTGCTCGAGGTGGCCTTTGGCCGCATCATGTTCAGCGTGCCGTGGCGGCTGGTGCCGAGCGCTGGCGTGGCCTTCGGATGGCTGGGCTTGATGGCGCTGATTTCGCTCATCGCCTGCGCCCTGCCTGCGCGTCGAGCGCTGCGGATTCCGGCTGCGCAAGCCCTCGCTTACAACTGAGAGTCACGGTAAGCCCCAATCGCCTTTTGCAACGCTGAACAAGACAATCTCCGCCTCCCGGCAGGTGGCGGTTGTCCTTGAGTCACACAACATTACAGAAGTCGTACACAACGCAAGGTTGGCGCTGCCGGGCGGCCCGCAAGATGCGTCGCATGTTGGCGTTGGCGGTCTTGCCCTGGAGTTGTGCGGCCATGGCGGCCGGCCCAGCGGCGGCCACGCCCGCGGTCGAGGGCGCCGGTGAGTTGAATGTGCTGCACTGGTGGACGTCGGCGAGCGAACGCGCCGCGGCCAACCATGTGGCCGCGCGCATGGCCGAGAACGGCCTGAAGTGGGTGGACGGTGCCGTGGCCGGCGGCGGCGGCGGCCCGGCCATCAAGGTGCTGAACGAACGCATCCTGCGCCGCATGGCGCCCAAGGTGGCCCAGCTCAATGGCGCGTCCATGAACGAGTGGGCCGACATGGGCCTGCTGCTCGAACTCGACGGCGTCGCGGCGAAGCGCAACTGGTCCAAGGTCATGTTCCCGCAGGTCATGGCCCAGGTCACCGTGCACGGCCACATCGTCGCCGCGCCGCTGGGCATCCAGCGCATCAACAACCTCTACCTGAACAAGGCGCTGTTCAAGCGTCTGGGCATCGAACCGCCGAGCGACTGGGACGGCCTGGAGCGTGCCGCCGTCAAGCTGCGCGCGGCGGGCATCACGCCGGTGGCCTTCAGCGACGAACCCTGGCAGGTGGCCACCATCTTCGAGGCCATGCTGCTCAGCGAAGCCGGTCCGGCCCTGTACCGCCGCATGCTGGAGCAGCGCGACCTCAGCGCCTTCGACGACCCCGCGCTCGAGCGCGCACTCAAGCGCCTGCGCAACTGGCGCAACCTGGCCCTGCCCGCGAACTCGGCAGGAGGCGCCGCACCGGGCGAGCGCCCCTGGACCGACGTCGTCGCCGACTTTGCCAACGAGCGCGCCGCCATGATGATCATGGGCGACTGGGCCCGCGGCGAGCTCGGTGCCATGGGGCTGGAGGGCGAACGCGACTTCAGCTGCAAGGCCGTGCCCGGCACCGCCCAGGCCCATCTCTACAGCATCGACACCCTGGCCATGCTGGCCGGCAGCGGCGGCAGCCAGGCCGACCAGGAGAAGATGGCCGAGCTGCTCGGCAGCGCCACGCTGCAGCTGGGCTACAACCGCATCAAGGGCTCCATCCCCGTGCGCCGCGACGTGCCGGTGGACGAGCTGGACCCCTGCGCGCAGGCCTCCTTCCATCTCTTCGCCAACCCCAACACGCCGCGCGTGCCCAGCCTCGTGCACCGCATGGCCTTTGGCGAGATCGGCAAGAACGCCATCATCGAAACCGTCCACCGCTTTGCGCTGGACCCGAGCCAGACGCCCGCCGCCGCCCAGCGCAAATTGCAGGGCCTGTTGCGCGCCCTCGCCCCCAAGAACTCCAAGGCCACACCATGACCCCGCGCAAGATCCTGATCGTCGACGACGACCAGAAAATCCGCAGCCTGCTGAAGACCTACCTCGAGAAGAACCAGTACGAGGTGCTGCTGGCCCACGACGGCGCCAGCTTCATGGCCGAGTTCGAGCGCCACCGCGACGAGATCAGCCTGTGCATCCTCGACGTGATGCTGCCCGACACCGAGGGCTTCACGCTGTGCCAGTCGGTGCGCCGCCGCTCCGAGGTGCCGGTCATCATGCTGACGGCCAGCGCCGACGAGACCGACCGCATCGTCGGCCTGGAGCTGGGCGCCGACGACTACCTCGGCAAGCCCTTCAACCCGCGCGAGCTGCTGGCGCGCATCAAGGCCATCACGCGCCGCACCGGCCAGGAGAAGACCAAGGAGCCGCGCTACTACGCCTTCAACGGCTTCACGCTGGACCTGCTGGAGCGCAGCCTCATCGACCCCGACGGCACGGCGACGGCGCTCTCGGGCATGGACTTCCAGCTGCTGAAGCTGTTGGTGGAGCACCCTGGCGAGGTGCTGGACCGCAGCCGCCTCGCCGAGGTCACGCGCGGTCGCGACCTGGGCCCGCTGGACCGGTCGCTGGACGTGCAGGTCAGCCGCCTGCGCCAGCGCCTGCAGGACGACGGCAAGCAGCCGGCGCTGATCAAGACAGTGCGCGGTTCAGGCTATGTGTTCTCGACCACGGTGACGCCAAGGCATGCCCTCTGAGGCCGAGGACGCCGGCCCGCCAACGCCCTTGCGCCGCTGGCCGCAGCGCGCCAGCAGCTTCCTGTTCGACAGCCTGCAGGGCCGCTTCGTGCTGGCCATGCTGGGTGGCCTGGCCCTGGTGCAGCTTGCAGTCAACCTCGTCTGGTACAGCCAGGTCGAGCAGCGCGTGCGGCGGCAAACGGAGCTGGCTGCGCACCACGTCGCCAGCGGCGCAATCGGCGCGGTGCGCGCGCTGCGCGAGCTGCCGGCGGCCTACCGACCGCTGCTCATCGAGCAACTGCGCACCATGGGAGGCACACGCTTCCTCGTCTTCTTCAACGGCGCCGCCGTGACCGTGGCGCCGCTGCCCGCCCAGCCGATGGCCCGCATGCTGGAGCAGCAGGTCACCCAGGAGCTGACGGCCCAGTTGCCCAAGGGAACGACGGTGCGCGTCGTGCTCGCATCGCCGATCGGCCTGGCCGTGTCACCCGGCGGCGCGCTGTTGAGCGATCTGCCCGAGAGCTGGGTCGAGCCGTCGCTGATCGCCGCCGAGCGGCCGGCACCCTTCCTCGTCATCCAGGCCGAGACCGAACCGGGCCAGTGGCTGTATCTGAGCAGTACCCTGCCCGACCCCTATTTCCTGGAGCAGCTGGAGTTCTTCACCTGGCAGCGCCTGACGCCGCAACTGCTGGCCCTGGGCCTGGCCGTGCTGCTGACGCTGATCGCCGTGCGCGCCATCACGCGGCCGCTGGCCGGCCTGAGCCAGGCGGCGGCGCGCGTGGGTAGGCGCGTGGCGCCCAAGCCGCTGCGCGTCAGCGGCACGCAGGAGGTCAGGCGGGCCATCGAGGCCTTCAACGACATGCAGGAGCGCATCCGCCGCTACATAGGGGACCGCGAGCGGCTGTTCGCGTCCATTTCTCATGATTTGAGAACGCCGATCACGCGGCTGCGGCTGCGCAGCGAACTGCTGGACGACACCGCCGTGCAGGACGAGTTCCACGAGGACCTGGACGAGTTGGACATGATGGTGAAGACGGCGCTGCAGATCGTCAAGGACACCGACATCCACGAGAACCGCGCGCCGCTGCGCATCGACCTCGTGCTGCAGAAGATGGTGCGGGACGCGCGCATGGGCGGGCACAAGATCGAACTGCAGAACGAGCCGCTGACCGTGTTCGGCAAGCCGCTGGCGCTCAAGCGTGCCATCGGCAATCTGCTCGACAACGCGATGTTTTACGGCGACGCCGAGCGGCCGGTCGAAGTGAGCGTGGGCAGTGACGAGGACGGCCTGGTGCTGGTGACCGTGCGCGACCATGGGCCCGGCGTGCCTGAGGGTGCGCTCGCCAAGCTCGGTCAGCCCTACACACGCCTGGACCACGGTGCCGCGCTGCGCAAGGAAGGCCTCGGCCTGGGCCTTTCCATCGTGCGCGAGATCGTCGCCGACCATGGCGGCAGCGTGCGCTTCCGGAATCACCCCAACGGCGGCTTTGAAGTCCGCCTCGCTTTGCCCGCTGCATGACCACACCGAAGCACATCGCCATCGTCGGCGGCGGCACGGCCGGCTGGATGACGGCCAATCTGCTTCGCCACCGCTGGGCCAAGCTCGGCGTCGAGGTCACGTTGATCGAGTCGGCCGATATCGGGACCATCGGTGTCGGCGAGGGCTCGACGCCCTTCCTGCGCCACTTCTTCCGCACGCTAGGCATTGAAGAGCGCGACTGGATGCCGGCCTGCGATGCGACCTACAAGAGCAGCATCCGCTTCCCCGGCTGGAGCAGCGTGGCCGGCTACGAGAGCTACGTCCACCCCTTCTTCAGCGAAGCGGACCGTGAGCTGGGCAATCTCTTCTTCACCAATGCCTGCCTGCGCCGACGTGGCCAGGCCGCGGACGCCAACCCGCAGGACTTCTTCCTCGCGGCCGAGCTGGCCCGCCAGCGCCGTGCGCCGCTGGGCACGGACTATGCCTATCACTTCGACGCCGGCAAGCTGGGCAGCTTCCTGCGAGCGCACGCCGTCGGCTTGGGTGTGCGCCACGTCGTCGACACGGTGGCGCGTGTGGAACAGCGCGAGAACGGCGATATCGCAGCCGTGCACCTGAAGAGCGGCGCCCGCATCGATGCCGATCTCTTTGTGGACTGCAGTGGTTTCAAGGGCCTGCTGATCACCGAGACGCTCGGCGAGCCTTTCCACGCCTATCGCGACAACCTCTTCAACGACCGCGCCATCGCCATCCCGACGCCGCTGGTCGACGGTGATGACATCCCTTGCGAGACCGTGTCGACGGCGCTGCGCCACGGCTGGGCCTGGCAGATCCCGCTGACGACGCGCTATGGCAATGGCTATGTCTACAGCTCGGACTTCGTCAGCGACGACGAGGCCGAGCGCGAACTGCGCGAGCAGCTGGGCCCCGCAGCTGAAGGCGCAACCGCGCGCCGGCTGCGTATGCGCGTCGGCCGTGTGAAGCAGCACTGGCGCCAGAACTGCGTCGCCATCGGCCTGGCCCAGGGCTTCATCGAGCCGCTGGAGGCGACGGCGCTGATGTTGATCCAGCTCAGTGTCGAGCAGTTCATCACCGACTGCGAAAGCGACGGCTTCGGCCGCGCACGCCAGGCGGCCTACAACGAGCGCGTCAACGCGATGTTCGAAGGCGTGCGCGACTATGTCGTCGCCCACTACCAGCTCAACACGCGGCGCGACACCGACTATTGGCGTGCCAACCGCGCCAACCGCAACGTCTCCGACCGTCTAGCCAGCCTGCTGGATGTCTGGGACCGTGGCGGCGATTTCGAAGCCGAGCTGGAACGCCATGGCGCCGGGCTGATGTATCTGCGCCCGTCCTGGTATTGCCTGTTTGCCGGCGTGGGCCGCTTCCCGGCGGAGCTGCGCGCGGCGCCTCAGGCCGTCACGGCCGCCCAGGCCAAGGAGCGCCTGAACCAGATGGCGCGGGCATTCGGCTCCCACCGCAGTCATCTGACGGGCTTTGGCCCGTGACGTGGCACCATCCACGCCTGCCCAGCATTCATGGGCCGTTCAACCGTGGTGGAGTGAGATTGAGACAGAAGCTGATCGGGTTCGTGTGGGTCCTGGCGGCCGCACTGCAGGTTGCCAAGGCGGACACGGAGCTTGCATATCCGCCGCTGTTGCAGCCGACGGCGCAGGAGGCCAAGGCGGCTCGCCTGGCTGCAGAACTGCTTTCGCGCTACCACTACAAGGCCGTCCCCCTCGACGATGCCTTGTCGGGCAAGGTGTTCAACCAGTACCTGAAGTCGCTCGACCCCGAGAAGCTGTACTTCCTGCAGTCCGACATCGACCGCCTGGCGGTGGACCGCAGCCGGCTTGACGATGCAATCCTG
This sequence comes from Roseateles sp. P1_C1_2, assembly GCF_056406535.1. Classification (NCBI taxonomy): domain Bacteria; kingdom Pseudomonadati; phylum Pseudomonadota; class Betaproteobacteria; order Burkholderiales; family Sphaerotilaceae; genus Roseateles; species Roseateles sp. P1_C1_2. Next base: position 110,346 of record NZ_JBFUAB010000001.1, read on the forward strand.
ACCGAGGACCTGCGCGCGCCGTTCGCGATCTTCAACCTGTACGAACGCCGGGCGGTCGAGCGCATGGCTTTTGCCCGCAGCCTGCTGGCCAAGGGGTTCGACTTCGAGCGCGACGAGACGCTGATGATCGACCGCAAGGACCAGCCTTGGCCAGCTACCGAAGCCGAGTCGCTCGACCTCTGGCGCAAGCGCGTCAAGAATGATTGGTTGCGGCTCAAGCTCGCGGGCCAGGACGACGCGGCCATCAGGAAGGTGCTCGACAAGCGCTACGACAGCACCGCCAAGCGCATCGGCAAGATCTCCAGCGCCGACGCCTTCCAGGCATTCATGAACGCCTACACGATGGCGATCGAGCCCCATACCAACTACATGGGGCCACGCGCCGCAGAGAACTTCGATATCGCGATGCGGTTGTCGCTGGTGGGTATCGGCGCACTCCTGACCGAGATTGACGGCTACACCACCATTCGGGAGCTGGTGGCGGGCGGGCCCGCGATCGCGTCGGGACAACTGAAGGTGGGCGACCGTATCGTGGGCGTCGGCCAGGGCGCGGCGGGCCCGGTGGACGATGTGGTCGGCTGGCGCCTGGACGACGTGGTGGCTTTGATCCGCGGCGCGATGGCTTCGACGGTTCGGCTGGAAATCCTGCCGGCCGACAGCGGGCCTGACCCCTCCATCAAGACCGTGACCCTGGTCCGCAACACCATTGCGATCCAGGACAGCGCGGCCAAGGCCAAGGTTTATTCGGTGACGACGGGCGAGGGCAAACGCCTGGTGGGCGTGATTACCTTGCCCTCGTTCTACGAGGATGTCGGCGCGCTGCAGAAGGGCGACAAGGACTACCGCAGCGCGGCGCGCGACGTGGCCAGGCTGCTGCAGGACTTGAAGGCCCAAAAGGTGGAGGGCGTGTTGATGGACCTGCGCAACAACGGCGGGGGCTCGCTGCGCGAAGCAGTGGACCTGACGGGCCTGTTCATCGGCAAGGTGCCGGTGGTTCAGACACGCAATGCCAAAGGCGAGATCAGCGTGGCGACAAACGTCGACACCGGCCTGGCTTGGGACGGACCGTTGGGCGTGCTGATCAACCGGGGGTCGGCTTCAGCGTCGGAAATCTTCGCGGCGGCGGTTCAGGACTATGGGCGCGGCCTGGTCATCGGCGAGCCCAGCTTCGGCAAGGGCACGGTCCAGACCGTCGCCAGCCTCGACAGAATCGCCAAGAACGCCACGCCGGTGTTTGGCGACCTGAAGATGACCATCGCGCAGTTTTTCCGGGTGAACGGCGGGACGACGCAACTGCGTGGCGTGACGCCGGACATCCGCTACCCGACCACCGGCGACGACAACCAGTTCGGCGAGGCGAGCTACGGCAACGCCTTGCCGTGGACCCGCGTCAAGGCGGCCGACTACACGCCCGTGGGCGACATGACCCCACAGCTGCCACGCCTGCTGGCATGGCACGAGAGCCGCGTCCGGGGCGACCGTGACTACCAGGGCCTGCTGGAGGACGTTGCAAAGGCACGGGACCTGCGCAAGAACAATGTCATTTCACTCAACGAAGGGGTTCGTCGCAAGGAACGCGCCGCTTTGGAGAAGCGCTTGGCCGCGATGGCGGGCGGCGCCGGAACCGGCGCTGCGTCGGGCGCGGGCAGTGCATTGGCAGACGATGGCCTGCAGTTCAATGAACGCAAGCTCGGCAAGGATCTCGCCGCAGAAAAGGCCAGGGACGCCGTCAACGACGTCCTCCTGAACGAGGCCGTCAACATCATGTCCGACAGCGCGGCCTTGAGAGCGGGCAAATCTCAAATAACGGCGAGCGCCTCGTCGACCCGTCCCGTGGTCATCAAGGCCTTGCTGGCCAAGGGATCATCGGAACAATAGGCTCGCTGCTGCAGGGCCTCACCAATTCCTGAGCCGGCTGCCGAACAGCGCATAGCCCAGGATCAGTGCATACCAAGGGAGCATGACCCAGTAGCAGCTCCGGTCAATACACGCCCATGTAGTCACGCTTGCCGATGGCGATCCCGTTGTGGCGCAGGATGGCATAGGCAGTGGTGACATGAAAGAAGAACTGCGGCAGGCCGTAGTTGGCCAGATAGCTTTGACCGATCAGCCGCTTCTCCTTGGGTGTACCGGGACGCAGAATGATCTCTCTGCTTTCGCTGCCTTCGAACTGCGATGCGCTCAGGCCATCCAGAAAGCTCACTGTCTGGGCCAACAGCAAGTCAAGATCAGCGAAGCTCTTCTCTTGTCCCTCCTGGGTGGGGACCTCGATACCCGCCAGGCGTGCCGATACGCCGCGCGCAAAGTCGGCTGCGATCTGCACCTGCTTGGCCAACGCAAACATGTCCGGATACAGGCGAGCCTGCAGCAAGGCGTCGGGCTCAATCGAATGGGCCGAGGCGTGCGTACTGGCCTGCGCCAGTTCGGCTTTGAGCGCCAGCAGCATTTGCTTGAAGACGGGAACGGCGAAGGTATACATCGGACTGGTCATGGTCGTTCCTTGGTAGTAGTGAAGCTGGACGGCGACAGCATTGGAGGGGCGCGCCCAACGGGTCGGAAGCCCGTTGCTGCACCAACGGCAATGGGCGGACGACGCAGTTCAGTGTAAGGACGCGACACCGGTCGCGGCCCCGCTCAGTTGCCGGGTCGCTGGCCCGGCGCGCCGGCGCGCTCGATCGGCAGTCCGGCCTCCTTCCAGGCCTCGACGCCGCCGCGGTACCAGCCGACCTTCTGGTAGCCCATGCGGATCGCGCGCAGCGCCGCGTTGTACGACATCCAGCACATCGTGCTCGCGCAATAGAACACCAGCGGCAGGTCCTGGCGCCCCTGCGTCACTTGCTTGAGATAGGCGCCGAACTCACGCTGCACATGGTCGTCGAAGCTGCCGGCCTGGTGCGCAGGCACGGCATTGAGCGCGCCGGGCAGGCGTTCGACGCCGCCCAGCACGTCGAACAACAGCAGCGGCGGCAGGGCATTCGCGCCGCCCTCGCGCCGAGCAGCGAGAGTGGCGACGAGCTGGCGCGTAGTCACAACCTGACCGCCCGGGATCGAAGCTGGTGTCGCGCCGTGCATCGCGCCGCTGTGCAACTCCGTGCTGGCCGGCACGCCGTGATCTGCGCGCTCCTTGCCTTCGATCTGCGCCAGGCGTTGCGGGTCGGTGCGCGGCAGGCCCGCCTGGCCTTCGGCGGCCGGGGCGGCGCGCCGAGGATCGACCCTGTTCGGCGAAGGCTGAGGTGGCGGCGGCGTGGCGCCGCCGAAGCTGTTCTGCGCCGACGCGGCCGTGCCGGCGAGCGACGCCAGCGCAAACAGCACGCAGTGGCAAAGCGCTTCCAGCGCAACTCTCATCGTGGCCTGCCTCATCGGGTGCGCTGCAATTGCTCGCCGGGCACGCCGAGCTCACGATTGGGGTCGAAGTTCGGGCTGTCGGTCATGACGTAGGTGCCGTCGCGCAACCGCCAGGCATGCTGGTAGTGGTTCGGCAGCTCGACCGTGCCGTTGCCGCCGACGCTGCTGCCGCGGTACAGCTCGACCTCGCGCACGCTGCGCACGTTGGCGGTGTGGGTGCGGTCGATGCTGGCGGCACGGTCGCGCACCACGCCGTTGTTGATGGCGGCCACCTCCTCGCGCGACTGGCGGGCGATCTCGCCGCGCTGCTTGATCGCCGCCAGCGTCTGGCGCGAGGTCTCGGCATTGATCGCCGCGATCTTGCTGGCGGTGATTGCGTTGTCGCGCGCGATGGCCTGGTTGGTGGCTTGCGTGCCCTGGTCGATGCGGGCCTGCCAGCCCGCGTCGCTACGCAGCGTCTGCCACATCGCATCGAACTGGCGGAAATCGAGCTGGCCGTCGGGCGCACGCCAGCTGAGCACGCCGAACGATTCGCCCTGCGACGTCTGTATCGGCGCCATGCCGGGCAGGGCCATCCGCGTGACGCTGAACGAAATCGCGACCGCAAGCGATTCGCGTATCGCCTGGCCGCCCTGCTCATAGCCGATCAGCGCCTGGCCAACTTCGGCCCAGCTGCGCGTGCCGCCGCCGCCCGGGAACGGCATGTCGGTGGGCGGCCGGCCGCGTTCGGGCCGGATGCGGTAGTCGAGCCACTGCGCGCCGGGCCGGTGTCTGCCTACCCAGGCTTTCAGATAGCTTTCGGCATTGGCGAACGACGCACGCAGGCACGGCACTGAGGGATTGGGCCCGCTGCCGATCCAGGCCTCGCCGGGAGTCAATTCGATGGCGCTGCGGCCATCCGGCGCGCGCGCCTGCAACGTGGGTTGGTAGAGACGTCCGCAGGACAGTCCACGCCATTGAATCTCGCCCTGCGCGCGCCAGCCGGCCGGCACCATGATGGTCATGGCGGTCAAGGGCTTCTCGAAGCCCTTGCGATCGATGATCTCGACGACCTGAGCACGCCAGGTGGCGGCACCCGCGGTCTGGGCCAGGCCGGGTCGGGCCGCACCGATGCACAGGACAGCGAGAAGCGCCGAAGCAAGAAGGCGCAGGGTTCGGCAAGTCATGACGGCAACTCCGTGCATTGAGTGCGACTCGCCGATTCTGTCAGCGGCCGGCAGAGCCTCGCCGGGGGTATTCCAGCGTCAAGCGAGACGCCCAAACACCGCTCACCAGTTCCTGAGTCGGCTGCCGAACAGCGCGTAGACCAGGATCAGCGCATACCAAGGCAGCATGACCCAGTAGCCGCTCTGCGGCGTCCACACGTCGGCAAAGTGGCCGTACAGCATGGGGATGAGCGCGCCACCGGCAATGCCCATGATGAGCAGGGCCGAGCCGGCGGCCGTGTACTTGCCCAGGCCTTCGAGCGCCAGCGGCCAGATGGACGGCCACACCAGCGCGTTGGACAGGCCCAGCATGGCGAGGAAGAACACCGTGTCGGGCACAGCCGGCACGCCAGCCCAGCCGAGCAGAGCCTGCGAAATGCCCGACTCGGTCGGCGACGACATGGCCACGCCGAGCACGAAGGCGATGCCGCTGACGGCCGAGAAGATCAGGGCCGCGCGCTGCGACAGCCAACGCGGGATCAGCGCCACGCCGAGCAGATAGCCCAGCACCATGAAGCCCATGGTGTATGACGTCAGCACGCCGTAGTGCGCCACGCCGAGCTGGCGGCCGTACAGGCCGATGGTGTCGCCGGCGATGACCTCGACACCGACATAGCCGAACAGCGCGATCGCGCCGAGCACGACCTGCGGGTGCCGGAACACGCCCCAGCGCTTGACCGTGCCTGAAGCTTCGCCCGCCGCCTCCAGCTCGGGCTCGCGCAGCGACGAGAAGTGGATCAGCGCCATGAAGATGACCAGGCCCACGGCCATCACCGCGTAGGGGAAGACCAGGCGCTGCGACAGCTCGTTGCGCAGCGCCTCACGGCCGGCGGCATCCAGAGCAGCCAGCGCCGATTCGGAGAAGCGCTCCATGCCCGACAGGATCAGCGCCGAGAACACCAGCGGAACGACGATGCCGGCACCCTTGTTGAACAGGCCCATGATGGAGATGCGCATGGCGGCGCTCTCGCGCGGGCCGATGCAGACGATGTAAGGGTTGATGGCCGTCTGCATCAGCGTCATGCCGCTGGCCAGCGTGAACAGGGCCAGCAGGAATACCGGGTAGAGGCCGGACTTGGCCGCTGGAATGAAGCACAGCGCACCAATGGCCATGAGGCCCAGGCCGGCCGTCATGCCGTTCTTGTAGCCGATGCGCGCGAGGATGGCCGCCGACGGCAGGGCCATCACCGTGTAGGCGATGTAGAAGGCGAAGGCCACCCACAGCGCCTGGAAGTTGTTCAGCTCGCAGACGATCTTCAGGAAGGGGATCAGCGAGCCGTTCAGCCACGTCACGAAGCCGAGGATGAAGAACATCAGCCCGATGAAGAGCATGGGCAGCAGCACGCCCTGGCCTGCCGTGGGTGTGAGGGTTTTGGTTTGCATGGACGATGGGCGTGAAGCAAGGGCCGGCAGCGGTGGTGTACACCGCTGCCGGGGTCTCGGCTATCAGGACCTTACTTAGAACTTCGCGCGGACACCGATGCTGTAGCGGGCACCGTTCTCATAGACGCCGACCGGGATGCCGTCCACCGTGTTGGACTTGATCACTTCGTTGTTGATGTTGACGGCGCTGGCGTACAGCGCGATCTGCTTCGTCACATCCCAGCTGGCCGAGGCATCCCACTGGCCGTAGGCGCTGTTGACGACCTGGCCGCCCATCTCGACGTTGCCATAGCTCTTGGAGCGGTAGTTGTACGAGACGCGCAGCGTGACGGGACCCTGCTCGTAGTAGCCGCTGAAGTTGAACTGATCACGCGAGTTGCCCAGCACCTTCAGGCGCGGCTGGCCGGCTACGGCGCCGGCCTTGGCGTCGGTGAAGGTGTAGTTCACGACGGTGCCGAAGCCGGTGTTGCCGAAGGGCTGTTGCCACTGCAGCTCGAAGCCCTTGATGTCGGCGCCGTTGTCGGCGTTGTAGGGGCGTTCGATGGTCAGGGTCTCGCTGCCCACCTGTTCGGACTTGGAGGCCTTGTAGGTGAAGGTGTCGAGCTTCTTGATGAAGAAGGTGCCCGAGATCAGGGCCGCGTCGGCGTAGTACCACTCGGCGCCGATCTCGGCCTGGTTGGCATGCACCGGCTTCAACATCGGGTTGCCGGCATAGCCCTTGGACAGCACGGTGCCGTCGCGGCGCATGCCGGGGCTGAGCAGGTCGAAGGTCTGGCGGGCCATGGCGCGCGAGACCGAGCCGCGCAGGATGAGCTCCTTGCTGAGGTCGTAGACCACGTTCAGGCTGGGCAGCGCATCGGTGTAGTTGTTGCCGACACTGGTGGGCGAGAAGCCGCCGCTGGCGTTGCCCAGATAGCCGTCCGAGGTCTGCTGCGTGCGCACGAAGCGCAGGCCGAAGTCGCCGCGGAACTTGGCCACCGAGAAGTCGGCCTTGGCGTAGAGGGCCGAGATGCGCTCGTGGATCTTGTAGTTCTCGTTGAGCACGTCCTTGTAGGTCATCGCCTTGTCGAACATCGGGATGCCCTTGCTGGCGACGAGACCGTCGTCGTACCAGGCGTACTGCGTCAGCGCGTCCGACGTGGCGGCCTGCTGGCTCAGCAGTGGCGACGGGCCGGAGGACAGGTCCGACAAGCTGAAGGACTGCCAACCGTTGGAACCGGGACCTGCCGTGCCCTGGATGCGGGAGTTCTTCAGCGTGTTGTCGCGCAGCTTGACGCCGAGCTTGACGGCGTTGATGACGCCGCCGTCGAGGTCGAAGGTCACATCGCCCTGGGCGTAGTTCTCCTTGGCTTCCATGCGGCGGATGCGGTCGTCGCCGGCCTTCAGCGTCAGCGCCTTGGGGTCCAGAGGGCTGATGTCCAGGTACTTCACACCGTAGTGATCGGCGCCCAGCGTGATGGTCGTGCGCGTGTCGCCTTCCATCCAGAAATGGCGGTCATGCGAGCTGCCACCCGAGCTGTTGGTCGTGCCCACCTGGCCATGCAGCCGCCAGTTTCCGCCCTGGTAACTGCCGTCCAGATCCGCCACGCGGGACTTGATGTAGCTCTCGCGGTAGATCGGCTCGAACGACACGCCGGTCTTGGGGCCGAAGGTGCCGCCGACCAGGGCCTTGCTGCCGTCGCTGACCGTGATGAACTTCGGGTCGACGGCGCTGATGACGCCACCCACCGCCAGGCCGCCGGCCTGCCAGAGGTAGTTCTGGTTGTTGTTGTTCATCTTCATGTCCGAATCCATCAGATTCAGCACGAGATCGGTGGCCGGGTTGGGCTGGAACTGCAGGGCGAGATTGGTCGTCGTGCGCTCGCGCTCCTGGCGGAAGATCGCCGAGCCACCGCCCCAGGAGGCATAGGCGTTGGTGACGACGCCGTTCTGGTCCTTGACGTCGTATTTGCCGTCGGAGAACTGCTCCAGGCCGTCGCGGCGCATATGGCGCTTCTGGCTGCTGATGGCCAGCAGCACGCCAAAGGTCTTGTCGTCGCTCTTCCAGTTCAACAGGCCCGAGACCTGCGGGTCGGTCTTGCCGGGCAGCTTGCTGTACATCGCCTCGGCCGAGGCCTGCAGCGTCAGCTGGTCCTTGAAGGCCAGGGGCTTGCGCGTCTTGACGATGACGAGGCCACCGATGCTGCCTTCGTCCAGGTCGGCCGACGGGCTCTTGAACACGTCCAGGCTGCCGACGATCTCGGAGGGCAGCACGTCGTAGTTGAAGCTGCGCGTCTGCGGCTCGTTGAGCCACCACTCCGATGACGCAACGGACTGGCCGTTGAGCTGCGTCATGTTGAGGTTCTTGTCCGTGCCGCGCACGAAGATGGCCTTGCCTTCGCCCCAGATGCGGTCCACCGAGATGCCGGGTACGCGCTGCAGTGAGTCGGCCACGTTCTTGTCGGGGAACTTGCCCACGTCCTCGGCGCTGATGGAGTCGACGATGTTTTGCGACTCGCGCTTCTCCGCCAGGTTCTTCTTCAGCGTCGCCCGCACGCCGCGGATCTCCACGGTGTCGAGTTGCTGGGCGGCCTCCTGGGCCATGGCACCGAGTGCGGTGGCGCCGAGTGCGAGGCCGATGAGGCGGGGCAAAAGAAGGGGCTGAAGAAGGGGCTTGAAGTGAGGCTTGGCCACGTAGGTGCTCCTGGGCAACGAGTTCTGTTGGACAACAAGTAGCCGTCCCCGCGGCGGGTGTGCCGACGGGCAAGGCTCAACTCAGAAGGCCAGAGCTGCGTTGTCTCTTGTCGTCAGACCCTGGCCAGTGCCCGCAATCTAGCGGCGGCGCTCACGCCTGGAGCAAGGCGTTGCGCTTTGTTGGACTTCATTGCGCCGACGTTACGTTGGCGCAATGCTGGGTCAGGTCGCGGGGGTGATTTGCCCGTCGCAGGCCCCGAAACCGATGCGCCGGAATCCGGGTTTCTCCGCAAAGGCGCGCAGGCCGAGAGTGTCGCCATCGAGGACGAACGTGCGCTGTTCACCGTTCGGCAGCGTGATCGGCTGCTTGCCACCGCCGGTCAGCTCCAGCAGGGAGCCGGCCTCCTCAGGCGCGGGGCCGCTGATGGTGCCGGTACCCAGCAAATCACCCGGCTGCAGATTGCAGCCATTGCTGGCGTGGTGGGTCAGCATCTGAGCGAGCGACCAGTAGGCATGGCGCAGGTTGGAGCGCGACAGGCGCGTGGGCTCGCTCATCGTCGGCGTCTTGAACCAGACCTCCATCTCGATGTCGAAACTCGCGTTGGCGCGATGGGCCGGCGAGTCGAGATAGGGCAGCGGCTGCGGGTCTTCAGCGGGCCGGGTGAAGGGGATGCGGAAGGGTGCCAGAGCCTCCATCGTGACGATCCACGGCGAGATCGTCGTGCCGAAGTTCTTGGCCAGGAAAGGCCCGAGCGGCTGGTATTCCCAGGGCTGGATGTCGCGGGCCGACCAGTCGTTGAGCAGCGTCAGGCCGAAGGCGTGCTCGTCGGCCTCGTCGATGCCGAAGGGCTCGCCCAGCGCATTGCCCGGGCCGACGAAGAGGCCCAGCTCGAGCTCGCAATCGACGCGGGCGCTGGGCTTGAACACCGGCACCTCGGCGTCCGGCGGCTTGACCTGGCCCTTGGGGCGGCGCAGCGGCGTGCCGCTGACGACGATGGACGAGGAGCGGCCGTGATAGCCGATCGGCACCCACTGGTAGTTGGGCAGCAGCGGGTTGTCCGGGCGGAACAGCTTGCCGATGGCGCGGGCGTGGTGGATGCCGGTGTAGAAATCGGTGTAGTCGCCGATGCGGCAGGGCAGCGTGTATTCGGCAGCGGCCTGCGGCACCAGCTCGACCTCGGGCGCGCCGGCCTTCAGGGTGTCGAAGAGGCGATGGCGCAAGGCCAGGCGCTCGGCACTCGGGCGGCCCATCAGCGCGTTCAGGTCGGTGATGCCCCAGGCGCTCAGGTCCAGGATCTGGTCGCCGATGCCGACGCCGACACGCCAGGGCTCCAGCGAGCCGGCGCGGCGGAAGCTGCAGAAGGGCAGGTTCTGCAACGGGAAATCGGTTTCGGGCGAGTTGGCCGAAGCGACCCAGGAGAGGGCCGCGGCGTCATGGGTGTGGTCAATCATGCTCATGCTTTGAATTCGTCTTTCAGGCCTTGCCAGCAGTTGGCGTAGGTCGTCTCCAGCGGTGCATCCTTCAGCGCCCAGGCGGTGGGCTTGAGGGGCCAGCGCGTCTCGAACATGAAGGCCAGTGTGGCGTCCAGCTTGTGCGGCTTCAAGTCGGCACCGCTGGCCTTGTCGAAGGCCTCGGTGTCGGGGCCATGGGGCACATAGCTGTTGTGCAGGCTGGCGCCGCCGGGCTTGAAGCCCTCGGGCTTGGCGTCGTACTGGCCCAGCACCAGGCCCATGAACTCGCTCATCACATTGCGGTGATACCAGGGCGGACGGAAGGTGTCCTCGGCCACCATCCAGCGCGGCGGGAAGATGACGAAGTCGACGTTGGCCCAGCCGGGCGTGTCGCTGGGGCTGGTCAGCACCGTGAAGATGCTGGGGTCGGGGTGGTCGAAGCTGACGGTGTTGATCGTCATGAAGCGCGCCGTGTCCCAGCGGTAGGGCACCAGGTTGCCGTGCCAGGCGACGACGTTGAAGGGGCTGTGCGCCTGCTTCGCGCGCCACAGCTTGCCGCCATAGCGTTTCACGATCTCGTACTCGCCCTCCTCTTGCTCATGCCAGGCCACCGGCGCCTCGAAGTCGCGCGCGTTGGCCAGGCCGTTGGAGCCGATGGGGCCCAGCTCGGGCAGGCGGAAGGCCGCGCCGTGGTTCTCGCAGACATAGCCACGCGCGGGCACGTCGAGCGGGTCGACCTTGAAGGCCATGCCGCGCGGCAGCAGCGCGATGAAGCCGGGGGCCACCACGAGGCGGCCGAGCTCCGTCGTCACGAGCAGGCGGCCCTGTTGCGGCACCAGCAGCATCTCGGCGTCGGCGTCCACGAGGGCGCGGCGGCCCATGGCGCGCGTCGCGACATAGGCCAGTGCGCCCATGCCACCGATGCCGGTCTCGCCATTGACGGCATAGCTGCGCAGGCCGTCGACGAAATCGCCATCGCCCTGCAGCGGCGTCGGCCCCCAGCGCAGCGGGTCGGGCGAGGCGCACTCGCCTTCCGCGGCACCGCTCTTCCACAGCGCATGTGCCAGCGGCTCATAGCCACCGACGACGACCGACGGCCGGCGGCGGTACATCCAGGTGCGATGGTTGTCGGCGCGCGGCGCCGTGAAGGCGCTGCCGGACAGCAGCTCGGCATAGAGGCCGTGAGGCGCCTTCTGCGGGCTGTTGCGGCCGATCGGCAACGCGCCGGGATGGGCCTCGCTGCTGTGCTGGTTGCCGAAACCAGTCAGATAGGTCAGTTCAGTCATGGTGTTCGTGATGGGCAAGTGCGAAGGCTTGTCTCAGCACTTCGCGGTCGCCGATGTGGTTGCACAGGATCAGGGTCAGCCGCGCCAGCCAGTCGGCGGCCTGTTCGTCGCTCAGGGCGGCCTGGGCGGCGATGAGTTCGGCGTAGAAGGCGTCCGCCTCGCGGCCGAAATTTGGGGTCAGGTTCAATTTATTCATGACGCTCTCCCATGGGCACGAGCCAGCGCCGAGCGCACCGCATCGGCGTCGAAGCGATGCCAGCGCGCGGCGACGACGGCGTCGGGGCGGATCAGCACGACGCTGCCCGGACGTGCGCCGTAGCGCGTCGCCGCCAGGCCCTCGCCGGGCAAGCCGATGACGCGCAGATCGGGCGCCTCCACCGGCCAGCCGAAGGCCAGCAGCACAAAGCCGGCGCCGAACTGCTCGCCGAGCCAGCCACCGCCATCCAGTGGCGCGTCCGGCGCCGGGCAGCCGGGCGCGGGACCGCCCGTCCAGGCCTCCGTGTCCAGCGTGCTCAGCGGCGAATCGACATGCTCGGTCGGCGTGGACAGGCGCCCGCTGTTGACCAGGGGTTTGGCAAAGTCGGTGCGTGCGGCGAGGTCGAGTGCGGCCTTGCGCAGGCGCTGGCTCAGGCTGCTCTTGGGACTGATGAAGTCGGTCGCCCGCGTCGAGTGGCCGATGTTGTCGTCGGCGGCCTCGATGCGCTCGAATTCATAGGAGTCCAGCAGCACCTCGCTGCCCTCCCCCTTCACGACGGCGGCCAGCTTCCAGCCGAGGTTGTCGGCATCCTGCACGCCGCTGTTGGCACCCCGTGCGCCAAAGGGCGAGACCTGGTGAGCGGCGTCCCCGGCCAGCAGCACGCGCCCGACACGCAAGCGCTCGGCGCGCCGGCAGCAGAACTGGTAGATGGACGACCAGGCGAGCTCGAAGCCCTGCGTGCCCAGCATGGCCGCGACGCGTTCCTTGATGCGCTCAGGGTCGCGCTCGGCCTCGACATCGGCATCGCGGCCCAGCTGGAAGTCGATGCGCCACAGGCCGTCCGCCTGCGCATGCAGCAGCACGGACTGGCCGCGGTGGAAAGGCGGGTCGAACCAGAACCAGCGCTCGGGTCTGGCGGGATCCAGCCCGCGCGGACGCACGCCCGCGCCCAGTCGCACATCGGCGATCAGGAAACGGTCCTCGAAGACCTGGCCCTGGAAACTCAGGCCCAGCAAGGTGCGCGTTGGGCTGCGCGCGCCGTCGCAGGCGGCGACCCAGTCGGCGCGCATGTCGAACAGGCCATCGGGCGTGCGCACATTCAGCGTCACGCCGTCGTCGTCCTGCTCCAGGCCGATCAGCTCATGCCTGCCACGCAGCTCGATGCGCTGATCAAGTTGCACGGCGCGTATCAGTCGTGCCTCCACCTGGTCCTGCTGCAAGTTCACCATCGCCGGCATCTTGTGATGCGCCTCGGGCAGCAGGTCGAAGGCATAGGCCTCGCGCTCGCCGTGAAAGACCCGGCCACGCTGCCAGCGCACGCCCTCGCGCGCGACCGCTTCGCCGACACCGAGACGGTCGAACACCTCCAGCGTCTTCTTGGCCCAGCAGACCGCGCGCGAGCCCTCGCCGATGCGGTCGCTGTCATCGATGACGACGACGGGCACGTCGCGGCGCGCCAGGTCCAGCGCCAGCGTCAGGCCCACCGGACCGGCGCCGACGATGACGACGGGCCGACGCTGCGGCTGGCCGGAGCGCTGCTCCAGCGACTGGTGATACGGGTAGCGCGGCAGGTCCATCAGGCCCCTTCCAACGACTTCCACATCTCCACGTCACGTTCTGCTGTCCAGATACGCGGATGCGAAGTGCCGCCGGCCTCGTCATAAGCGCGCGTCACGTCGAAGGGCATGCAGTGGTCGAAGATGACCCAATGCCCGTACTTGGGCCGCAGCGCCGCCATCGTGCGCTGGTAGACGGCCTTCAGTTCTTCGCCCGCCTTCACGCCGGCCTGCACCGCGGCGTACAGCTCGCTGACGAAGGCGCGCGTGCCGTCCAGGCCGGCTGCCACCTGCTCGGCGCCCTTCAGCGCCGGGCCGCGGCCGGGCACGAGGGCAGCAGCGTGCAGCGCCGCAACGGCGTCCAGCGTCGCGGGCCAGTCGGCGAAATGCGCGTCGCCGCAGTAGGGCGTCGCGTCGAACTCGACCAGGTCACCACTGAACAACACGCGCTCCTCGGGCAACCAGGCCACGGTGTCGCCGGCGGTGTGGCCGCGGCCGGGCGAGAACATCTCGACCTTGACGCCGCCCAGGTCCAGCGTCAGCCGGCCCGAGAACGTCAGCGTCGGCCACGTCAGCCCTGCAGGCACGGACTCGACATTGCGAAACAGGCGCGGGAAGCGGCCGATCTCGCTGGCCTTGTCCTGCTCGCCGCGCTCCTTGATCAGGGCCAGCGTCGCATCGCTGGCAATGACCTGCTCCAGGCCCTCGGCCTTGAAGGCCGACGCGCCGAGCACGCGCACCGCGTGGTAGTGGCTCAGCAGCACGTATTTGATGGGCACAGCCGACACCTCGCGGATGCGGCGGATCACGTCGGCCGCCATGACAGGCGTGGCCTGGGTGTCGATCACCATGGCCGCGTCGCGCCCGATGACGATGCCGGTGTTCGGATCCCCCTCGGCGGTGTAGGCCCAGGCGTGCGCCGACAGGCGCTCGAAGGTGACCTGCTTCTCTTCCAGGTCGGCTTGCGAGGCAAAGGCTTTTTTCGTCGTCATGCGGGTCTCCAGCGTCGAAGCCGAAATTTAGCCTATTCCAAATCAATTCACCAATATAGAATTTTCCGCATGGTTGAGCCCAAGGCCCCGCGAGGCATCCAGAGCATCGAAGTCGGCGGTCAGCTGCTGCTGGCCCTGGCCCACCAGGGCCGGCCGATGGCGCTGAAGGATCTGGCGCGGGAAGCCGGCATGACCCCGGCGAAGGCCCACCCCTATCTGGTCAGCTTCATCAAGCTGGGCCTCGTCGAGCAGGACGGCGGCAGCGGGCCCTATGCACTGGGCCCGCTGGCCTTGCAGCTCGGTCTCATCAGCCTGCAGCAGTACGACCCTGTGCGGCTGGCCACGCCGGTCATCGAGGAGCTGGCGCTGCAACTGGGCCACACCGTGGCCATCGCCGTGTGGGGCACGCGCGGGCCGACCATCGTGCGCGTGGCCGAAGGGCCGGCCCCGGTACACATCAGCATGCGCCACGGCACGGTGATGAGCCTGGCCGGAACGGCGTCGGGGCGCTTGTTCGCGGCCTGGCGCACCGAAGAAGCCGCGGCGCTGGGTGAAGCGCTGCCGGATGCCCGCGTCACCGACGCCGTCCGCAAAGACGGCTTGGCGACCTCGCGCGACGGCGTCGTCGCCGGCGTCAGCGCGGCGGCGGCGCCGGTTTTCGAAGCTTCGGGGCGGCTGGTGCTGGCCTTGACGGCGATCGGCTCAAGCGCCGGCTTCGACACCGCGCTGGACGGTGCACTGGTCACGCAATTGCGCAAGGCAGCCGCCCTGCTGTCGCGCCGGCTGGGCCACTGACCCGCCGCTGCCCGCGCGCCGGACAGGCTGGCGACAGGCAATTTTTCGATAAACACCGCAAACTATTTTTGCAATTTAGAGATTGCAAATTTCCAGGGTTAAGCGGCGCTCACCATCGGTTTGCAGGCAATTTATGCCTAGTGGAAAACCATAAATAGCCGAATCATCCAAAAATAACCATAAATGATTCGATTTCTTACTTACAACCATTGCCCCGCCGATAAGTAATGTGAAGCAGTTTTACTATTTGGTAAAACGCATCAGCCAAAAGCCCGCCAGGCCCCCCTGGAATTGCCAGAAATCCTTTCTGCATCAAGGCATTAGCGAATCCACCGGCACCCTCGCACAGAGATTTACGCGACCCCCCAGGGATTCCCTAGACACCTCGGGTTTGCCCGAGGCCAGAAAATTTGCTCCGACAGCCAGCGCCCGATCCGGCGCTTTCAATCGGCTGAATCCGATGGCAAGCCACCCGCTTGCCACGTTTTTTCTGGAGCAGAGATGCATAAGCAAACCAAAATCGCCGCCGCGGTCCTGTTGACCGTCGGTGGTTTCAGTGCCTGGGCCCAACAGGCCCCCGCCGAACCGCAGCAGATCGAGCGCGTAACCGTGACCGGCTCGGCCATCAAGCGCCTTGATGCCGAGACCGCGGTGCCGATCACGGTGTTCAAGATGAAGGACATCAAGCAGCAAGGCCTGACGACCGTCGAACAGATCCTGAGCACGCTGACCGCCAGCCAGACCAGCACCGGCACCAACCAGGCCGTGGGCTCCTCAACGGGTGGCGCTTCGTTCGCCGACTTGCGCGGTGTTGGCGCCAACAAGACGCTCGTGCTGCTGAATGGCCGCCGTATCGCGAACAACGCCTTCGACGGCTCTGCGCCCGACCTGAACATGATCCCGATGGCGGCCATCGAGCGCATCGAGGTGCTGCGTGACGGCGCTTCGGCGCTGTATGGCACGGACGCCATCGGCGGCGTCATCAACTTCATCACGCGCAAGGACTACCAGGGCGGCACCGTGACGGTGGGCACGGACATCCCCCAGCATGCCGGTGGCAAATCGCAGAATGCCAACGCCGGTTTCGGCTTCGGCGACCTGGAGGCCCAGGGCTACAACGTTTTCGGCTTCGTGGACTTCCAGAAGCAGGACCGCATCACCGGCTCGCAGCGCTCGTTCAACCGTCGCTATGACGGCGGCATCTCCGGCTCGCCTTCGCCGGCCAACTACTACCAGAACCCGGACGTCTGGTACAACCCCGCCGCGCCGGATTGCAAGAACGGCACGTTCATCATCCCGGCCGGGGACGGCACGTCCTGCTACATGACGACGTCCAACTTCGTGGACTACATCCCGAAGAGCGAACGCGCATCCGGCATGGTCAAGGGCGATGTGAAGCTGGGCAACGACCACACGCTGGGTGCGGAGTACTTCATCACGCGCAGCAACGTGAAGACCCTGATCGCACCGGTGCCCTTCGGCTTCCTGCCGATGAACCGCCTGCGCCCGGACGGCACGCCCAATCCCTATTTCCCGACCAACCCCGCCCTGGACCCGGCCTTCAACGATGGTCTGGTGGGTGAAACGATGACCGACGGCGGCGCGCAGATCCAGCCCGGCTACGTCATCGCGCGCTGGCGCGACATGCCCAACGGCCAGCGCGGCGACAGCAACACCAACACCCAGCAGCGTTTCACGCTGTCGCTGGACGGCACAGTTGCAGGCTGGGACTACGGCGTGGGCGTGAGCCGCAACCAGAACAAGGTCGACGAGAAGCTGATCAGTGGCTATGCCAATGGCCCGCTGGTCTATGAAGGCGTGCTGACCGGCGTGATCAACCCCTTTGGCGCGCAGAGCGCGGCCGGCCAGGCCCTGCTCGACCAGGCCGGCGCGACCGGTCTGATCATGTTTGCCAAGGGCACGACGACGAACGTCGACGCCCACGCCAGCCGCGAGATCGGCGACTGGTTCAAGGCTGGCCGCCAGGCCGCCATCGCCGTCGGCGCCGAGTACCGCAAGGAAAACTTCGTTCAACAGGCGAACCCGGCCTACGCCACCATCGTCGTCGACTCGACCGGCATTGACCCGGCCACCTACAGCGCCGGCTCGCGCAAGGTCAGCGCGCTGTACACCGAGTTGAACGTGCCGCTGCTGCAGTCCCTGGACATCACGGCCGCGGTCCGCTACGACAAGTACAACGACTTCGGCAACACGACCAACCCCAAGATCGGCTTCCGCTTCCAGCCCAGCAAGGAAGTCCTGGTGCGCGGCTCCTATTCCACGGGCTTCCGTGCACCGTCGCTGTATGAGCTGAACGCCGCCCAGACGTACACCAACTCAGGCACGGTCAACGACCCGTTGCTGTGCCCCTCGGGCACGGGCAGCCCGGCCGTTTGCAAGGCCCAGTTCATGGTGCTGAACGGCGGCAACCTGACGCTGCAGCCCGAGAAGAGCAAGAACGCCACGTTGGGCCTCATCGTCCAGCCGGTGGCCGACCTGAGCGTAGGCCTGGACTTCTGGTGGCTGCGCCTGAAGAACCAGATCGGCGTGGTCGGTGACGACTCGCTGTTCGACCCCGCCAACTACGGCCTCTTCGGCCCGTACTTCCATCGCAATGGCGCCGGCCAGCTGTCGACCAACGGCAACCAGTGCCCGGGCACGAATTGCGGCTACGTGGACGTGCGCCAGCAGAACCTCGGTGGCACCAACACCAATGGCGTGGACATCACGGCCAACTACCGCCTGCCCTCGGCAATCGGTACGTTCACTTTCGGCCTGAACACCACCTACGTCGCCAAGTATGAGTACCAGGACTACACCGGCGGCCCGTGGAACCAGAACGTCGGCATCTATTCGGGCGCCGGTCCGGTGTTCCGTTGGCAGCACACGCTGACGGCAATCTGGGCCAAGGATGCCTTCTCGGCTGGCCTGACGGGTCACTACAAGTCTGGCTACATCGATTCGGACCCGACCAACCACGTGAGCAACTACGCCACGCTGGATGCGTTTGGCTCCTGGAAGCCGCTGAAGGGCGCGACGCTGACGCTGGGCGTGCACAACCTGACCGACCGCGATCCGCCGCTGAGCTACCAGACGCAGGTCTTCCAGGCCGGCTACGACCCGCGCTACACGAGCGCCATCGGCCGCACCTACTACGTGCGCGCGTCCTACGACTTCTGAACGTAGCTCTGGGGAGGCTTCGGCCTCCCCAAAATCAAAACGCCCTGGATTGCTCCAGGGCGTTTTTCTTTGGAGGAGCTTGTCGCGCCGCTCAGAACGGGAAGCAGGACCGGCCAGAGGCCTCCGGCGGGCAATACATCTCGTCGTAGTAGATCCGATGCTCTCCCAATTCCAATCGGAGATTGCCGATGGCAATGGACATGATCAGGTCGTGAGAACCGGCTTGATGTGGGTAGCCCTGTGGGCCATACACGCGTCGCTTCGGGTCGCCGATGTCGACGCTCATGGCAGGCAGGTTCTGGAAGCCGCCCGCGATCTTGTTCTTGAGCTGGGCCAAGTTCAGGCCGGGCGCTCCGAACACCGAATCCGGAATCGCGTTCAAGCCCATGAAAGTGAAGGGCTTCAACTCATCGAGATTGGCGATCGCGTTGTGTGCCAACTGCATCTTTTCAGCGATCAATCCGTCGATCTTGTAGGAGATGAAAGCATCCACCAAGGTATTGACAAAAGGAATCCAATCCAGATTTGTCTGGCAGGAGTAGCTGGGGTTCAGTTTGAAATTCTTGATTTCCTTGGCTACCAGCAATCCCGAGACGATGTCCAGTCGTCCCACAATTGTCGTTGCAGGATCCAGCGAAAGATTGATATTGCAGGTGGCGCTCACGCCGGCATAAGACTGCTTCGCCGTCGCGTTGATCACGATCCGCAGGCCTGAAAACGTGACGTCCCCGCTGCTATAGGTCAGCGACAGCGGGCCATCGACGCTTGCCGATCCGTTTTGATAGCCCGGCAATCCGGACAGCGGTGCCATCAGCTGCGGCACCAGATAGGCACGCAGCTGCGACATCATGGTTTGCTGCGCGTCCACCATGGATTTGTAGGTTGAACCGGTCAAGGGCGTCCGGTATGTGGCGATGGTGCCGTCAGAACCGTACAGCGTCCCGAGGTAGTAAAAATCCTGAGCGGCATGGGCGGCAATTGCGCCGAAACCAATGACCAGCGCCGCGCCTGCTTTGACTATCAAATTTCTCATTGAAACTCCCAATAAAGTCTTACTTCACACACTCAGATGTGCGTGTCCCCACGCTTGAGCCGACCTTGCATCGGAGCACTGTCTGTCAACCACCTATCCGACGCTTGAGCGCAAACACTGGTGGCGCGCAAACCAGCGTCCATAGCGACACGATGACCGTGCTGATCTTCATTCCAGTCTCTCCCTGAGGGCCTACACGCAAGACTGCGCAGTTAGGCGAGAGCAACTCTATGGCAGCCCGAGTAGTAAAAACTACCAATGCTTGCGGCACCCCCTAGGGCACCAAATCTCACGGATGCTTTTCAATTGGTTGCGGCGTTAGCGCTTGGCCTGTGATAGCTGGCCACCACCGCTTTCAATACAAAGAGTCGTCCAGAAGGGCGGACCGGAACAGCGACGACCTAGGCTTTGCTGACGAGAGCAATGCCGGCCAGCACCAACAGGCTGCCTGCGACAAAGCTGGGTGCCAATGCCTCACCCAGCAGCCACACACCCAGCAGCACACCGAACAGCGGCGTCAGAAAAGTGAAGGCACCCAGGCGCGAGGCCAGGTAACGCCGCAGCAGCCAGAACCAGGTCAGGAAGCTGGCGAAGGACACCACCAGGCTCTGGAAACCCAGATGGGCCCAGACGGTGAGCGTCGGCTCGAAGCGCCACTGCCCGGTCAACCAGGCGCTCGGCAACAGCAGCACCAGGGCACCGAGCAATTGGTAGAGCAAGGTCTCTGTCGCTGGCGCCTCGGCCAGCCGCGTGCAGCGGATGGTCACGGTCGTGGCCCCCATGGCCAAGCCCGCCATCACAGCCAGCAGGTCACCGAGCAACGCACTGCCATCCCTTGCCACACCGTCCAGAAAGGCCAGGGCGATACCGGCAAATGCCAGGGCGATGCCTGCCCAGCGCCGACCGTCCAGGCGCTCCGCCGGCAGCCGCCAGTGCAGCCCCAGCGCGGTGAACAGCGGCGAGGTGTAGAGAAAGACGACGACGTGCGACGCCTGCGTCATCTGCAGCGCCACGGACACCAACAGGAATTCCAGGCCGAACAGCGAGCCCGCCGCGGCGCCGGCCGCCCAGCGGCGGCGATCCAGCGCCTCACCACGCCGGCGCATCAGGGCGGCCAGCAGCAGCAAGGCAATGCCGGACCGCAGGGCCACCATCAGCATCGGGCTGGCCTGCTCCGCCACGGCCTTCAGCGACACCTGCTGAAGGCCCCAGAGGAAGCACAACAACAGCATCAGGCCGCCGGCGCGGGCATCGAGTGGGCCGGCCGTGATGGCGAGCGGCGCCCGCGCGGCAACGGGGGAAATGTCGGCGGTGGCGGGGCTGGAAAGGTACTTCATGACGCCAATGTGCCGTCGGATCGAAGATCCGAAAAGCGCATAATTCAGAGAGCATCCATCCGCTTAACGAATCTATGCGCGACCTGCAGATCGACTGGCTGAATTGCTTTGTCGCCACCGTCGACGCCGGTTCGCTGTCCAGTGCCGCCGCCGAGATCCACCGCTCCCAGTCGGCCGTCAGCATGCAGCTCAAGAAGCTGGAGGCGGCCGTCGGCCACCGGCTGCTCGAACGTGATGCACGCCAGCTGTCGCTGACCCACGAAGGCCAGACCCTGCTCGGCTATGCACGGCGCATGCTCGACCTGCAGGCCGAGGCCCAGGCGGCGCTGCGCGAGGAAGACATCACCGGCCTCATCCGGCTGGGCGTGCCGGACGACTACGCCAGCAAATACCTGACGCCAGCCCTCAAGCGCTTCGCGCCGCGGCACGGCGGCGTCGAGATCCAGCTGGACTGCGAGCAGTCGACCTCGCTGATCCCGCGCGTGGCGCGCGGCGATCTCGACCTCGCGCTGGTCTCGCGCGACCACGCACGGCGCGGCACGCTGCTCTTCCACGAGCCCATGGTCTGGGTCGGCTCACCGCAGTTCGAGGTCTGGCGCCGCGACCCGCTGCCCATTGCCGTCTACGAGGAAGCCAGCCTGGGCCGACGCAGCGCCATCAACTCGCTGGCCCTGCAGGGGCGGCCCTACAAGATCGTCTACAACAGCTCCAATCTGGCGGGGCAGATTGCCGCCGTCGAAAGCGGGATCGCAGTGGCCGTGCTGACGCAATGCAGTGTGCCAGCACATCTGCAGTTGCTCGGTGCCGAGCAGGGCCTGGGCCCGCTGGAGCCCATGGAGGTGGCCGTCTACCGCAGCCAGGCCTCCAAGGGCAACAAGGCCGTGGACAGCCTGCAGCGCTTGCTGGTGCAGACGCTCAGGGCGCCGGGGTGATGCGCACCATCAGCACGCCATGAGGCGCGACGCGACCACCCAACTCGCCTGACACGCCGCGGGTCTTCTTGCCTGACCACAGATCGTGCACCTCGGCCTTGAGCCTGGGCGGAAGGTCGAGCTGATCCCACGTGACCTTGATGTCGGCCGGCTTCTCGCTGCGATTGAAGAGCACCGCCGCGCGGTCGCCGCCGGCCAGCGTGCGCACCCAGACCTCCAGGTCGCCCTGGCGCCAGATGCGCCGGCCCTGGCGGCCCAGCGGGTCCTGATCGACCTTGATGACCTCGGCATTGGTCAGGATGCGCTTGGTCGCCTCATCCATCTTCGCCATGTCGTTGCCTGCGACCAGCGGCGCGGCCAGCATGGCCCAGATGGAGAAGTGGCTCTCGTACTCCGTCGTCGTCATGCCGCCGTTGCCGACCTCCAGCATGTCGGGATCGTTCCAGCCGTTGGGGGCAGCATCGGTCCACAGATCGGCGTTCATGTCGATGATGTCCAGCAGGCCGTGCGACCACTCCTTCTTGCCCTTCCAGGCATCCCAGATGTCGCCCGTGGTGCGCCACAGGTGACCGATCGGGTGGGCCCAGCGGCCGGGCTGGCTCGAGCCCCATTCGCAGATGGACAGCACGATGTCACGGCCCGATTCGCGCAGGGCCTTGGCCATGATGGTGTAGGCCGCCTCGGGGTTGCGCGGGCCGGTGTAGCACCAGTCGTACTTCAGCCAGTCCACGCCCCATTTGGCGTACTGGCGCGCATCCTGGAATTCATGGCCGGCGCTGCCGGGGCGGCCACCGCAGGTCAGCGAGCCGGCGTCGGAATAGAGCCCGAACTTCAGCCCTTTGCTGTGCACATAGTCGGCCAGGGCCTTCATGCCCGACGGGAAGCGCTCGGGGTCGGCCTGGATGTTGCCGTCGGCGTCGCGGCTCTTCTGCCAGCAGTCGTCGATGACGATGTAGGTGTAGCCGGCCGCCTTCATGCCGGAGGCCACCATGGCGTCGGCCTGCTGGCGGATCAGCTGCTCCGACACATTGCAGGCGAACTTGTTCCAGGAGTTCCAGCCCATTGGCGGTGTGGGCGCGAGATTGGGCTTGGGGGCGTCGAGTTTCAGCGTCTCGTGCGGGGCGGCCTGGGCGCCGGCAATGCAGACGCAGGTCGACAGGGCCAGCAATGCGCGGCCGTGCCAGGTTGAAGTCATGGCGAAAACTCCGAAAAAAGTCAGACGGTGCCGCGGCGCGCTTCGAGCGTGGCGCGAATCTCGTGCATGCGCTGCTCCGTCAGGAAGTAGCGCGACACGATGAACAGAGCGACCAGCAGGCCCACGATGGGAATGCCAGACAGGCAGAGGCGGATCAGCAGGATGGCGTCTTCGCCCTGCGCGGGCAGCTTGACGTCGAAGCCGGTGAACATCAGCACCCAGCCCGAGGCGCTGCTGCCCAGGGCTTGGCCGACTTTGGAGATCCACGAGCCGCAGGCCGCAAACGAACCCTCGCGGCGCTGGCCGCTCGAGAGTTCGTCGTGGTCGATGACGTCGGCCATGGCCGAGCCGTAGATCGTCCAGAAACCGGCGCCGATGAAGGCCACGCCGCCGCTGGCGAACAGCTGCAGCCAGGGCAGGCTGGGGTTGTAGAAGAACCAGTCGCCGATAAAAGCGGCAATGCCCAGCCACAGCACGGTCATCAACGCATTGCGCTTGCCCCGGCGCCGGGCCACCCAGCCGGCGAAAGTGATGCCGATGAGCCCACTGACGAGGCCGGCCACGCCCATCAGCGAGTTCCATTTGGTGGCCTCGACGAGGTTGCCGCCGCAGACGTAGTAGACGGTGGCGTAGTAGCCCAGCAGGCCGACCATGGCCGTGGCCATGTTGTAGGTCAGCATGGTGCCCAGCATCAGGCGGAAGGGACGGTTCTTCAGCGTGCGGTAGAGGGTGTCCTTGAAGGGCACGCGCTGCCGGCTCTGCGCAACGAAGCTCTCGTAGTAGCGCTCACGCGTCAGCGAGAAGATCAGCACCGACACGACGACCATGATGCTGCCCAGGATGGCGGTATAGACCTGGGCGCCGTACAGGATGTCGGGCTTGCCGCTCGCGTCGTTGAAGAAGGCAAGCGTCGTGAACTGGGCGGCGACGAACATCGCCAGCTCGGGGATCTTCTGGATCGCGTTCTTGATGGACATCACGCGCGTGCGCTCGTGGTAGCCCGGCGTCATCTCGGCGCCCAGGCTGTTCCAGGGCATGGCGAAGCAGCTCATGACCGGCGCGTAGAGGCAGGTCGAGACGACGATGAAGATGAAGTACTCGGTGTCCGTCCAGCCACGGCCGACGGCAAACATCAGCGGCAGGCCAATGCCTGCCAGCACGCCACCCACCAGCATGAAGGGCCGCCGACGCCCCCAGCGGGTGCGGGTGTTGTCGGAGATCCAGCCGAACATCGCGTCGGAGACGGCGTCCGCGACGATCTTGATGCCCAGCGCCATCGAGATCAGCCCCGGTGCAACGCCCAGGAAGATGTTGAAGACGTGGAAGACCAGCGACTGGTAGAGCCAGTGGCCCCACATGTCGAGGAAGGAGCCGAGGCCGAAGCCGATCTTCTGCCGCGCAGGTACGCGGTCGGGTGCCGGCGTCGCAGCCGGCGACGCGGCGGCAGGGCGCTGCACGGGAGGCATGGCAGCCCCTTCGGGATCGGCGATCAAGACTGTCTCCTTCGCCGCGCTGGTCACGCGGCTGATTTTTAGTAAACAGTCTTATTTTCGTTCGTTGATCGGTCGAACGAAAGGCGGTGCAACTACCTAGGCGGTGGCGGTCTTGCGCCTGGCTTTCCTTGGCGCAGCCTCGGCCTCCGCCGCAGGCGCGACCATCGAGCTCTCACGCACCACCAGTTCGACCGGCAGCGACGCGTCGCTGGGCGCGATATCGCCCTCGATGAGGGCGCGCGCGGCGACGTTGCCCAGGGCCTCCTTGTCCATCTTCACGGTGGACAGCGGCGGCTTGTTGCGGGCGGCCTCCTCGATGTCGTCGTAGCCGATGAAGCGGATGTCCTCGGGCACGCGCAGGCCGCGTTCGTGGCAGACCTCGATGGCGAACATGGCCGTCGAGTCGTTGTAGGCGAAGACGGCATCGGGCGGCTGGGGCAGGGCCAGCAGGCGGCTCATCGCGTCGCGACCGGCATCGCGGTATTCCAGCGCCGGGTCCAGCGTGACTTCGTAGTCGGGGTCGAACAGCCGGCCGGCCTCGAACAGCGCGCGGCGGAAGCCCTTGGCGCGCAGCGAGGTGGAGTAGTGGGCCAGCGGCCCGAAGATGGCGGCGATGCGCTGGGACTGGCCCTCCAGCAGATGGCGCGTTGCCAGCCAGGCGCCGAGCTGGTTGTCGTCGTTGACGCAGCGCACGCCTGGGTAGAAGTGGTCCACCAGCACCAGCGGCACCTCGCAGCGGCGGATGGCCTCCATGGCCTCGGGGTCGAAGTAGCCGGCGCCGAGCAGCGCATCGGCCTCGTGGCGACGCACCTGGCCGGCCACGTCATCGCCCGCCAGCACCGACATGATGCTCAGCGGCACGCCGGCCTCGCGGCAGGCCGTCTCGGCACCGTGCAGCACATAGGAATAGAAGGGGTTGTTCGCCAGCGAACCGATGCTGCGGCTGTACAGGAAGAGCATGCGGCGCGGCTTGCCGGTGCGCAGCTTGCCCACGTCATAGCCCATTTGCTGGGCCACGCCGAGCACCTGGGCGCGGGTCTGCTCCGACAGGCCGGGCTGGCCCTTCAGCGCGCGCGACACCGTCCCGATGGACACGCCCGCGGCCTCGGCCAGTTCGCGAATCGTCACTCCCTTGTCGGCCATTGCCCGCGCTCCCGCTGTTGTTTAGCACCCCGAATCGGGCGCGATTGTGTCATCGGCGCCCAGGGAGCCCCTGCCACACGCTGGACCGGGGGCAAAACCTAGGTTGGAGATTGTTCACTAAACAATCGCTGTTGCATAGAATATTTCCAAACCACGCGCCAAGCACCGCCGACATGCCCCCCTGCCCCATCGCCGTCCTCGGCGAAGCCCTGGTCGACGAATTCCATGACGGCCCGGTCGCGGGCGGCGCACCCTTCAATGTGGCGCGCTCGCTGGCGGCCCTGGGCGCGCCAGCCTTGTTCATCAGCCGCATCGGCGCGGAGGACGACAACGGCCGCCTCGTGCTCGACAGCGCACGCCGCTATGGCCTGGACAGCGCCGGCGTGCAGCGCGACCTGCAGCACGCCACCGGCCGCGTCAGCGTGCACGAGGGCCCCGGCGGCCACCGCTTCGAGATCCATGGCGACGCCGCCTGGGACCATATCGACGCCGAGGCGGCCCGCCCTCACCTGGCCGAAACAGCCGCGGCGTGGGTCTACTTCGGCAGCCTCGCGCAGCGCCTGCCCGTCTCGCGCGCCTCGCTGCGTGCGCTGGTCAAGCCCTTTGCGGGCGCGCGCTTTCTCGACCTGAACCTGCGACCCGGCGATCAGACGCGGCTGCTGGCCGCCGAGTCGCTGATGCTGGCCGACTGGGTCAAGGTGAATGACGAGGAACTGGCGCAGTTGGCCGGCTGGTTCGACTGCGCCGCAGCCGATGACGTGGGCCGCGCCGGCGCGCTGATGGCGCGCTTTGCGCTGCAGCGCCTGGTGCTGACCTGCGGCGCCAGCGGCTGGCGCTTCTACGCACCGGGCGGCGTGCTGCTGGCCCAGGGCGCCGGCGTCATCCAGCCACGCATGGTCGACACCGTCGGCGCCGGCGACGCCTTCACCGCGCTGCTGCTGGCCGGCCTTGCCCTCGGGCGCGACCTGCCCGCCACGCTGGCCCTGGCGAATCGCTACGCCTCCTTCATTTGCGGCGTGCGTGGCCCCCTGCCCACCGAACCCCTTGCCCTGCAACCCTGGCGCACCGCCCTGCATGCGCTGCCGACCTCTGCCTGAGCCCCTATGGACCTGACCCCGCCCCCCACCTCCCTGGCCGACCTCGTCGCACCGCCGCCCGGCTCGGCCATGCGCCGCCCCGGCTTCATCTTCGGCGCCGGCACCTCGTCCTACCAGATCGAGGGTGCCGCGCATGAGGACGGTCGCCTCGAATCCATCTGGGACCGCTTCTGCGCCACGCCCGGCAAGGTGCTGCGCGGCGAGAACGGCGCCGTCGCCTGTGACCACTACCACCGCTTCGAGCAGGACCTGGACATCCTGAAGCGCCTGGGTGTCGACGCCTACCGTTTCTCCATTGCCTGGCCGCGCGTGATGGACGAAGCCGGCCGCCCCAACGCGAAGGGCATAGCCTTCTACAAACGCCTGCTCGACGGCCTCGCGGAGCGCGGCATCAAGGCCTTCGTGACGCTCTACCACTGGGACCTGCCCCAGCATCTGGAGGACAAGGGCGGCTGGCTGAACCGCGAGACCGCTTACCGCTTTGCCGACTACGCCGACCTGATGAGCCGCGAGCTGGCCGGCCACGGTGATGTGGCCGCCTGGACGACGCACAACGAGCCCTGGTGCTCGGCCTATCTCGGCTATGGCGACGGCCACCACGCGCCCGGCCTCAAATCAAACCGCTGGGCCGCCCAGGCCATGCACCATCTACTGCTCGGCCACGGCCTGGCCCTGCCGGCGCTGCGCGCCAACGCGCCGCAGGCCCTGCACGGCATCGTCGCCAACTGCGCACCGGGCTATGCCGACGCCGACACGGCCGCGGACCGCGATGCCGCCTCGCTGTTCGAGGCCTACCAGAACCGCTGGGTGCTGGACCCGTTGCTCAAGGGCGAATACCCGGCCGACCTGTGGCGGCTGTGGAAGGGCTGCGAGCCGCTGGTGCTGCCCGGAGACATGGACATCATCCGGCGCCCCATCGACTACCTCGGCATCAACTACTACAGCCGCGCCGTGCTGCGCTCCAAGGGAGCGGACACGATGGATTGGGTGCGCCACCCCGAGGTCGAGCGCACGACGATGGATTGGGAGGTCTATCCCCAGGGCCTGCAGGATCTGTTCGAGGCCTTCATGCGCGACTACGCCAATCTGCCGCCGCTCTACATCACCGAAAACGGCATGTCGAGCCACGACACGGTCAGCGGCGACGAGGTCGACGATCTGCAACGCCAGGCCTATATCAAGGCCCATTTCGCGGCATGCTCGCGAGCCATGGACAAAGGTGTGGACGTGCGCGGCTATTTCATCTGGTCGTTGATGGACAACTTCGAATGGGCCTTCGGCTACGAACGCCGCTTCGGCCTGGTGCATGTGGACTTCGAGACCCAGCAGCGCACGCTCAAGCGCAGCGCGCTGGCCTATGCGGACTTCCTCAGGGAGCGCGCTGCAGCGCGTTGAAGCAATGGCCGTGGTTCGGCGCATCGTCATTCTCGGCGGCGGCTCCGCCGGCTGGATGGCGGCCGCCGCGCTGACGACGGGGCTGCGCGGTGTCACCATCGAGCTGATCGAGTCGGAAGAGATCGGCATCATCGGCGTCGGCGAGGCCACCTTCCCGTCGATCCGTCAGTTCAACGACATCCTCGGCATTGACGAGGCCGACTTCCTCGCCGCCACGCGCGGCAGCTACAAGCTCGGCATCCAGTTCTGCGACTGGAAGCAGCGCGGCGAGCACTACTTCCACACCTTCGGCGACTTTGGCCACCTCGACGGCCCGATGGCGCTGTGGGGCCAGCTGCAGCGCCTGCAGGCCAAGCCCGGCACGCCTCTCGGTGAGTTTTGCCTGCCCACGGTGATGGCCAGCCAGGGCCGCTTCTGCCGCCCGGCCGAGGGCGATCAGGGCCTGGCCTCGCGCTACACCTACGCCTACCACTTCGATGCGACGCTCTACGCCGCCTTCCTGCGCCGCCTGGCCGAGGGTCGCGGCGCGCTGCGCACGGAGGGGCGCGTCGTCGGCGTCGACCGCCACGAGGACGGCCGCGTGCGCGCGCTGCGTCTTGCGGATGGGCGCGAGGTCGCAGGCGATCTCTTCATCGACTGCTCGGGCCTGGCCTCCCTGCTGATTGGCCAGACGCTGGAGCAGCGCTTCGTTGACTACGGCCACTGGCTGCCGGTCGACCGTGCCTGGGCCGTGCCCACAAAGCGCGCACCCGGTGGCCTGGCACCCTTCACCCGCTCGACGGCGCTGGAGGCCGGCTGGGCCTGGCGCATCCCTCTGCAGGACCGCACCGGCAACGGCCATGTGTTCAGCAGCCGCTTCATCGACGAGGGCCGCGCCCGCGAGCAGCTGCTGGCCCAGCTCGACGCGCCCCTGCTGGCCGAACCGCGACTGCTGCGTTTTCGCACCGGCCACCGCGAGCGCTTCTGGGTCAAGAACGTCGTCGCCATCGGCCTGGCCGCAGGCTTCCTGGAGCCGCTGGAGTCCACCGCCATCTTCATGGTGCACAACGCGCTGGGCCGCCTCATCCCGCTGCTCGGCGAGGCCGACCACGCGCAGGCCGCGGTCGGCTTCAATGTGCAGCAGCTGCGCCAATACCAGCGCATCCGTGACTTCATCATCCTGCACTACGCCTTGAGCGAGCGCCGCGACAGCGAGTTCTGGCGCACGCTCACGAGCATGCCCCTGCCCGAGTCGCTGGACTACAAACTGCATGCCTGGCGCGAGACCGGCACCCTGCATGCCTACGACAACGAAGCCTTCGACACGTCGAGCTGGCTGGCCATCCACGCCGGCATGGGCGACTGGCCGCGGCGCCGCAGCCCCTGGCCGGACGAGATGCCGGCGGAATTGGCGGCGCGCTATCTGGCCGAGCGCCATCAGGCGATCGCAGCGCTAGCGGCGCGCATGCCCGACCACGACAGCTATCTGCGCTCACGGCTGCCTGCCTAGACTGTGCGCCACGCAGACGAAAGACATCGAATGGACAACTGGGCCAAGCCCCTGAAGCGCGTGGTGATCGTCGGCGGCGGAGCCGCCGGCTGGATGTCGGCGGCCGCGCTGAGCGCCGTACTCAAGCCCCCGTATGAGATCCGCCTTGTCGAGTCCGACGAGATCGGCATCATCGGCGTCGGCGAGGCGACCATCCCGCCGATCCGCATGTTCAACGGCCTGGCCAAGATCGACGAGGCCAACTTCCTGAAGGCGACGCAAGGGACCTTCAAGCTCGGCATTGAATTCGTCAACTGGGGCCGGCAAGGCGAGCGCTACTTCCACGGCTTTGGTGGTGTCGGCCGCGAGGCACTGTGGCCGGTGGACTTCTCGCAATACTGGCTGCGCCTGCGCGCCGCAGGCCGTGCGCTGCCGCTGGACGCCTACGTCATCTCCAACATGGCGGCCAAGGCGAATCGCTTCATGCTGCCGCGGCCCGACATGAAGGGCTCGCCGCTGGAAGCGCTCGGCTATGCCTACCACTTCGATGCCTCGCTGTACGCAAAGCACCTGCGTGCCCTGAGCGAGGCGCGCGGCGTGCGCCGCACCGAGGGCAAGGTCGTGCGCGCGCTGCTCAACGAGGAGCCGGGGCCAACCGAAGGCCATGTGCGCGCCGTGCAGATGGAGAGCGGCGAGSTGGTGGAGGGCGACCTTTTCCTCGACTGCTCAGGCTTTGCCAGCCTGCTGATCGAGAAGGCCCTGGGCACCGGCTTCGAGGACTGGAGTCACTGGCTGCCCTGCGACCGTGCCGTGGCCGTTCCCAGCGAAAGCACTTCCCCGCTGCCGCCCTACACGCGAGCGACGGCGCACCGGGCGGGCTGGCAGTGGCGCATCCCGCTGCAGCACCGCGTCGGCAATGGTCATGTCTATTCGAGCCGGCATGTCAGCGATGACGAGGCGGCCGGCGTGCTGCTTGAGAACATCGACGGCCAACCGCTCGCCGACCCGCGGATCATCAAGTTCCGCACCGGCATGCGCCAGGAAGCCTGGCGGCGCAATGTCGTCGCCATCGGCATGTCGGCCGGTTTCGTCGAGCCGCTGGAGTCGACGGCCCTGCACCTGATCCAGATGGGCGTGGCCAAACTGATCGAGGCCTTCCCGCACAGCGGCTTCGATGCGCTGGAGATCGCCGAATACAACCGCCAGAGCCGTGAGCGCTACGAGTACGTGCGCGATTTCATCGTGCTGCACTATCACTTGAACCAGCGCGATGACAGCGAATTCTGGAAGGCCTGCGCGGCCATGGCCATTCCCGAGAAGCTCTGTTGGCGCATGGCCCTGTATGCAGCTAGCGGGCGCCTCGCCGACGTGAAGGGCGACCTGTTCCGCGAACCCAGTTGGCTGGCGGTCATGGAGGGCCAGAACCTGCGCCCCAAGGGCTGGCTGGCGCTGGCCGAACTGCAGGGCGTGGAGGAGACGGCCGCCTATTTCAAGGGCGTGTCCGACACCATTGCGCAGTGCGTGGCCGTGATGCCGGAACACGCCGAGTTCATCCGCCGCTACTGCCCGGCCGCGCCGCTCTGAGCCGTTGCAGCTCAGGCCGTCCACAGGCGGCGACGGCGGGCGGCGAACGCAACCGCGCCACACAGCGCCAGCAATGCAGTGCCCGGCTCGGGAACGGCGGACACCACCGGCAGGCCCGACGAAGTCACCGCGGTCCAGCCGGCCGGCAGGTCAAGCGCCGCAAAGGCCGTGTTGTAGAAATCGACGGTGCCGTGTTCGAGCTGGAAGACCGTCATCTGCACCGTCGTCAGGACGGTGGTCTGCAAGCCGGCGCCGGGGCCGAAGTAGTGCACGCTCAATGCGCTGTCGAAGGTTTTCGCGTAGGCGCCGACGCCCGCCACGCTGCCGTTGGCGGAGAAGGCGGTCGCCGGACCAGAGCCACCATAAAGGTTCGACAAGTTCAGGCTGTACTCGAGAAAAGACGGACGCTGCGACGTCGCGCCGGCTGAAACGGTGCCGTCGACATGCAGGTGCACTGGGATCAGATAGTCGCCGGGCAGCGTGCCCGCAGGAGGAGTCAGGAGCCAGAGGTCCATCAGGGAGACCATCGACGCAACGGCGCCGGTGCCCGTCGCGTACACCATCAGACCGGCGGAACCTGAGGCTGCGGCTCCCTTCAGGGTGCCGCCTGCGGAACCAGCCGCGCAGGGCGCCGTGAGACTGAGCGAAAAGGTGTCCTGGGCGGTGTCCAGCGGCACGATCGCGGACTTGTTGCAGGCACCGAAGGCCTCTGCGAACGAGGTGCTGATGACGCCGCCGATTTGTCCGGTGGCATGCGCTGGCGCACCGGCCAACAAGCCCGCACAGATGGCAGCCAGCGACAACCGCGACCGCAGTTGAGTCGTCTCGTTCATGAAGGGCTCCCGTTTCCACAGACGGCATAGACAACCGCCGAGGCAGTCTAGGCATGGCAGCTCAGGCCGTATCCCCCTAGGGACGACGTGAATCAGGCCATGTCCGGCGTTCACCGATCACCAAGCAAAAGGGCACCGCAAGCGGTGCCCTTTCTCTGTGTTGGAGCCGGGTCTGGCCGGCCCCATGGGGTCAGAAGCTGTACTGCGCGCTGAGGCGATAGCCACGGCCCGACGTGAAGTAGTTGTGGCCGATCATGCCGATGTGCTGCTGCATGATCTGCTTGTACGTCTTGTTCGTCAGGTTGGTGGCATCGAAACCCAGAGACAGATCGTTGCCGATCTTCAGGTGCAGACCTGCGTCGACCTGTCCATAGCCGTCAGCCCAAAGCGGCAGGCCCACGGGCAGGTTGTGCTGACCAAAGTTGGCGCTCGCCGGGTTGGTGTCTAGCGCATTGGTCTGGTTGGGGCCGGTGTTGTCGGAGTTCAGCGCCACGCCGTAGAGGTATTTGCCGCGGTAGTTGTAGGCAATGCGGGCAGAGACCGGACCACGGTCGTAGAGCAGCGCGATGTTGAAGGTGTTTTTCGACAGGTTGTCCAGCGGCATGTCGCCAAAGGAGCGGCCATCGGTATCGCAGCCGTTGATATACAGGTTCAGGTTGTCCTGGCCTGCGCCGGGCGAGCAGTAGCCCGTGTACACCGCGTTGTAGCGCTTGACCTTGCTGTCCACGTAGGTGTAGTTGGCTTGCAGACCGAGGCCCTGCAACAGATTGGGCAGGTTCTCGAAATACTGCTGGTAGGCCATCTCCACGCCGCGCGCATAGCCCTTGGCACCGTTGACCGGGCCGTTCAGCACGAAGTTGACCGGCTTGCCGCTGGCGTCATTGACCGTGCGGTTGAAGGCCTGGTTGACGATGATGTCCTTCAGGTTCTTGTTGAAGACCGCCGTCGTGAACGAGCCGTTCTTGGCGAAGTACCACTCGGCCGTGATGTCCTCCTGGTCCGACCGAATCGGCTTGAGCGTGGGGTTGCCGCTTGCCGTACCGGTCAGGTTGACCTTCTTGACGTTCGGCGGAACGCTTTGCGCATCCACCTCGATGGTCTGCGTCATCTGCAGGAAGCCCTGCATCTGGCTGAACTGCGGGCGTGCCAGGGCCTTTGACGCAGCGAAGCGGAACTGCAGGTCCGGCGCGACCTTCCACTTCAGGTTCAGGCTGGGCAGCCAGTCCGTGAAGCTCTGATTGAAGTTCTGCTCCTTGGCGAACGGCGTCAGCACCGGCACGGCCACGCCGACCGCACCGGGTGGCGCGGCTTGCGTGGTCAGGATGGTGTAGCCGTCGGCCTCGTTCTTGGTATGAACCGCGCGCAGGCCTACATTGCCGTCGACAGGCAAACCGACCTCGTCGAATGAGAAGCGCAGTTGCGCGTAGCCCGCGGTCGTGGTCTCGGCCTGGGTGTTGCGGCCGGCTGGATCGGTGCCGAAGGACGTTGGCTTCCAGGCACCAACCTGAATGCTGCTGGCCTGCTGCGGGCAGCCCGCGCCGTTCCAGGCAGACTCGAAGGCGTGGCATTCGTTCAGGTAGAGCTGGTGCAGCTTGTTGTAGCTGTTGGGCCAGTCGAACGCCACCGAAGCCGCCGGGAAATACAGCGAAGGAAGGTTGGCCTTGCCACCGCCCATGAAGTCGCCGTAGGTGTTCTTGTAAGTGGGGATGTCAGGCGCCTTGGTGATGTAGGCCAGGTCGCCGATGTTCCAGCCCAACTGCCAAGCATGCGTGATGCTCGCCCAGTTGTAGCTCGGGTTGCTGTTGATGGTCTCGGCATCACGCTTGGCAATGCGCACGCCCACGCGCAGGTCGTTGAGGATCTTGTTGTCGTGGAAGACCCAGCGCGCATCGCCCTTCCAGGACTTCTGCGTGCCTTTGCCCTTGTCCAGGTGGTCCATCATCATGGCCCAGTAGTACTTGCTGGGATCGTTGAGGATGGCCATGTCGCTGGCGTCGAACACCAGGCGCGGCATGGAGCCGGTGTAGTCCACCGTTTCCTTGGGCAGCGACACGGCGGTACCGACCGTCGAGTCGAAGTTGTTGGTCTTGGACTTGATGTACTGGAAGTCCGAAGTCAGCGTGAGCTGATCGTTGACCTTGCCGGCAATCTTCCAGGCCAGTTCGTCGGTCTGGGAGTTGCGCTTGGAGTAGCGCGTCTGGTTCTCGACTTCCAGGCCGGTGTAGTTGCCGTTGGCGTCCTTCTTGCCGGTCAGCACACCCTTGGTCATCACGCCATTGGCGTCGTAAGTGCCGTCCAGCACGACGACGTTGTAGGGGTCGACCTGGGCGCTGACGTTGTTCTCGTTCCAGTTGAACTTGAACTTGGAGCGGAAGAAGGTCAGCGAGGACTCGACGTTGTCCTTCTTCCACTGCAGCGCGCCGTAGAGGCCGTCGCGGGTGCGGTCGTAGAACTGCTGCTTCCACGACATGTCGCGCGAGTACCAGGTCGTGTCGGTCGGCGTGGCCTTGTAGAACGGGTCCAGCACCAAACCGTCGGTGCGGTTGGAGCTCAGCGAATGCGCCACGTCGATCAAGGCGCCGAACTTGCCCGCGTCGGTGTTCCAGGTGTTGGACAGCAGGCCCGAGATGCTGGGCTTGTTCTTCTTGGCCAGGCTGTTGCGCGAGACGTCCAGAGAGATGGAGCCCTTGAAGCCGGGGAAGTCGAAAGGCAGGGCCGTGCGCAGGTTCACCAGGCCGCCGATGGCGCCTTCGATCTGCTCGGCCGACGGGTTCTTGTAGACGTCCACGCCGGCCATCAGCTCGGGCGGCACGTCTTCGAAGCCCAGCGTGCGACCCTGGTTGGCACTGAAGGTCTCGCGGCCGTTCAGCGTCGAGCTGACGTAGGTGAGGCCGCGGATGTTGACGCCCGAGCCCTCGACCGAGAAGTGCACGGGGTCGTTGGAGGACGACACGCGCGACATCGTGGCGCCGACGATGCGCTGCAGCACCTCCGACACCGAGCGATCGGGCAGTTTGCCGATCTCATCGGCGACGACCGAGTCGACGATCTCGTCGGAGTCCTGTTTGAGCTTCTGCGCCGACGCGAGGGCGGCGCGGCGCCCCGAAACGACCACAGTCTCCAGCGCCTGGGGCGAATTCGTCCCCGGCGCTGCAGCCGCAGCAGGTGCTGGGGTGTTCTGCGCCAGCGCCGGCGTGGCTGCCCAGACCAGCGCCTGAACGGCCGCCAGGGACAGCGTTGTCCTCTTGAAATGTCTCATTCTCTTGGCTCCTCTTTGGTGGGAAACATTCAGCCCTTGCGGGCTTCGTGTCGGTCCTGCTGATTTCTATGTCGCAGGTATTTGGTAACGCTAACAATCATCATGCAATCCAGCATCGGGACTACTAGGGATAGGGGATGTACGCATTTCTCCTGCATTCACGCCCCCTTTCTCCGCAGGTGGATCTGCTGCAACGGCAGCTCGAGTGCAAGCGCTTCCAATGCATTTGGTAGCGCTATCCTTGAATCAACCCGGCGTTCGGTTCCAGGCACCAGGTCGATGAAGTTGTCGGCCACGGCCAGGCCCTGGTGCTGCAGCCACAGACCCTTGACGGGCCGGTCGCAACTCAGGCGCAGGGTCTGGCCGTCGGCCTCGATGGCGAGGCGGGCGCCGGCCAGTCGGTAGAACTTGAAGGGCTCGGTCCAGGCGCAGTCGCGCGCCAGCTCGCGGCCGTCGCCATCCAGAGCGCACAGCTCGGCGACAACGGGCTCGTCGAGGCTCGGCAATGGCTGGGTCGCCTCGACGCTGGTCGAAGCTGGAACCGCTTGCAAGACGCGCGTACTGGCCAGTTGTCGCCCATCCATGGCGAACACGCGCAGCTGCAGCGTCAGGGCAACGCTGTCAGCGTGGCCGTTCATCACCGCCAGCCGCGCCTGGCCGCTCTCCAACCGCACCGCCACCGCCAGCGGCGCCAATGCGCGGCGCACCGCATGCCAGGCCGGCTTGACGGTGCCCGCCGAGTCGATCAGCGCCCAACTCGTCACCGGCCAGCAGTCGTTCAGCTGCCAGACCAGGGCGCCGCCCACGGCGCGCGCGCCGGGCCGCTGCCAGCGGCGGCGGAAGTCCTGGTAAGCCACGCGCATGGCCTCCGCCTGCACGAACTGCGTCGCATAGACGTGATCCGCCAAGGTGCCGCCGACGCGCAGGTTGTCGGCCAGATAGACCGACAGGCGCCTGTGCCCGTCCGGCCCGGCGGCCGAGCCGGCCTTGTTGTGCCATTGCACCGTGCGGCTCTCGGGGAAGCGCTCGGCTTCGGGCAGCACCGATTCGAGCAGCGCCAGCGACGGATGCGACTGCATGCCGAACTCGCTGACGAAGCGTGCCTGCACGTCGCCATAGCGCTGGTAGGGCAGCATCTGCTGGTGCCAGACCTCCCAGCTGTGGCGATCGCCCACGGTCACGTCGGAGGACTTGGCGCCGTCGCCGGGTGTGAAAGGGCTGCCCGGCCAGTAGGCGGTGTCGGGGTCCAGCGCTGCGCAGACCGCCGGCAGCAGTCCCTCGTAGATGGCACGTGCCTCGAAGCGCTCCGCCGGCACGCCGGGGCCGGCCAGGCCGACGGACTCGGCCAGCATGTAGTCCTCGTTGTTGCCGCACCAGAGCGCCATGCAGGCGTGGTGGCGCAGCCGCTTCACGGCGGCTTCGGCCTCGGCGCGCACGCTGGCCAGGTAGTCGGCATTGGCCGGGTAGAGGCCGCAGGCGAACATGAAGTCCTGCCAGACCAGCAGGCCCTGCTCATCACAGGCCTCGTAGAAGGCTTCGTGCTCGTAGATGCCGCCGCCCCAGACGCGCAGCATGTTCATGTTGGCGTCGGCGGCCTGGGCCACACGTTCGCGGTAGCGCGCGGGCGTGATGCGCTCCAGCAGGTTGTCGTCCGGAATCCAGTTCGCGCCACCGGCAAAGAAGGCCTGGCCGTTGACCTCGAAATGGAAGCTGCTGCCCGCCTCGCCTTCAACCGCGGCCTGCACGAGGCGCAGCGTGCGCAGCCCGATGCGTCGGCTGTCCTGCGCCACCACCTGCTCGCCGTCCAGCAGGCTCACCACCAGCGTGTACAGCGGCTGCCCGCCCAGGCCGCGCGGCCACCACAGGTGGGCAGCGTCGACATTCAGCGTCGCCCGCGCCGCGTCGGCCGGCACCGTCTGGCGGGCCACGCTGCGGCCCTCGGCGTCCCGCAATTCGAAGCTGCAGCGCAGGCCCGCGCCGCCGGCAGGTCGGGCCGAGACCTGCAGCGTCGCGCGCCGGCTGGCCACGTCCACCTCGCTGCGGCAGTGCAGGTCATCGATGCGCGCCGCCCAGCTGTGCCGGCGCACCGCGCGCCAGGGGCCGCTGACGAGGAGCTCGGGGCCCCAGTCCCAGCCGAAGTGGTACTGCGCCTTGCGGGCGTGCAGGCGGGCGCTGTCGCCATTCCACAGCGCGCGCTTGCCGTGCACGGCCTCCACCTCGCGAGCGCTGGCCAGCGGCGGCTCGAAGCACAGCAACAGCTCGTTGCGCCCGGGCAGCAGGCGGCGGCGCACGTCGACACGGCGCGGCACGAACATGTTGTCGGACTCCAGCAGGCGCTCGCCGTTGAGCCAGACGCTGCACCAGGTGTCCAGGCCCTCGAAGACCAGGTCCTCATGGTCGGCCAGCTCGCCGGCGTCGAAGGCAAGCCGCCAGGCCCAGCGGCGCTCGCCGACCCAGCGCACCTCGGCCTCGTTCATGCCGTAGAAGGGATCGGGAATGCGGCCGGCCGCCAGCAGCGCGCCGTGGGCCGTGCCGGGAACGACAGCCGGCAGCCAGGCCGCGTCGGGCAGCGCAGACATGGCTCGCGCATCGGCGCCAAGCGGCGCCTCGGCGAGTTGCCAGCCCTCATGTAGATCGATCAAGCGTTCGGAGATCACTGCTGTCGAGGTCCTCGCGGTGCGCCTTGCGCTTGCCGCTAAACATTAATTTGTTGCGCATTTTGTTTCGTCGTCAAACGGACCGCGATCAGGGATAGCACCGACAAATTGCAGGTAGACAACGCTGTTTTCGCCGTTCCGAACTGCGGATAATCATTTCGTTTACTAAACATCATCGCAATTCCGCCGCCGTGCGCCGCCCCCCGCTCCTCGTCAAGCTCAGCCTCTCGCTCTGCCTCGCCCTCGCCTGCGGGCAGGCCCTGGCCGGGCGCCTGGTCATCTGGATGGTGGGCGACGACAAGACGCCCCAGGTCATGCAGCCGGCCGTCGCGGCCTTCAGCACCGCCCACCCCGGCGTCGCCGTCGAAGTGCGCGACGTGCCCTGGGCGGACGCGATGACCAAGTACTCCGCCGCGCTGGCCAGCCGGCGCGGGCCCGACCTGGTGACGGGCAGCACGTCCTATGCAATCGCGCTGGGCGCCAAGGGCGCGCTGGTGGACCTGAACGAGGCGGCGCCCGATCTCGCCCGCCAGCTCGAACAACACGCCAACCCCGGCGCCCTGCGCGCGATCCGCCGCGCGGACGGCCGCCTCTACGGCGCGCCCTTCGACATGCATGTGCAGTTGCAGTACTACCGCAGCGATCTGCTCCGCGAAGCCCCGGCCGACTGGGAGGGCTTCATCACCGCCGCCCGCGAGCTGCGCGCCCGGGGCCATGGCTTTGCGCAGCAATGGGGCAACACGAGCTGGCTGGGCTTCTATCCCTATCTGCGCCAGGCCGGCGGCGCGGTCTACGACGCGACCTGCCAGCGCGCCGTCATCGACAGCCCCGAKGCCGTGCGCGCACTGACCTACTACGCCCGCCTCTACCGGGAGCTGCAGGCGCCCACCGACAGCTGGCCCGATGCCGACGGTGGCCTGGAGAGCGGCGCCTATGGCCTGATGCAGTCCGGCACCTGGCTGCTGTCGCGCATGGACATGGTGCACAAAGGCCTGGTCGGGCGCTGGGCCGCCGCGCCGCTGCCCAAGGGGCCGACGGGCAAGCGCACGGCGGTGCTGGGCGGCACGGTGCTGGCCATCACGCGCTTCTCACCCAACCGGGCGCTGGCGCTGGATTTCATGCGCACCATCTACCAGCCCGAGGTCACGCGCCGCATGGCCGAGGCGGCCCTGGCCTATGGCGGCATGTGGCTGCCCTCGGGCAGGCAGGACCAGATCGCCAGCCTGCCGCTGCCGAATCGCGACGCGCTGCTCCTGCAACTCGCCGACGC
Organism: Roseateles sp. P1_C1_2; assembly: GCF_056406535.1. Lineage (NCBI taxonomy): Bacteria > Pseudomonadati > Pseudomonadota > Betaproteobacteria > Burkholderiales > Sphaerotilaceae > Roseateles > Roseateles sp. P1_C1_2. The sequence continues at coordinate 149,105 of NZ_JBFUAB010000001.1, forward strand.
CGAAGGCCCGCCGCCCTGCCCCGCCTGGATGCGGCAGGACTACATCGTCACCCGCGCCGTGCAGCGCGTCGTGCTGACCGGTGGCGACCCGCAAGCCGAATTGAGCCGCGCTGCTGCCGTCATGAACCGCGCGCTGGCCGCGCTGGGGGCACAGCCATGATCTGGCGCCGCCACGGTCGGGACATGCTGCTCGTCGCGCCCTTTTTCGCGCTGTTCGGCCTGTTCGGCGTCTGGCCCGTGCTGCGCTCGGCGTGGCTGAGCTTCACCGACTATCACGCCACCGACGCTCCCAACTGGGTCGGCCTGCGCAACTACGCCGAGCTCTTTGCCGACGAACGCTTCTGGACGGCCTTGGGCAACACCGCCGCCTACATGGCCTCGGTGTCCGTCATCGCCGTGCTGCTGGGACTCGTGCTGGCGCTGAACTTCGGCAGCAACTCGCGCCTGCACCAGTGGGTGCGCGTGGCCTTCTTCCTGCCCGCCGTGGCCGGCGGCGTCGGCGCCATCTCGGCCTGGAAGTGGCTGGCCAACTCCGAGGCCTATGGCCTGTTCAACAGCATCCGTGCGGCCTTCGGCCTGGAGCCCGCCCGCTTCCTGGGCGATCCGCAGTGGACGTTGCCCGTGCTGGTGCTGGTCGGCGTCTGGTCGGTGCTGGGCTACAACCTCGTCATCTTCGTCGCCGGCCTGCGCGCCATTCCCGAAGAGCTCTACCAGGCCGCGCGCCTGGACGGCGCCTCGCGCTGGCAGCAGTTGCTGCACATCACCCTGCCCAACCTGCGGCCCACGCTGGTGTATGTGACGGTGACCGGCATGATCGCCAGCTTCCAGGTCTTCTACGAGCCCTATCTGCTCTATGGCTCGGTCGAGACGCTGGGCGGCCCGCTGGACTCGGCGCTGATGCTGGTGACCTATCTCTTCGATCGGGGCTTTCGCCAGCTCGACCTCGGCCTGGCTTCGGCCGCCGCCTGGGTGCTGACGACCCTGCTGTTCGGCCTGACCTGGCTCAACCTCAAGCTGATCGGCAAGGAGGGCGACCGATGAAGTGGACTCGCCTCCTCCAGGCACCGCTGTGGCTGCTGGTGCCCGCCATGCTGCTGCCCTACTACTGGATGGCCATCGGCGCCTTCAAGAGCGTGGCCGAGCTGCTGCGCCAGCCACCCACCCTGCTGCCCCAGGCGCCCACCTCGCACAACTTCTTCAACCCCGACTGGGCCGGTACCACCGCCGACCCCGACAAGCTCGCCGGCATCCTGCAGGTGCAGGTCGACGGCCACGGCTTCCTGCGCTTTTATGCCAACAGCCTGCTCGTCACCGTCGTCGTCACGGTCGTGAGCCTGCTGGCCGCGTCCCTCGTCGCCTTCGTGCTGACGAAGAAGCCTTTCCCCGGCAGCCGCTGGCTGTTCCGCGCCCTGCTGGTGTCGATGATGTTGCCGTGGGAGGTGACCATCGTCCCCAACTTCGTGACGGTGGCGCAGCTCGGCTGGATCAACAGCTACGCCGCCTTGCTGGTACCAGGCCTGGCCAAGGCCTTCGTCGTCTTCTACTTCCGCCAGGCCATGTTGAGCGTGCCCGACGAACTCATCAGCGCCGCAACGCTGGACGGCGCCGGCACGCTGCGCATCTGGTGGAGCGTCGTGCTGCCCATGCTGCGGCCAGCGCTGGCAGCCATCGCCATCCCTGTCGCGGTGGGCGAATGGAACAACTTCCTGTGGCCGCTGCTCGTCGTCAACGACGCGGCCACGCTGACCCTGCCGCTGCAACTCGGCAAGATGGCCGGTGACCTGAGCTTCAACCCGCAGTCGGCCGCCGTGCTGATGGCCGGGTCGCTGCTCGCGTCGCTGCCGGCCGTCGTGCTCTTCCTGCTCTTCCAGAAGCAGTTCGTTGCGGGGCTGCAAGCGGGCGCCACCAAAGGTTGATATGAATTGGTTGAAAGGATTGGGATTGGCTTTGTCTTTGATGCTTCCAGCCGTTAGCCAGGCAGATGCGCGCTTGCAGGCCGTCTTGCAGCGGCTGGCCGCCGGCGAGCCCATCACCCTCGCCACCATCGGCGGCTCCATCACGACCGGCTATGCCGCCCAGCCGCCGCGCGAGAAGGGCTGGGCCGCACTGCTGGCCAAGTCGCTGGGCCCCAAGGTCAAGCTGGTCAATGCCGGTGTCAGCGGCACCGACTCGGCCGCCGGCGTGCAGCGCCTGGACAAGCAGGTGCTCGACGCCTCGCCCGATCTCGTCATCGTCGAGTTCGGCGTCAACGACCAATGGCTGGACCCGGCCGTGCGCGGCAGCAGCTATGAAGCCATGCTGCGTCGACTGCTCACCGCGAAGAAGCCGCCCGCCATCGTCGTGCTCGGCCTGACGCAACAGGGCAACCAGGCCCGCGACGCGGTCGATATCCAATTGAAGCTGGCGGCCCGCTACGGCCTCACGGCGCTGGACTTCGGCCGCTGGATGCAGGCCCGCGTCGATGCCGGCCAGGACCGCTGGGCGGCCCTCTACGACGAGCCCGTCCATCCCAATGCGACCGGCCACCAGCGCATCGCGCTTGCCCTGACCGAAACGCTGCGCAGCGCCACGGCGGGCCCGGTCGCCGCCCTGCCCCCGGCGCTGTACGGCCGCGACCACGAATTCACGCGCATGCTCGCCGGCGAGACGCTCAAGCCCTACCAGTCGCGCGGCTTCGAGCGTGGCGGCGAGGTGCATCCCGAATGGACCGGCCAGCAACCCGGCTGGACCGCCAAGGCCGACGACGCCGAGGCCCACTTCCTCGTCTGGGGCCGCGAGGTCGCCGTCTTCCACGCCGAGAGCGAGCACTACCGCGACCTCGAGGCCTGGGTGGACGACGGCCCGGTCGTCACGCTGCAGGGCCAGGTGGCGGAGCGCAAGGGCTATCTCGGCTGGCATTACGCAGTGGTCGGTCGCGACCTCGAGCCCGGTGCCCATCTGCTGCATGTCCGCGTGAAGAGGGATGAGTGGGCGGGCAGCGGCCGCCCTGCCAGTCTCTTGGCTGTCATGCAGGCCGGCATCTTCCCGCCTGAACTGCATCCGAGCGACTTCGTGCGCGAGGCACCATCGGGCAAGCCGGGCTTGATCGCGACGGACGACCCCAAGCTGCGCTGGATCGGCCGCATCGCCCCCGTACCCGGCGGCAAGCAGCTGAGCTGGAGCGGCAGCGAGCTGCGCGCCCGCTTCACCGGCGACCAGCTCGTACTGCGCCTGGCGCCTTCGCGCGGCGGCATCAACCATTTCACCGTCGAGGTTGACGGCCGCCGTCATGCGCTGGCCTTGCGCGGCGATGGGCCGGCGGATTGGCGTCTGCCCCTGCCGGCGGGCGAACACGAGCTGCGCCTGCTCAAGCGCACCGAGGCCTCGCAAGCCGAAGCCCTCTTGCTCGGTCTGCGCCTGGCTGAAGGCGGCCGACTGCTCGACCCACCCGCACCGCGCCCGCTGAAGCTGGAGTTCTACGGCGACTCCATCACCGCCGGTGCCTGCAACGGCGACATCGCCGACGACCAGTACGCCGACTTGTCCACGCACGACGGCACGCGGGCCTATGGCGCGGTGACGGCCGCGAAGCTGGGCGCGGACTACGTCGGCATCGCCATCAGCGGCATCGGCATCACGGCGACCTGGGACCAGCTGCTGATGCCCGAGGTCTGGAACCGCTTTGCGCCGCGCCTGGATGCCCCCGTCGCACCGCCCGACCCGCGCGCCCCCGACGTCGTGCTGCTCAACCTCGGCCAGAACGACCACGGCTTCCCGGCCTCCAAGGGACAAGCCATCGCCGCCGACTTCGGGCCACGCTATCTCGCCTTCGTGCGCCAGCTGCGTGGCCGCTATCCCAACGCCAAGATCGTGCTGCTGATGGGCGGCATGTCGGCCCCGCGCGAACAGCCCGCCATCCCGCGCGGCGTGCTGGGCGCGGTGCAGACCTTGCGTGCGGAAGGCGATGCCAAGGTCTGGTCCTACCGCTTCGAAGCCTTCTCCTGGGCCCACCCGCGCATCGACGTGCATGCGCAGATGGCCGACGAGCTGACCCGCTTCCTGAAAGACGAGGTGCTGAAATGATTGTTCCGGACATGCGCCAGCCCGGGGCGCTGTGGGCCCATATGCGCCACACGCTGGCCTTCTACGCGCCGCGTGCGCGCGACGAGACCGGCGGCTGCTTCCAGTTCTTCAAGGACGACGGCAGCGTCTACGACCGCCGCACGCGCCACCTCGTCAGCAGCACGCGCTTCGTCTTCAACCATGCGCTGGCCTGGCGCTGGTTCGGTGGATCGGTGGACGACGTGGCGCATGCGCTGGCCTTCGTCAACCAGGCCCATGCCCAGCCGCAAGGGGGTTACGCCTGGGTGCTCGATTGGCAAGACGGCCATGCCACCGTCACCGACGCCACCAATCACTGCTATGGCCTGGCCTTTGTGCTGCTGGCCAACTCGCATGCAGCCGAGGCTGGCGTGCCTGGCGCACGCGCGGGCATCGCCGCGGCCTTCGAGCTGATGGAGCAACGCTTCTGGGAGCCTGCCCACGGCCTCTACGCCGACGAGGCGACGCCCGACTGGGGCATCGGCCCCTACCGAGGCCAGAACGCCAATATGCATGCCTGCGAGGCCATGCTGGCCGCTCACGCCGCCACCGGCGAGGCCCGCTACCTCGACCGTGCGCTGACCCTGGCCACGTCCATCGCGCAACGCCAGGCCGCCCTGGCCGGTGGCCTGATCTGGGAGCACTACAAGACCGACTGGACACCCGACTGGGACTACAACCGCGATGACAAGACCAATATCTTCCGGCCCTGGGGCTTCCAGACCGGCCACCTGACCGAGTGGGCCAAGCTGCTGCTGATGCTGGAGCGGCGCCTTGGCAATGCCGCGCCGACCTGGCTCGTGCCAACGGCCCGCCACTTCTTCGACACCGCGATGAAGCACGGCTGGGATGCCGCGCACGGTGGCCTGGTCTACGGCTTTGCGCCTGGCGGCGAGGTGTGTGACGGCGACAAATACTTCTGGGTCCAGGCCGAAAGCCTGGCCGCCGCCGCCTGGCTGGCCGTGCGCACCGGCGATGACGCCTACTGGGCCTGGTACGACCGGATCTGGGGCTATGCCTGGCAGCACTTCGTCGACCACGAGCACGGCGCCTGGTACCGCATCCTGGCACCCGACAACCGCAAGCTCACCGACGAGAAAAGCCCCGCCGGCAAGACCGATTACCACACCATGGGGGCCTGCCAGGACGTGCTGGCCGCCCTCGGCGTGCAGCCGCCGGCCGGGGCCTGACGCCATGGGCCGCCTCGCCACTGCCCTGCTGATCGCGCTGCTGGCCGCCTGTGGAGGTGGGGGCGGCGGAGCTGCCGCCGAGCCAGCGCCCGCCACGCCCATCGATCCCTGGGCCGCCTATCCCACGACACCCGCCGGCACGCTGCCCGGCGCCTCGGCCCAGGCGCGCGCTGCCGCCACGGCCCTGGCCGGTGGCATCAACTTCGGCAATATGCTGGAAGCGCCGAGCGAAGGCGCCTGGGGCCTGAAGGTCGAGGACGAATTCATCCAGCTCTTCGGTCAGGGCGCAGGCCCCGGCACCAAGTACAGCCAGGCCGTGCGCCTGCCGGTGCGCTGGAGCAACCACGCCAGCCTGGATCCCGCGGCCACCATCGACGCAGCCTTCATGAGCCGGGTCGAAAGCATCGTCACCCGCCTGCTGGCGCGCAACGTCACCGTGGTGCTGAACATGCACCACTACCACCAGCTCGATGGCGATGCCGTCGAGGCCGGCGAGGCCCCGGCCGCGGCCGACGTGGTGCAGCTGCGCTTCCTGGCCATGTGGCGCCAGATCGCCGAGCGCTTTGCCGCGGCCGGGCCGGGCCTGGTGTTCGAGCTCTACAACGAGCCGCACAACAGGCTCGAAGCCGACTGGAACACGCTGGCCTCGCGCGCCCTGCGCGTCGTGCGCACCAGCAATCCGACCCGCGTCGTCATGATCGGCCCGGTGCAGTGGAACAGCCCCTACGCGCTGTCCAGGCTGCAGCTGCCCGCCGACGCCAACCTGCTGCTGACCGTCCACCACTACGAGCCTTTCAGCTTCACCCACCAGGGCGCCGAATGGATCAGCCCGGTGCCGCCGCTCGGCGTGGACTGCTGCGACGCGACCCAGCTGGCCAAGATCCGCGAGGGTTTCGACCTGGCCGCCAACGAAGGCAGGCGCCTGGGCTACCCCGTCGTGGTGGGCGAGTTCGGCGCCTACAGCCGCGCGGCGCTGGGCGCGCGCGTGCGCTATCTCAAAGCCATGCGCGCTGAGATGTCCGCCCGCCAGTTGCCCTGGATGTACTGGGAGCTGGCCGCGGGCTTCGGCCTCTACGACCCGCAAGCCCACGCCTGGCGGACCGATCTGGTCCAGGCCCTGTACGGCAACACGCCCTGATGAAAGAACCAAGATGCGACATCTGTTGACCCTCTGTTTGCTGGCAGGCCTCGCACAGAGCGCCTGCGCGGCCGAGCCGCTGCCCTGGCGCGGCATCAGCCTGTCCAGCGCCGAATGGGGCGAGAAGAACTTCCCCGGCGACTACGACAAGGACTTCGTCTATCCCAGCGTCGCCAGCACGGCCTACTACCAGGCCAAGGGCATGAACCTGATGCGCATCGCCTTCCGCTGGGAGCGGCTGCAGCCCGCGCTGAATGGCGAGTTCGACGCGGCCGAACTGGCCCGCCTGCGTGAGTTCGTCGACGGCACGACAGCGCGCGGCCTGCATGTGCTGCTGGACCCGCATAACTACGCAGCCTACAAGGAGGTGCACATCGGCAAGCCCGAGGTGCCCTTCGCCGCCTTCGCCGACTTCTGGCGCCGGCTCTCGCTGCAGTTCAAGGACAACCCCAAGGTCCAGTTCGGCCTCGTCAACGAGCCGCGCAATATGCCGACCGAGACCTGGGGCCAGGCCGCCCAGGCCGCCATCGACGCCATCCGCAAGACCGGTGCGACCAACCTCATCACCCTGCCCGGCAACGGCTACACCGGCGCCTGGAGCTGGTTCGAGTCCAAGTGGTACGGCACGCCCAACGCCGAGGTGATGGGCAAGGTGAGCGACCCGCTCGACCGCATGGTCTTCGAGGTGCACCAGTATTTCGACAAGGACGGTTCAGGCACGAATGCCGAATGCGTCAGCCCCGAGATCGGCGTCGAGCGGCTCAAGCGCTTCACCGAATGGCTGCGCAAGAACAAGAAGCGCGCCATCCTGGGCGAACTGGGCGGCGGCGCCAATGCCGTCTGCGAGCAGGCCGTCACCGGCGCGCTGCTGCATCTGCAGGCCAACGCCGATGTCTGGGACGGCTGGCTGTGGTGGGCCGGTGGCCCGTGGTGGAAGGACTATTTCCTTTCGCTGGAGCCGCACGCCGACGGCCGCGACAAGCCGCAGATGCGCTGGCTGGCGCCCTACCTCAGCCCCACTGCAGTTCGACGTCCTTGATCGCCTGAAGGAAGTCCCTGGCATCGAAGGCCTCGCCCAGCGCCAGCGCGCCGCTGCGCTTGAAGGACGGTTGCAGCATGCGCTCTGCCGCTTCCACGACCAGCGGGGCCGACACCGCGTAGATGTCCTGGCCGCGAGCGACCGCCTTTCTTGCGCTCTGACCCTCGCCCGCCTGCACCACCATCTCGAAGCGCTGCGCCGAGCGCCCCTGCGCGTCGCTGGCCGCGGGCGGCGGCGTGGTGGTATCGCGGATCTCTTGAAGCGACGACAGCGTCAGCCACGAGCGCAGGTTCTGCACGCGCAGATGGCGAGCGATGGTGATGACTTCGCTGAAAGGCAGCTCGACCATGGCCTGCTCACCGTGCTCAACGCTGAACACCCAGTCGCGCTGCGCCGCCGGCGTCGGCATGCGCGCGATCTGGCCGCCTTGCAGCACGACGCGCGGCATCTGGTTGCGCTCGCCGGTCTTGCGCGTGCCCTCGGTCGGCCACCAGTGATCCAGCGCGATGGCAATGGCCAGGTCGTGAACGGCACCGTCGCCCGCCAACGCCGTCGCCAGCAGATCGGCCAATCCACCGTAGAAGCCGGCAGCCGGGATGACGGCCACGCCGGCCTCGCGGGCCCGGGCATCGAAGTTCTCGAAGACGGCTTCAGCGCTGGCCTGCTCGGCCGTCACGTCGATATAGCCGCAGCCGGCGCGCAGGGCCGCCTCGATGATGGGCGCCGCCGTGTCGAGAAACGGCCCGGCGCAGTTGATGACGACGCCACAGCCTCTCAGCGCTGCGTCCAGCGCAGCCGCATCGTCGACGGCCGCCACCCGCGCCTCCACGCCGGCCGGCAGCCGCGACGCATCCCGCCCGATGGCGACGACTCTGAGTCCGCGCCTCAGCGCCTCGTTGACGACGAAACGCCCGGTGTGCCCGCCCGCACCGTAAATCGCGATTGCCTGCTTGCCCAAATCCTTGGTCATGATCATCCTTTAAAACGAGACAGACCTGTCTGTTCTTTGAACGATACAGAATGGTCTGTATCGTGTCAACATCGAATCGACCGCCGTGATGAAGATGCCCGCTGAAACCGCCCCGGAAGCCCAGAACGTCCGCGAACGCCTGCTCGGCGTGGCCTCCAATCTCTTCTACAAGAACGGCGTGCGCGCCGTCGGCATCGATCTCGTCATCGAGCAGGCCGGCGTGGCCAAGAGCAGCCTGTACCGCCACTTCCGCACCAAGGACGACCTCATCGCGGCCTTCCTGGAGCGAGAGGACGTCGACTTCTGGGCGACCTGGGACCAGGTCGCGGCGGACCACGCGGGCGATGCCGCGGCCGAGCTGGACGCGCATATGCGCTGGATCGGCGAGCGCCTGGGGCGCGCCAACTACCGCGGCTGCCCGCAGATCAATGTGGCCGCCGAGTTCGCGGAGCAGGATCACCCCGCCCGCGGCGTGGCGCGCGCCCACATGCAGGCGCTGCGCTCGCGGCTGATGGCCCTCGCCCAACGGCTCGACGTCCGCCAGCCCGAACTGTTGGCGGCGCAGTTGGCGGTGCTCATCAATGGCGCCTTCGTCAGCGCCGAACTGCTCGCGCCCGACGAGGCGACGGCGGTGCTGATGGCGGCCCAGCGCGCCCTCGTGGAGGGTGCACGCCGCGCGGCGTGACACATGCCGCAAGGCATGAGCTCATGACAAAAGCTTTGTTGGGCTTTCTGTCATCCGCCATCAGACTTGCGGCGTTCCCACAGCACCGACAGCTTCCGCCCCCACCGATGTGTGAGCTTTTCGCCCTCAACAGCCGCCAGCCGGCCGCCGCCACCTTCTCACTGAGTGGCTTCGCCGCCCGCGGTGGGCGCACCGCGGATCATGTCGACGGCTGGGGCGTGGCCTTCCACGATGGCGAGCGCTGCGAGGTCACCGTCGAGGACAGCCCGGCCGCCGAGTCCGAACTGGCGCGCCATCTGGGCCACCACCCGGTGCGGGCCCGCAACATCCTGGCCCACATCCGCAAGGCCACCCAGGGCGCCCGCACGCTGGAGAACTGCCACCCCTTTCGCCGCGACTGGGCCGGCCGCACCTGGGTCTTTGCCCACAACGGCGACCTGAAGGACTTCCACCCCGCGCTCGACGGCAGCTTCACGCCCGCCGGCCAGACCGACAGCGAACGCGCCTTCTGCTGGTTGATGCAGCGGCTTGAGCAGCACTTCGGCGACCACCTGCCTGCATGGCTCGAGCTGGCGGCCACGCTGACGCCCTGGATCCACGAAGTCGCCGAGCACGGCCGCTTCAACCTGCTGCTCACCGATGGCCGCGCCATGCTGGCCCATGCGTCCACCAAGCTGCACTGGCTGCAGCGCCGCCCGCCCTTCGGCCATGTGTCGCTGCGCGACGGCGACCTGAGCGTGGACCTGGCCACCGTCAACAACCCGGCCGATCGCATGGCCCTGGTGTCGACCGAGCCGCTGACGCACGAGGCTTGGCAGGCATTCGCGCCCGGCGAGGTGCGTGTGTTCCAGGACGGCGACTGCGTGTTTCTGAGCGAAGGCGTGGCGGAACTAGCCGCCGCTTAAGGCGGCATCCACAAGGCCTCGTGCTTCCTGCAGCAGCAGCTGTAGATGCGCTTCGTCCCGCCAGCTCTCGGCGTAGACCTTGTAGATGTCTTCGGTGCCCGAGGGCCGCGCGGCAAACCAGCCGCCGCCGGTGATCACCTTGAGGCCGCCAATCGGCGCACCGTTGCCGGGCGCCTGGCTCAGGACTGCCTCGATGGGATCCCCCGCCAATGTCTTCGCGGTGACCTGGGCCGCTGTCAGCGCGGCCAGCTTGGCTTTCTGCTCCCGCGTGGCCGGGCCTTCCACCCGATCCGCATGCGGCGTGCCGAGCTCGGCAGTCAGGCGCTGGTAGTACACGCCCGGGTCGCGGCCCGTGCGGGCCGTGATCTCGGCGGCCMGCAGCGCCGCCGCCAAGCCGTCCTTGTCCGTTGTCCACACGCGGCCGTCGCGGCGCAGAAAGGACGCCCCCGCGCTCTCCTCGCAGCCCAGGCCCAGGCTGCCGTCCAGCAGCCCCGGCGCAAACCACTTGAAGCCCACGGGCGCCTCGAACAGGCGACGGCCCAGGCGCTGCGCGACGCGATCGATCAGTGCCGTGGTGACGACGGTCTTGCCGACGGCGGCACTCGCCTTCCATCCCGGGCGGTGGCCGAACAGATAGTCCACCGCCACGCTGAGGTAGTGGTTGGGCGGCATCAGGCCAGCGCTGCGCGTGACGATGCCATGGCGGTCATGGTCGGTGTCGCAGGCGAAGGCCACGTCGAAGCGCTCACGCATCTGCGTCAGCCTGCGCATCGCCCAGGGTGACGAGGGGTCCATGCGGATCTGCCCATCCCAATCCAGCGTCATGAAGGCAAAGCGCGGGTCCACCACATCGCTGACGACGGTCAGCGGCAGGCGGTAGCGCTCGGCAATCGCCGGCCAGTAGTCCACGCCGGCGCCGCCCAGGGGGTCCACACCCAACTGCAACCCGGAGCCGCGGATGACGTCGAAATCGATGACCTGCTGCAGCGCCGCGACGTACTGGGCCAGATAGTCGTGCTCATGGCAGCCCAGCGCCGCGAGCGCCTGCTCGGGGTCCTTGCGCAGCACGCCCTTGAGCCCTTGCTGCAGATAGGCGTTGGCGGCGGCCTGGATGCTGCCCGTGACATCGCCATCCGCCGGGCCGCCATGGGGCGGGTTGTATTTGAACCCGCCGTCGCGCGGCGGGTTGTGCGAAGGCGTGACGACGATGCCGTCGGCGCGCTGCCAGCCCTCGCGACCCTGGTTGTATTCCAGGATGGCGAGGGACACCGCGGGCGTTGGCGTGAATTGACCCGGCGGCGCCAGCATGACGTTCACGCCGTTGGCCGCCAGCACCTCCAGTGCGCTGCGAGAGGCGGGCTCGGACAGCGCATGCGTGTCGGCCCCAAGGAAGAGCGGCCCGGCTATGTTGTGCTGCTTGCGGTGGTCGCAGATGGCCTGGGTGATGGCCAGCACATGCCATTCATTGAACGAGCCGTCCAGGGAAGAGCCCCGGTGGCCCGAGGTGCCGAAGCTGACGAGCTGTTCGGCACAGGAAGGGTCGGGTTGGCGCGAGAAATAGGCCTCCCGCAGGGCCTCGACGTCGATGAGGATGTCGGGCGGCGCGGGTTGGCCGGCAAGTGGATGGTGTTCTGCACTCATGCCCCGCATGCTGCCCAGCATGGCGAGTCGATGATGCCGGACTGTTACACCTGGATTTGCAGGCCCTGGCCTACAGCACGGGGCTATGCCTGTTCGACCGGTACCACGCCATGCTCATGCAGCAGCAGCCCGCGGTACACCGCCGTGTGCGCCGGCGTCCCAACGCCCAGTTGCAAGCCCAGGCCATGCACGCGCCCGCTGAGCCAACTCAGCTCGAGGCGATTGCCTCGCTCCAGGTCTTCGGCCATCGATGAGCGAAAGGCCGCCGGCATCGCGGCAAGCTTGCCCATGACCTCGTCGGCGAGGCCCGCGCGCATCGCCACGCCATGGGCCTGTGCCACGGCAACGGCTTCGTCCACCAATTGGCGCTGGAAGGCCCGCGTCTCGGCATTGCCAAGGATGGCCCCCATGCGCGCACGCAGCAGCGAGGTGGCGCCGGACAGCGAGGCCAGGGCGACAAACTTCTCCCAGATCGTCTGCGTCGCGTTGTCGCTGAGCTTCACGGACAGCCCGGCCAGACCCGCCGCGGTCCGCTCCAACTCGGCCATCGTCGCGTCGCCATTCAGCCGGTCGGCAACGATCATGTGCAGGCCACCCGGTGAGCGGATCACGCCCGGCCGGGCGACGACGGCGGACACATAGATCACACCGCCCAGCACCGTGGCGGACGCATCAAGGTGAGCGCGGATCATGGCCACGCTGTCGATGCCGTTCTGCAGCGTGAGCACCCGCGTGTGAGGCCCGACCAGCGCGGCCATGGCCCGGGCCGCGCTCTCCGTGTCGAAGAGCTTGACCGCAAAGATCACCAGATCGACCGGCCCCACGCTGGCAGGGTCGTCCGTGGCGCTGACATGCGGAAGATGCAGCGCAAGCTCGGGGTGCTCGATCCGAAGGCCCTCTCGCTGCAATGCGGCCAGGTGAGCGCCGCGGGCGATGAACACCACGTCATGCCCTGCCTGCTGCAACCACGCGCCGGCATAGCCGCCAACGCCGCCCGAGCCCATGATCGCGATGCGCATGATCGTCCTGCCGCCTGAACCTTGAAGAACGCGCAGGATAGTGGGCTGCCGCGCGGCGCGCTCGCCTGTGGTTTCAGCTCATCGGCGCGGGTTTGAACGGCAGCAGATCAGCGGTCTGGCGGCCGCTTCTTCATTCTTTCAATGCCGGCCTTGGCCAGATCCAGCGAACGCTTGGCCTTGTCCTGGACCTGCTCAGCACTGGGCATCTTCTCCTCGGCCCAGGCCGCGACCTTGCGCACGCCCTGTTCCACCTGGGTCGCGGTCGTGCTCGCCGCGGCTTGCAACTGCTCCGGCGATGGCAGGCGTTCGCGCGTCCAGTCGGCGGCGTCTTTGGCCGACGTGCCCAGCTGCTCCGCACCCGCCCTGGCGCCATGCAAGGCCTTGGTCGCCACGCTGCCGGCGGCGGCCTGCAGCTCCTCGGGCGACGGCAGGCGCTCGCGCGTCCATTCGGCGGCTTCCTTCGCCGAATGCCCCAATTGGCCGGCGGCCTTGCCGACGCCCGACCTGGCCGTGACCCAGGCCTTGGCGAGTGGACCGTCAGGCTCGTGCAGCAGCAGCGTCAGGCTGGCCTGCAGCGCCGTCTCTTCAGCCTCGGACAGCGGCCCGCCGGCCTCCAGCAGCCGGCGCAGGAACTCGCCGAGATCGGTGGCGATGGCCTTGTGGTTGCAGTCGGGGTTGGCATGCAGGAACGCCGACAGCTCCGCCGCCATCTCTTCGACCGAGCCCTGCATGACGCCCGGCTCGATCTGCGCGATGGCCTGGGTGACGAAGCTGGCATCCAGACCCCAGTCGTCCACCAGGTGCTGCACCAGCGCATGCCTCTCGGCGGGCTCGATGCTGCCATCCACCGCGGCCAGCCGCAGCGCCAGCGGCGCGATGAGATCGAAGAGGGCCAGGCCCAGGGTATCCAGCGGCGTGTTCAGGAATTTGGGGATCTCGATGACGCGCGAGCCCTTGGTGTCGCCCAGCCATCGGTACAAGCCGTAGCAGGCGCCGCCCGAGGCCAGCGCAGCCAGTGCCACCCAGCCGATGGGCGTGGTGGCGGCGCCGATGCCCAGCACACCAGACTTCACGACGGCCGCGCCCGCGCCGGCGGCGCCCAGCACGTCCCAGACTTCGCGGGTGCGGTTGATCATGCGCAGGGACTTGTAGGCGTTCTCGCCGATGGCGAGCTTGGCCTTGAACCGCAGGGGCTCGGCAACGACGCGCGTGACGCCTTCAAGCGCGGTGCCGGTTTCGCTGGGGCTGGGTTGGGTGCTCATGGCACCCAAGCATAGAGGGATCAGGTGACAGGCGCAGGGTTGAACAGCACCAGGCTGTTGTGCAGCTTCCAGTGCTCGGCCCAGGTCTTCTTGCGGCCACTGGCGACGTCCAGCAGCAGGCGGAACATCGCCCAGCCGGTCTCTTCGATGGTGGCTTCGCCGTCGGCGATCTTGCCGGCGTTGATGTCCATCAGGTCATGCCAGCGGCGCGCCAGGTCGCTGCGCGTCGCGACCTTCACCACGGGGCATTCGGCCAGGCCATAGGGCGTGCCGCGGCCAGTGGTGAATATGTGCAGATTCATGCCGGCGGCCAATTGCAGCGTGCCGCAGATGAAGTCGCTGGCTGGCGTCGCCGCGTAGACGAGGCCGCGCTGGTCTTGCAGCAGCTTGTCGCCCGGCGCCAGCACATGCGAGATGGCCGAGCTGCCGCTCTTGATGATGGAGCCCATCGCCTTCTCGGCGATATTGGAAAGGCCGCCGGCCTTGTTGCCGGGCGTGGTGTTGGCGGCGCGGTCGACGCGGCCACGGTCGAGGTAGCGGTCGTACCAGCCGAGTTCGCGAATGATGGCGTCGGCCACTTCCGCGCTGGCGGCGCGGCTGGTCAGTTGCTCGACGGCATCGCGCACCTCGGTGTTCTCGCTGAACATGATGGTGGCACCGGCGCGCACCAGCAGGTCAGCGCAGAAGCCCACGGCCGGGTTGGCCGTCACGCCCGAGAAGGCGTCGCTGCCGCCGCACTGCACGCCGACAACGAGTTCGCTGGCCGGCACGGTCTCGCGGCGGCGCGCATTCAGGCGTTCGAGGTGCGGCCTGGCGCTGTTGAGGATGTCGTCGAGCATGGACATGAAACCGACGTGCACATCGTCCTGCAGGCAGATGGTCTCGGGGCCGCTCGCGGGGTCGCGCTCGTCGGTGATCGGGAAGGAGCCCGGTGGCAGCAGGCGCGCCGGCTGCAGCTTTTCGCAGCCCAGGCTCACCACCATCACTTCACCACCGAAGTTGGGGTTCAGCGAGATGTTCTTCAGCGTCCGGATCGGGATGACGGCGTCCGGCGCGTCGATGGCCACGCCGCAGCCATAGCTGTGCTCCAGGCCGATGACGTCGTCGACATGGGGATAGAGCGGCAGCAGCTCGGCCTTGATGCGCGCCACCGCCTGCGCGACGACGCCGGCCACGCACTGCACGGTCGTTGTGATGGCCAGGATGTTGCGCGTGCCGACCGAGCCATCCTTGTTGCGATAGCCCTGGAAGGTGTAGCCCGCCAAAGGCTCGACGGCCGGCGGCTTGACGGTCGCGATGGGCAGGCCTTCGAGCGCACGCGCCGCCGGCATCTGCAGCAGGCGCTCATGCACCCAGCTGCCGGCGGGGATGGCTTTCAGCGCATAGCCGATGGGCACGCCGTAGCGCAGCACCACCTCGCCCTCGGCCAGGTCGCGCAGCGCGACCTTGTGGCCCTGCGGCACCTTGTCTCGCAGAACCAGGCCCGCGCCGGGCACGCCGTCCGGCAGCTTCGTGCCTTCGGGCAAGCCGCCGTCGTTGGCGACGATGGCGACGTTGTCCTCGTCGCGCATGCGGATGGTCAGCGGGGGGCGAGTAGAAACGACATTCATATCCGGCGGCGGCGTGGCTAAAGTGCGAACAGGGCTTGTTGTACGTCGTCTAGTTGTCGTACAACTACTCCACTTTAGACGCCCTTGCCACTTCAATACTCCGGGAAAACCCGCGAATGCACCCTCCCATCACCCGCCGCCGGCCGCGTTCGCTGGCTTTTGAACTGGTCGATTCGCTCGGAGACCGCATCCGCGCCGGCCAGTTGCAGACGGGCGACAAGCTGCCGACCGAGGCGGCCATCATGGAGGAGTTCGAGGTCAGCCGCACCGTCGTGCGCGAGGCCATCTCCAAGTTGCAGGCGGCCGGGCTGGTCGAGACGCGGCATGGCATCGGTACCTTCGTGCTCGGGGCGGGCGATGCGCCCTCCTTCAAGATCACGCCGGAGCAGTTCAGCACCTTGCAGGACGTCATCGCCGTGCTGGAACTGCGCATCGGCCTGGAAACCGAGGCCGCCGGCCTGGCGGCCCAACGCCGCAGCGAAGCCAATCTTGCTGCCTTGCGCAAGGCGCTGGACGCCGTCATCGCCGCCGTCGAGGCCGGCCAGGACTCGGTCGCGGCGGATTTCCAGTTTCACCTCGAGATCGCGCGCGCGACACAGAACGGCCACTTCGCCGAACTGATGGCGACACTGGGCGCCCAGATCATTCCGCGCGCGCGGCTGGAGCCGGTGGCGGACATGAGCGCCGAGCGCCTGGCTTATATGCGCCGGGTCAACACCGAACACGAGAACATCCTGGATGCGATCGCCAACCAGGACGCCGAATCGGCCCGCGCAGCCATGCGCACTCATCTGAGCAACAGCCGCGAACGCCGCCGCCGCGCCCAGGCCGAAGCCAACTGACCTTCGGTAAAGAAGCGATCCTCGCGGGTTTTCCCTAGTCTTTGTGGATTTGATCCAAGTTGTACGATGACCTACAACTTCTGCATCCCCACACCCTTTCGGAGAGCCGCCCATGTCGCCCCAAGAACTCAAAGCCGTGCTGGAAGCCGGCCTGCTGTCCTTCCCGCTGACCGACTTCGACGCGCAACTGAACTTCGCGCCCAAGCCCTACGCCGACCGCCTGGAGTGGCTGCAGCCCTATGGCGCATCAGCGCTGTTCGCGGCCGGCGGCACGGGTGAGTTCTTCTCGCTGGAGCCGGGCGAATACAGCGACATCATCAAGATCGCCCTGGACACCTGCCGCGGCCGCACGCCCATCCTGGCCGGCGCCGGCGGTGGCACCCGCGTCGCCATCCAGTACGCGCAGGAGGCCGAGCGCCTGGGCGCGCAAGGCGTGCTGCTGCTGCCCCACTACCTGACCGAAGCCAGCCAGGAAGGCCTGATCGCCCACGTCGAGGCCGTCTGCAAGAGCGTCAAGTTCGGCGTCGTCGTCTACAACCGTGGCGCCTGCAAGCTGACGCCGCAGAGCCTGCTGGTGCTGGCCGACCGCTGCCCCAACCTGATCGGCTTCAAGGACGGCCTGGGCGACATCGAGAAGTTCGTCTCCATCCGCCAGACCCTGGGCGATCGCTTCGCCTACCTGGGCGGCCTGCCCACGGCCGAGCTGTTTGCCGGCGCCTACAAGGCCATGGGCTGCCCGGTCTACTCGTCGGCCGTCTTCAACTTCATTCCCAAGACGGCGATGGAGTTCTACAACGCCCACGCGGCCGGCGACACCGCCACCTGCGACCGCCTGGTGCGCGACTTCTTCATCCCCTATGTGGCCCTGCGCAACAAGGGCGAGGGCTATGCCGTGTCCATCGTGAAGGCCGGCGCGACGCTGGTCGGCCACAGCGCCGGCCCGGTGCGCCCGCCGCTGTCCGACATGCTGCCGACGGAAGTCGACCAGCTCGGCGCGCTGATCTCCAAGCTCGGCCCGCAATAAACCACAACGATTCCAACAGGAGACCAACCGATGAAGCGACTGCTGACCTCCGCGCTGCTGAGCCTCGCCACGCTGGCCATGGCGAGCACCGCCATGGCCCAGGCCTGGCCCGCCAAGCCCGTCACCCTGCTCGTGCCCTTCCCGCCCGGCGGCTCCACCGATGCCATTGCGCGCATGCTGAGCGTCAAGCTACAGGAGAAGCTCGGCGGTAGCTTCGTCGTCGACAACCGCGGTGGTGCGGGCGGCACCATCGGCACCGTCGCTGTCAAGCGTGCGGCGCCCGATGGCTACACCGTCCTCGTCACGTCCCTGGGCCCGCTGGTCATCGGCCCGCACCTGATGAAGAACATCGGCTACGACCCGACCAAGGACCTGGACTTCATCAGCGTCGCCGTACAGGCGCCCAACGTGCTGGTCGTGCCGGCCGCGTCGCCGCACAAGACCATGGCCGACGTGCTGGCCTTCATGAAGGCCAACCCCGACAAGATGAGCTTCGGCACCTCGGGCAACGGCAGCAGCGACCACATCACGGCCGAGTTGTTCTGGCAGCAGACGGGCACGAGCGGACTGCACATTCCCTACAAGGGCGGCGGCCCGGTCATGACCGACCTGCTGGGCAACCAGGTGGATTCCAGCTTCATGAACATCAACACTGCGCTGCCGCAGATCAAGGCCGGCAAGCTGCGCGCACTCGGTATCACGAGCGCCAAGCGCTCGCCAGTGCAACCCGATGTGCCGACGCTGGACGAACTGGGCATCAAGGGCGTGCAGGTTTATTCGTGGCAGGCCGTGGCGGCCCCCAAGGGTCTGCCGGCGGACATCAAGACCAAGCTGCACGGCGCGGTTGTCGCCGCGCTGAATGCGCCGGACGTCAAGCCCAAGCTGCTGGAGCAGGGCTTTGAAATCGTCGGCAACACGCCCGAGCAGTTCACCGCCTTCCAGGCCGCCGAGTTCGAGCGCTGGAAGAAGGTCATCACCGAGCGCAAGATCACGGCGGATTGAAGTTTCCATGAGCAGTTCCACACCCGTCATCAAAGAGCTGCGCGTCGTGCCCGTCGCCGGGCGCGACAGCATGCTGCTCAATCTCAGCGGCGCGCATGCGCCCTTCTTCACGCGCAACATCCTGATCCTGACCGACAGCGCCGGCCACACCGGCGTCGGCGAAGTGCCGGGCGGCGAGAAGATCCGCCAGACGCTGGAAGACGCGCGCCAGCTGGTCATCGGCCAGCCCATCGGCGCCCACCAGCGCGTGCTGCAGCAGGTCAGCCAGAGCTTTGCAGACCGCGATGCCGGCGGCCGCGGCCTGCAGACCTTCGACCTGCGCACCACCATCCATGCGGCCACGGCCATCGAGTCGGCCTTCCTCGACCTGCTCGGCCAGCACCTCGGCGTGCCGGTCGCGGCCCTGCTCGGCGAAGGGCAGCAGCGCGACGCGGTCGAGATGCTGGGCTATCTCTTCTACGTCGGCGACCGCAAGAAAACCGACCTGCCCTACAACGCCGAGCCCGACGCCGACAACGCCTGGAGCCGCCTGCGTCACGAGGTGGCGCTGACTCCCGAGGCCGTCGTCAAGCTCGCCGAGGCAGCGCGAGAGCGCTACGGCTTCAACGACTTCAAGCTCAAGGGCGGCGTGCTGCGCGGCGACGAGGAAGTCGAGGCCATCCGTGCGCTGCACGAGCGCTTCCCCGATGCCCGCGTGACGCTGGACCCCAATGGCGGCTGGCTGCTGAAGGATGCGATCCGCCTGATGCGCGACATGAAGGGCGTGCTGGCCTATGCCGAAGATCCCTGCGGCGCCGAAGACGGTTTCTCGGGCCGCGAGGTGATGGCCGAGTTCCGCCGCGCCACCGGCCTGCCCACGGCCACCAACATGGTCGCCACCGACTGGCGCCAGTTGAGCCACGCGCTGTCGCTGCAGAGCGTGGACATCCCGCTGGCCGACCCGCATTTCTGGACCATGGCCGGCTCGGTGCGCGTGGCCCAGACCTGCCGCGACTGGGGCCTGACCTGGGGCTCGCATTCCAACAACCACTTCGACGTCTCGCTGGCCATGTTCACCCATGTCGGCGCGGCCGCGCCCGGCAAGGTCACGGCCATCGACACGCACTGGATCTGGCAGGATGGCCAGCGCCTGACCAAAGAGCCGCTGCAGATCCTCGGCGGCCACGTGAAGGTGCCCGAGAAGCCAGGCCTGGGCGTGGAACTCGACATGGCCGAAGTGGAAAAGGCACATGCGCTATACAAGCAACATGGCCTGGGCGCACGCGATGACGCCATCGCGATGCAATACCTGATCCCCGGCTGGACCTTCAACCCCAAGCGGCCCGCCCTGGACCGTTGAACAACCGATAAAGCAGTAGCCCATGTTCAAGAACCTGATTGCTGGCGAATGGCTGGACGGCCACGCCGTCTCCCGCAACATCAACCCGTCCGACACGCGCGACCTGGTGGGCGAATACGCCCAGGCCGACGCCGCCCAAGCCGAACTCGCGATTTCCGCCGCGAGCGCCGCCTTCCCGGCCTGGAGCCTGTCCACGCCGCAGCAGCGCTTCGACATCCTCGACGCCATCGGCACCGAGATCCTGGCTCGCCGCGCCGAGCTCGGCGACCTGCTGGCCCGCGAGGAGGGCAAGACCCTGCCTGAAGCGATTGGCGAGGTCGGGCGCGCCGGCTACATCTTCAAGTTCTTCGCCGGTGAGGCGCTGCGCCCGGGCGGCGAAAGCCTGCCCTCGGTGCGCCCCGGCGTCGGCGTGGAAGTCACGCGCGAAGCCGTCGGCGTCGTCGGCCTCATCACGCCGTGGAACTTCCCCATCGCGATTCCGGCCTGGAAGATCGCGCCGGCCCTGGCCTTCGGCAACTGTGTCGTCTTCAAGCCGGCCGACCTCGTGCCCGGCTCGGCCTGGGCGCTGGCCGAGATCCTGTCGCGCTCGGGCCTGCCCGCCGGCGTGTTCAACCTCGTCATGGGCCGCGGCTCCGTCGTCGGCGAGAAGCTGTTGAACGACCCGCGCGTGGCGGCCATCAGCTTCACGGGTTCGGTCGCGACCGGCCAGAAGGTCGCTGCCGCCTGCGTCAGCCGCATGGCCAAGTTCCAGCTCGAGATGGGCGGCAAGAACCCCATGATCGTGCTGGACGACGCCGACCTCGGCGTGGCCGTGAACGCCGCCGTCAACAGCGGCTTCTTCTCCACCGGACAGCGCTGCACGGCTTCGTCGCGCCTGATCGTCACCGAAGGCATCCATGACCGTTTCATCGCCGCCATGGTCGAGAAGATGAAGACGCTGAAGGTCGACGACGCCCGCAAGGCCGGCACCGACATCGGCCCCGTGGTGGATGCCAGCCAGCTCGGCCAGGACGTCGACTACCTCGGCATCGCCAAGGCCGACGGCGGCAAGCTGGCACAGGGCGGCGAGCGCATCGAGCGCAACGCCGACGGCGCGCCGGGCTTCTACCTGACGCCGGCCCTCATCACCGACACGACGCCCGAGATGCGCATCAACCGCGAGGAAGTGTTCGGCCCGGTGGTCAGCGTGCTGCGCGCCCGCGACTACGAGCACGCACTGGCCCTGTCCAACGACACACCCTTCGGCCTGGCCGCCGGCATCGCCACGACGTCGCTCAAATACGCCACCCACTTCAAGCGCCACTCGCAGGCCGGCATGGTCATGGTCAACCTGCCGACGGCGGGCGTGGACTATCACGTGCCCTTCGGCGGCCGCAAGGGCAGCAGCTACGGCCCGCGCGAGCAGGGCCGCCATGCGGCCGAGTTCTACACGACCGTGAAGACGGCCTACACCCAGGCCTGACCCCACCCCATTGGCACCACCGCCCGACAAGAGGCGGAGCCGCTGCATTCCCGGAGACAACCGATGCACACCGCCACCGCCTCGCTGGCCCAAGCCGCAAGCGCCACGCGAACCAAGAAGCGCTTCGCCATCCTGGCCATGCTCTTCATCGTCACGACGATCAACTACGCCGACCGCGCCACGCTGTCCATCGCCGGGCCTGCGTTGTCCAAGGACCTGGGCATCGACTCGGTGACCATGGGCTTCATCTTCTCGGCCTTCGGCTGGTCCTATGTCATCGCGCAGTTGCCCGGCGGCTGGTTGCTGGACCGCTTCGGCTCCAAGAAGGTCTATGCGGCCAGCATCTTCATCTGGTCGGTGTTCACGCTGCTGCAGGGCGGCATCAGCTTCCTGACCGCGACGGCCACGACCGCCGTCGTCGTGCTGTTCGCGCTGCGCTTCCTGGTCGGCGCGGCCGAGGCGCCCTCCTTCCCGGCCAACGGCCGCATCGTCGCGTCCTGGTTCCCGGCCAACGAGCGTGGCACGGCTTCGGCCATCTTCAACTCGGCCCAGTACTTCGCCACCGTGCTGTTCGCGCCGCTGATGGGCTGGATCACGCACAGCTATGGCTGGCCAGCCGTCTTCGTCGTCATGGGCTTGCTGGGAATTGCTCTCAGCGCCGTCTGGATGAAGACCGTCTTCACGCCCAAGACCCACCCCGGCATCAACCAGGCCGAGCTCGACTACATCGCCGCCGGCGGCGCCCTGGTCCACATGGACCAGCCCGGCACGCAGAGCCGCAGCTTCAAGCCCGAATCGCCCAAGCTCGACTACATCAAGCAGCTGCTCTCCAACCGCATGCTGATGGGCGTCTACGTCGGCCAGTACTGCATCACCACGCTGACCTATTTCTTCCTGACCTGGTTCCCCGTCTACCTCGTCAAGGAACGCGGCATGTCCATCCTCAACGCCGGCTTCGTTGCGGCGCTGCCGGCCATCTGCGGCTTCGCCGGCGGCGTGCTGGGCGGCGTGATCTCGGACGGCCTGCTGCGCCGCGGCAAGAGCCTGACCATCGCCCGCAAGACGCCCATCGTCATCGGCATGCTGCTGTCCACCAGCATGATCCTGTGCAACTACGTCGACAGCGCCACCGTCGTCGTCGCCATCATGTCGCTGGCCTTCTTCGGCAAGGGCCTGGGGGCGCTGGGCTGGGCCGTCGTGTCGGACACCTCGCCCAAGGAAATCTCGGGCCTGTCGGGCGCGCTGTTCAACACCTTCGGCAACACCGCCGGTATCACGACGCCCATCGTCATCGGCTATCTGATCAAGGGCACGGGCTCGTTCAATGCGGCCCTGGTCTTTGTCGCCGCCAACGCGCTGGTGGCCGTCTGCTGCTACCTGTTCGTCGTGGGCGACATCAAGCGGTTTGAACTCAGGAAAGGTTGAATGGGTCTCCGCGATGCAGCGCGCCCTGGTTTGGGATGGGCTGCAAGGCGCAAACCGGAGTCGGGTTGAACACCCGACGAGGATTTGCAACGCCGCAGACCGCCCAAAGCAGGGATGCGATGCGCGCTAGAGATTCGTTCAGCCTTTCCTCATGGCTTGACCCACCGCGGCGCCCAGACCTTGTCGTAGAACTCCAGCGTCTTCACCGGCGAGGCGCCCCACCAGTTGTAGCCGTTGCGGCGTTCCAGGCTGATGTCGTTGACGTCGTCATGCAGGCTCTTGTCGCGGTCGCCGAACACCGGCTTGAGCGTCTTCACGTCGTAGTAGCGCGCCCACAGCGGCCCGGCACCGGGCTGCACGACGAGGCGACGACCCTGGGCTTCGTCCACCTTGGTCCAGGCGCGGTCGCGCACGGCCAGCGCGCGCAGCATGGCGATGCCCGAGCGCACGGCGTCGACGACGGCTGGCGAGGGCTGCGGCAGGCTCATCAGATAGCCCAGCGCGTGGGCGCTCTCGCCGCTGCTCAGCGCCGGCGGCTCGTAGTTGCGTGCCGAAGCCGGCGCCAGCGTCAACGCGTCGTGCTGCTGGGCCCACAGCGTGGGCTTGCCGTCGATGCGGATCTGCGTGGCCAGCAACAGCTGCACGGCGCGCTTCTCGGCCGCGGCCGCCTCGGCCCGCAGCGGCGCCGGCAGCACGCCCAGGCCGGCCTCGCCGCGGGCCACGGCGCCCATCAGCTCCGCCACGTCGGTGACGGCGTTGTCGTTCATCGTGATGGCGTCGTGATAGCCGCCCTGCAACGGCCACACCTGCGGCCAGCCGCCGTTGGGGAACTGCGCCGCCAGCAGATAGCGCACACCGCGTTCGGCCCCCTGGCGGTAGGCATTGCCGGCCTCGCCGGGCAGGGCCGCAGCCACCTTGGCGAGGAAGCGGGTTTCAGTGATGGTCGCGTCGTTGTCGATGGTGCCGACATAGCTCCACTGCGCATCGTGCGGAAAGTCGAAATCGTCCGCAGGCGGCGGCTTCTTCGGACTGTTGTCGGCCACGAAGGACTGGCCTGGCTGGCGTGGCGCGGCGTCTCTGGGCTGGTTCTTGCCCCAGCCGCCGGCCGGCGTCTGATAGCTCAGCACATTGCGCGCGATGAGCAGGGCGGCGTCGCTGCCGTACCAGTCTGCCGGCTTGTCCAGCGGCATGCTGGCCGCGCCGTCACCACGCGACGCTGGCRGCGCAGGCCAGGTGCTCAGGCCCTTGCGCTCGGCGGCCAGCGCGGCGCGATCGGCCATGCGCTGGGCGTCGGAACGGGCCAGGTAGTCGGCCCAGGCCGCACGCTCGGTAGCCGGCAGCGTGGCAACGCGTTCGGCCGTCAGCGCCTGCGCCGGCGGAATGGTGCCGATCTGCGCGGCAAAGGCCGACGACGAAAGGGCCAGGGCGAGCAGGGTGAGGCGGCTGGCGACGGGCATGGCGGGCGGCAAAGTTACAGGTGGCCCGCAATCTAACGGCTAGCCGCCGTCATGGGCGCGCTAATCTCCCACCGCTCACACAGTTGATCGACACATGATTCATCGCGCGCGTTTCCCGTGGCTCGCGGCCCTGCTGGTGTTTGCCGGCTGCGCCGCACCTCCTCTGCCACCGGCGCCGCCGGCCTCGCCTGCCCAGGTCGGGCTGCAGCAGGCCTGGGTGCAGGCCGTCGCCGGCCCCGCCTGGGCCGTGCGGGCGCTGACGGCCGACGCCGGCTGCCCACGCCTCGTCTGGCCGGAAGGCAGCGCGGCGATGACGCAGCGCAGCGCCCCCGGCGACGAGCCCCCGCCGCCAGGCAACAAGGAGCCCGAGCGCAAGCCGACCGCCTTCACGCTGCGCGCCTGCGAGGCGCCCTGGCCGGGGGGCGTGGCACAGCTGCAGGTGGGGGGTGTCGCCCTGCAGGCACCTGCGGCCGAGGCCCACCGCATCGTCGTCATCGGCGACACCGGCTGCCGCCTCAAGGCCTCGGACCGCGACTTCCAGGGTTGCAACGATGCCTCCGGCTGGCCCTTCCCGCGCGTGCTGGCCCTGGCCCTGGCGCTCAAGCCCGACCTCGTCATCCACGTCGGCGATTACCACTACCGCGAAAGCCCGTGCCCGGCGGACATGGCCATCTGTGCCGGCAGCCCCTGGGGCTATGGCGACGACACCTGGCAGGCCGACTTCTTCCACCCCGCCCGCGCCCTGCTGGCGGCCGCGCCCTGGGTCTTCGTGCGCGGCAACCACGAGGCCTGCGCCCGCGCCGGCCAGGGCTGGCTGCGCTATCTGGACGCAGAAACCGGCCCGGCACGCAGCTGCCAGCCCGCCGGGCCGGGCGCCAACGACGGTGATTTCACGGCGCCATTCGCCGTGCCGCTGTCGTCGCGCAGCCAGCTCATCGTCTTCGATTCCTCGGAGATTGGCAGCCGCACGCCGCCCCGGGAATCGCCGGCCTGGGCCCGCTGGCGCCAGCAGCTCGACCAAGTGGGCGAGCTGGCCCGGGGCAGCGCCCAGAGCGTGTTCGTCAACCACCACCCCAGCCTGGCCTTCAGCCCCAGCCTGACCGGGGCGCCCGGCACGGCCCGATCGGGCCTGACCCCGCTGCTGCAGGACGCCACGCCTGGCCGGCTCTTCCCGCCCGGCGTGCAGGCGACCCTGCACGGCCACATCCACATGCACCAGGCCCTGGGCTTCGCCAGCAATCACCCCGTCACCCTGGTCATCGGCAACGGTGGCTCTGCCGCATCCGGCCGCGTCAACGACGCCGCGGCGCTGAAGCACGAACTGCTACCCGGCGCCCGGCTTGAGACGGTGCGCACCCATACCGATTTCGGGCTGTCGCTGCTGACCGCCACCCCCGAGGGCTGGCAGCTGCAGGCCCTGGACGCCCTCGGCCAACCGCTGTCGACCTGCCGCCTGGCCGGCCAGAAGCTCAGTTGCTGACGGCTACGTCTCGTACCAATGACTTTCGTCAGGCCACACGAGAAGTAACGCCCGCGCATTCCATCACTTCGATACCCGATTTGAAGGGTTTCCGGCAGGTAAATCGATGCCGCGCATAAATCACCGCCGGCTAAACTGGGCCCACCTGTCAAGCTGTTTTTGGCAGGACCTCGTTGATGACAGGACTCGGCCACATGAGCTCCAGATTGAAAGTCGCCGGTTGGGTTGCCCTCGGTGCCGTTGCAGGTGCACTCACCACGATGCAACTCCAGGCCAATGCGCGCAGCAGCCTTTCCCCACTGCCCCTGGACGAAATGCAGCAGCTCGCTGCCGTCTTCGGTCTCGTCAAGAGCGACTACGTCGAATCCGTCGACGAAAAGAAGCTGATCAACGACGCCATCGCCGGCATGGTGTCCGGCCTGGACCCGCACTCCCAGTTCTTCGACAAGAAGACCTTCAAGGAATTCCGTGAAGGCACGACCGGCAAATTCGTCGGCGTCGGCATCGAGATCGGCATGGAAGACGGCCTGGTCAAGATCGTCTCCCCCATCGAAGGCTCGCCCGCCTTCCGCGCCGGCCTGAAGAGCGGCGACATGATCAGCCGCATCGATGACACGGCCGTGCGCGGCATGACCATCGACCAGGCCGTCAAGAAGATGCGCGGCGACCCGTCCACCAAGGTCAGCCTCACCATCTACCGCAAGGCCGAGAACCGCACCTTCCCCGTGACCATCGTGCGCGAGGAAATCAAGGTCCAGAGCGTGCGCGCCAAGGTCGTCGAGCCGGGCTACGCCTGGATCCGCGTCAGCCAGTTCCAGGACCGCACCGTCGACGACTTCGCCAAAAAGCTCGAGGAAATCTACAAGCAGGAGCCCAACCTCAAGGGTCTGGTGCTGGACCTGCGCAACGACCCGGGCGGCCTGTTGGATGCGTCCATCGCCATCTCGGCGGCCTTCCTGCCCAAGGACGTCGAGGTCGTGTCGACCAACGGCCAGATCGCCGAGTCCAAGGCCAGCTACAAGGCCAGCCCCGACGACTACCGCCGCCGCAGCAGCGACGACCCGATCAAGCGCCTGCCCGCCGCCTTGAAGAACGTGCCGCTGGTGGTGCTCGTCAACGAAGGCTCGGCCAGCGCCAGCGAGATCGTCGCCGGCGCCCTGCAGGATCACCAACGCGCCACCGTCATGGGTGCCCAGACCTTCGGCAAGGGCTCGGTGCAGACCGTGCGCCAGCTGGGCCCGGAAACGGCACTGAAGATCACCACGGCGCGCTACTACACGCCGAGCGGCCGCTCCATCCAGGCCAAGGGCATTGTGCCCGACGTGCTGCTGGACGAAACCGCCGAAGGCAATGTCTTCGCTGCCCTGCGCATGCGTGAGGCCGACCTCGAGAAACACCTGAACAACGGCCCCGAGGCTGAAGAGACCGAAGCCCGCACCAAGGCCCGCGAGGAAGCGCGCCAGAAGCTGGAAGCCGAGTACGCCAAGCGCGCCGAGCCGCCCAAGCCCCTGCCCGAGTTCGGTTCGACCGAAGACTTCCCGCTGATGCAAGCGCTGAACAAGCTCAAGGGCCAGCCTGTCATCGCCTCCAAGTCGGCCGTCGAGCGCAAGGCCGAAGCCAAGACGCCCGAGTAACCGGAGTCGTACACCTCATTGAAAACGGGCCTCAGATTGAGGCCCGTTTTTTTATTGGGTTGGCTTTGCCTGGGACTTCATGACTCGCGTGCAGTGAGCCGGGAGTCCGCCCCGGCAGGGCGGCTAACCTTTCTCTGACGCGCTGTATAGACCGGGGACATAGGTAACGGGTGTGCCAGGACATGGGTAACGCTTTGGGGGTTTAGAAGCCCCGGAAGAAGCCCATGGTCTGGACGGAGAAGAGCACCGTGTCCCTGCGTCAAGAATTCGTGCACCTGGCCCGCCAGGACGGCGCCAACGTGCGAGCGCTGTGTCGTCAGTTCGGCATCAGCCCCAAGACCGGCTACAAGTGGCTCGGCCGCTTCGAGCTCGCCCAGGGCGATGTTCAGGCGTTGCATGACCGCAGCCGCCGCCCGCTGATCAGCCCCGCTCGCAGCTGCGATGCCACCGAGCAGGCCGTGCTGGCCAAACAACCTTCAGCGCCTCAGAAGCACCTCAGCGCCGCCCCCAAGCCACCATCAACGCCCCCGCCGCAGCGGCAGCGCCCAGCGCAGGCACCGCCCTCCATCCAAACGACGCCAACAGCACAGACCCCAGCGCCGCACCGCTGGCCATGCCGACGAACATCGAGCTGACGAGCACGGCATTGAGCCGGCTGCGCGAGGCCGGGTCCAGGCTATAGACCACGCTCTGGTGCGACACCAATGCCGCCTGCACGCCCAGGTCGAACACGATCGCCACGCCCACCAGAAGCCACAGCGACGCCGGCGCCAGGGCCTGCACGGCGAAGGCGATGAAGACCAGCAGCGCGCCGACGCGGATGACGGCCTGTGGGCCGCGCTGGTCCGCCATGCCGCCGGCCAAAGGTGCCGCCAGGGCCCCGGCCGCGCCGGCCAGGCCGAAGGCGCCGGCCACGGCGCTGCCCTGGCCGAACTCCGGCCCCGCCAGCACCAGGGCCAGCGTCGACCAGAAAGCGCTGAAGGCCACGCTCAGCAGCCCCTGGGCCAGGGCGGCCCGCCGCAGCGCGGGATGCCTGACCCACAGGCCCGCCATGGACGCCAGCAGCGCGCCATAGCCCGCCTGCGTCGCCGGCACGAAGCGCGGCAGGCCACGCCACAGCAGCGGGATCAGGGCCGCCACCGCCACGGCGGCCACCGCATAGACGGCGCGCCAGCCGGCCAGGGCCGCCAGCGCACCGCTGGCCACGCGCGAAAGCAGGATGCCCAGCAGCAGGCCGGTCATGACCTGGCCCACGCGCTTGCCGCGCTCGGCCTCGGGCGCCAGCGTGGCCACGGCGGGCACGATGTCCTGGGCCAGCGTCGCCGTCAGGCCGATGGCCACGCAGGCCACGCACAGGGCCGCAAAGCCGGGCGCGAGCGCGGCGAAGGCCAGCGCCGCCACCAGCGCGACCGCCTTGACGAGGATGATGCGGCGCCGGTCGAAACGGTCTCCCAGCGGTGACAGCAGCAGGATGGCCGCCGCATAGCCGAGCTGGGTCAGCGTGGGCAGCAGGCCGATGGTGGCGCTGCCGACACCGAACTGCCCGGACAGCAGGCCGAGCAAAGGCTGCACGTAATACAGGGATGCGACGGCCAGGCCGGTGGCCGTGGCCATCAGCAACGTCAGCGCCGGGCTGAGGGGGGTGATTTCGGATGTGGATGGCATGGGCCCGGCAGTGTCGGCCCGCAGCCCAAGCCCTTGCCCGGCCGCGGGTCTCATGCAGATGGCGTAGAGCTATCCTGACGCCATGACCGACGACGATCTGCTGCGCTACTCCCGCCATCTGATGCTCGACGAGATCGGCATCGAGGGCCAGCAGCGCCTGCTCGACGCCAGTGCCCTCGTCATCGGCGCCGGCGGCCTGGGCTCGCCGGTGGCGCTCTACCTGGCCTCCGCCGGCGTCGGCCACATCACCCTGGTCGACCACGACACGGTGTCGCTGACCAATCTGCAGCGCCAGATCGCCCACGACATGGGCAGCCTGGAGCGGCTGAAGGTCGAGTCCGCCGCCGCGCGCATGGCGGCCCTGAACCCCGGCGTGCAGGTGCGCGCCCTGGCTCAGAAGGCCGATGCCACCCTGCTCGATGACGAAGTCCCGCGCGTGGACGTCGTCATCGACTGCACCGACAACTTCGCCACCCGCCATCTCGTCAACGCCGCCTGCGTGCGCCACGCCAGGCCGCTGGTGTCGGGCGCGGCCATTGGTTTCGACGGCCAGATCAGCGTCTATGACAGCCGCTCCCGCGAGCTGCCCTGCTATGCCTGCCTGTTCCCGCCCGAGTCCGGTTTCGAGGACGTGGCCTGCGCCACCATGGGCGTGTTCGCGCCGCTGGTGGGCATCGTCGGCAGCATGCAGGCCGCCGAGGCGCTGAAGCTGCTGGCCGGCATCGGCGAGCCGCTGGCCGGGCGACTGCTGATGCTGGACGGCCGGCGCATGCAGTGGAGCGAGATCGCCATGCAGCGCGACCCCGAATGCTCCGTCTGCAGCGGCGAATATGGAACCCCTCGTCCGGCCTCGCCTCGCTGAACGCGGGCGCCCCCAGCCGGTCCCCCGAGGGGACGAGGCCGCTCACGGCATTGAGCCGCTAGCGGCCCCTGGCGGGCCGGCTTGGGAGCGGCCCGGCGCTCGGCCCCGGATTTCATGCAGCGGTGGCTTCGGAATGAAGCACAAAATCCAGCGCTGACCTGCCCACAATCTCTCTCGCCCCATGAAGCCCACCGACGTCCCGACGCGCAACTTCCCGACCGCCAAGGAAGAGTGCCGCGACCTGCCCCCTCACCCTGACTACGACGGCCCGGGCGCCGCCTACAACCTGGCCTTCAAGGACGAGACCTTCCTGCTGCGCCAGGACATGCGCGCCGTGCGCATGCAGCTGGAGCTGATGAAGCCCGAGCTGCTGCAGAACGAGCACGGCGTCAAATCCACCATCGTCATCTTCGGCAGCGCCCGCATCCTGTCCGAAGAGGCCGCTCAGGCCCTGCTGACGGTGGCCGAGGACCGCGGCGACGAGGCCGGCGCGCTGCGCGCCCGACGCCACCTCGCCATGAGCCGCTACTACGAGGAAGCACGCCGCTTCGCCCAGATCGCGACGGCCGCCTGTGTCGAGCGCGGCAACCATGTCGTCATCGCCACCGGCGGCGGCCCCGGCATCATGGAAGCCGGCAACCGCGGCGCCTACGAGATGGGTGGCAAGAGCGTCGGCCTGAACATCGTGCTGCCGCATGAGCAGTACCCCAACCCCTACATCACGCCGGAGCTGTGCTTCCGCTTCCACTATTTTGGCCTGCGCAAGATGCATTTCCTGATGCGCGCCTTGGCCCTGGTGTGCTTCCCCGGCGGCTTCGGCACGCTGGATGAACTGTTCGAGACGCTGACGCTGATCCAGACCAAGAAGAGCCGGCCCCGCCCCATCCTGCTGTTCGGACGCGAGTTCTGGACCAAGCTCCTCAACATCGAGTGGCTGATCGAGACCGGCATGATCAAGCCCGAAGACCAGCAGCTCTTCCACTACGTCGAGACGGCCGAAGAAGCCTGGGCCGTGCTCGAATCCCAACCCGAACTTGCCACGCCCGCGAGCCCAGCCAAGCCATGACCAAACTCCGCAATGTCTCCCTGATCGGCGCCCCCACCGACATCGGCGCCGGTGCCCGCGGCGCCAGCATGGGCCCCGAAGCCATGCGCGTGGCCGGCCTGGCCGAGGCCCTGCGTGCCCGCGGCGTCGACGTGGTCGACCGCGGCAACCTCAGCGGCCCGTCCAACCCCTGGCTGCCGCCGACCGAGGGCTACCGCCATCTGCAGGAAGTGGTGGCCTGGAACCAGACCGTTCACGACGCCGTCTACAACGAGCTCAAGACCGGCCGCATGCCCATCCTGCTCGGCGGCGACCACTGCCTGGGCCTGGGCTCCATCAGCGCCGTGGCCCGCCACTGCCGTGATGCCGCCAAGAAGCTGCGCGTGCTGTGGCTGGACGCCCATGCCGACTTCAACACCAGCGAGCTGACGCCCAGCGGCAACATCCACGGCATGCCGGTCGCCTGCCTGTGCGGCTTCGGCCCCAAGGAGCTCATCGAGATCGGCGGCCATGTGCCGGCCATCTCGCCGAAGTGGATCCGCCAGATCGGCATCCGCAGCGTCGACGAGGGCGAACGCGCCTTCGTGCACGAGCACGACCTGGAAGTGTTCGACATGCGCTTCATCGACGAGATGGGCATGCGCCACACCATGGAGCTGGCGCTGGCGACTCTGGACGACAACACCCATCTGCACGTCAGCTTCGACGTCGACTTCCTCGACCCGGTGATGGCGCCCGGCGTCGGCACGACGGTCGGCGGCGGCCCGACCTATCGCGAAGCCCATCTGTGCATGGAGATGATCGCCGACACCGGCCGCATGGCCTCCATGGACCTGATGGAGCTGAACCCGGCGCTGGACGAGAAGAACCGCACCGCGTTGGTGGCGGTCGACCTCATCGAAAGCTTGTTCGGCAAGAGCACCTTGATGAGGAAGTGATGGCGCCATGGACGCCACGCCCTATCTGCTCGTCCAGCTCAGCGACCCGCACATCACGCATCCGGGCCGGCTGATCTGCGGCCGCGTCGACACGGCCGCGGCGCTGCGCCATGCGGTCGAGCGCGTGCTGCAGATCAAGCCACGCCCCGTTGCCGTGCTGATCAGCGGCGACCTCGTCGACGCCGGCCACCCGGCCGAGTACGCGCTGCTGCGCGACCTGCTCGCGCCGCTGATCGAGGCTGGCCTGCCGCTCGCGCTGCTGCCCGGCAACCACGATGCGCGCGGCCCGCTGCAGCAGGCCTTTGCGGGCCTGCTCAAGGTGTTCTGCGGCGATGCCGGYGCGCCGGCCATCCAGTACGCGCTGGACCTGCCCGGCCCGCTGCGCCTGGTCGTGCTCGACAGCCTCGTCGATGGCCGGCCCGAAGGCGGCCTGGACGAAGCCCGGCTCGCCCAGGCCGAAGCCCTGCTGGCCGAACGCCCTTCCATGCCCACCCTGGTCGCCCTGCACCACCCGCCCCACACGACAGGCCTGGCGGTGATGGACGGCATGGCTCTGCAGCAGGGCCTGGCTGGCTTCGAGGCGCTGATCGCCCGCCACCCGCAGGTGCAGCGCGTCGTCTGCGGCCATCTGCACCGCATGACGCTGGGCCGCATCGCCCACGCCACCTCGCTCAGCGCGCCGTCCACGGCCCATCAAGTGGCACTGGATCTCGCACCCGATGCGCCGCTGGCCATCGCGCTGGAGCCGGCGGGCTGGCTCATCCATGCCTGGGGGCCGGGCCTGCCCCTGGTCAGCCACCTCGCCCACGCAGGTCACCCCGAGGTCATCCCCGATCTCTGAGCGCGATGGCCGTGCGAGGATGCTTCGCATGAAGAAGCCCAGCCTCCTCCTCGCTGCCCTGCTCTGTACGGCCGCCCTCGCGCAAACGCCCGCACCGCCCAGCGACACCGAGCGCTTCACCCTCTTCAACGCCCCCGTCACGCTGCTGCGCAACGCCCAGCTCTACGACGGCACGGGCAGTGCGCCGCGCGAGCACATGAGCGTGCTGATCCGCGATGGCCGCATCGTCTCGGTCGCCCCCGACGCCGAGCTCAAGACCCCCGCCGGCGCGCTGGTGAAGGACCTCGCCGGTGGCGCGCTGATGCCCGGCTTCGTGCTGCTGCACGAGCACCTGTTCTACCCGACCGAGCGCGGCAGCTACGGTGCCTTCTTCCAGAGCTTCCCGCTGCTGTACTTGGCCGGCGGCGTGACGACGATGCGCACGGCCGGCAGCATGAGCCCCTATGCCGACCTCAACACCTGGAAGGACATCCGCGACGGCAAGGCACCCGGCCCCGACCTGGACGTGACGGCCCCCTTCCTGAACGGCATCCAGGCCTTCGTGGCCCAGGTGCCGCGCCTCGTCAACGCCGAGGACGCCGTGCGCCAAGTAGGCTACTGGGCCGACGTCGGCGCGACCTCGTACAAGGGCTATATGCATCTGACGCGCGAGCAGCTCGACGCGATCGTCAAGGCCGCCCACGAACGCAAGGCCAAGGTCACGGCCCATCTCTGCGCGGTGACCTATGCCGAAGCGACAGCCATGGGCATCGACAACCTCGAGCATGGCTTCTTCGCGTCCAGCGATTTCGTCGACGGCAAACAGGCCGACGCCTGCCCCAGCGGCGACGCCGTGCCCAAGTCCCTCGATGCCCTCGCCGTCGACGACCCGCGCATGGCCGCCCTGCAGCGCCAGATGATTGAGCGCAAGGTGGCGCTGACGTCGACGCTGACCATCTTCGAAACCTTCTCCTACGGCCGCCCCATGGCCCCGGCCGCGGCGCTTGACCTCTTGATGCCGCAGCTGCGCGAGCAATACGTCGGGCGCTACACCGCCATCCAGCGCGGCGGCCCCAACCCGCATGGCCGCATCTTCCCGAAGAACATGGTGTGGGAGAAGCGCTTTCACGACGCCGGCGGCCTGCTCGTCGCCGGCACCGACCCGACGGGCTATGGCGGCGTCATCCCGGGCTGGTCGTCGCTGCGCCAGTTCGAGCTGCTGCGCGAGGCCGGCTTCGACGCGGCGGCGGCGGTCAAGGTCATGACGGCCAACGGCGCGACCTACCTGGGCCGCACGGCCGACATCGGCCGCATCGCCCCGGGCCTGCGCGCCGACCTGATTGCCTTTGCCACACCGCTGGATGCGGCCAAGCCGGCTTTGCCTGAAGTGGCGTGGACGATGAAGGCCGGCCGCGCCTGGGACCGGGCCAAGATCCTGAATGCCTGGAAGGGGCAGGTGGGACTGCGCTGACGGGCGCCAAGCTTTCAGCCCCCGGGCACCTTCCAGAGAAAAGGATCTCACCATGTCCAGCTATGTCGATGAAGTTCTCGTGCCCGGCGAACAAGTCGTTCACCTCGGGCGTACCAGCCTGTGGTCGGTCTGGCACCTGTTGCTGTTCGGGCTGCTGTTGCTGCCTGCCTTCGGGCTGGGGCTCATCCTGTGGGGCGTTGCCTACGTGCGCATCCGCTCCACCGAGGTGGCCGTGACCACCAAGCGCTTGATCGTCAAGCACGGCTTCATCCGTCGCCACACCATCGAGATCAACATCAACAAGGTGGAGAGCATCCAGGTCGATCAGTCGCTGGTGGGTCGCATGCTCAACTTCGGCACGCTGGTCATCGCGGGCACGGGCTCATCCCATGCGCCCATTGACGGCATCGCGGAGCCGCTGGCCTTCCGCCGCGCCTTCGTCGAAGCGCAGGACGCGGCGC
The DNA here is from genome assembly GCF_056406535.1 of Roseateles sp. P1_C1_2. Lineage (NCBI taxonomy): Bacteria > Pseudomonadati > Pseudomonadota > Betaproteobacteria > Burkholderiales > Sphaerotilaceae > Roseateles > Roseateles sp. P1_C1_2. The sequence goes on from NZ_JBFUAB010000001.1 coordinate 183,571, forward strand.
ACGGCAACCCGCCTTAGGCCTGCAGACGTACGCACGCGATGGCCCAGGGGCCGACCTCGGCGCGATGCAGTACTGGGGCTTGTCGGACGTCGACGACGCCGAGCTGGAGCGCTTTGCCACGGCCTGGCGCGCGGCGGCGGCGCGCTAGCTAGCGTGCCTCGATGACACGCCGGATCGCCGCACCCGGCGCCGCGTCGTCCAGCCGCACGCCGTCACCCTCGGCCACCACGCCCAGCTCGCGCCACAGCGCGGCGAGGTCGACGGGCATGGCCGTGTCCTTCATGTCGCGATAGAGCTCGGTCAGCACCGTCTGGCCGACGGCGGCATCGGCCACGGCCAGCAGGCGCTTGACGCTCCAGTCCTGGCCATAGTGGCCGCCCGCCGCCTGCACGCCCTGCAGGGCCTGCCGCAACCCCGCGCGGCCACCGCTGGCCCGCAGCATGCGCACATCGGCCTGTAGGCAGAAGATGGCGCCGCCCCAGTAGAGACGGCCCCAGCTGTGCGTGCCGTCGAGGCCGCCATCGCCGCGGGCGGGCAGGCCTTGCGGCATGCCGCGGACCAGCTCGGTCCAGAGCTGCATGACCGGCGTGATGCCGGCGCGCGCACGCGCCACCGTCTCGACATAGGTCGCCAGCCCTTCGTGCAGCCAGGTGTGCGCACGCGGCAGATTGGGCACGCTCAGGTGCACCAGTTCATGCACCAGCACCCAGTCGTTCAGAAAGCGCGCGGCGACGGTTTGCCGGCCCACCCGCACGCTGACGAAGGGCTGAGGGTCGACATCGGTCCAGCCGCCGTTGATGCCTTCGCCGGGAGCCGCCCGCAGGCGCAGCTCGATGCGTGGCTGGGGCTGGCGGCCGAAATAGCCCGCCAGCGCGGCCACGCTGCGCGCGACCCAGAGGTCGATCTCGCGCCGGGTGTTGGCAGGGAAGTCGCCGTCCAGCAGCAGCGCCACCTCGCCCGAGGGCAGGCGCAGACTGTCGGCCCTGGCATGCAGAGGCAGCAGGCCGAACAGCGTGCTGACACAGAGATTGCGGCGGTTCATGAGGGCTCGGCGTGATGATGCTTCGCTCAGGCGCTGACGATCCACCCCTCGAGCGGATCGACAGCCTCCGGCCAACCATGGCGCGGCTGCTGCGCCGCCCAAGCTGCCTGCAGCATCGCCAGCACCGCATCCAGGCTGTCGCCGCTGGCGTCCGCCACCAGTTCGTCGCGCTGCGCGTGGCTGAGCTTGAGGCGCAGCCCCAGCCGCGTGCGGCCCTGCTCCAGGCCCTCGACGATGTCCTTGCGCGCGATCAGCCGTTCGGGCGTCTGCGCGGCCTTGGTGTCGCTCTTGTAGGAGCGCCTGCCAATCAGTTCGCGCGCCAGCAGGCCCGGGTAGGCCTCCAGCGCGACGCGGCTGGCGTCGCCGTCCAGATGGCCGGCCAGATGCACGCCGGCCTGGATCAACCTCGGCACACCGGCATGCAGCATCCAGGCCACCGGCGGGTTGACCCACTTCATGCTCGGGCTGGCGCCGGCCGGCCCGTCGCAGGCGCGATGGGCGAACTTGGACCCTGCCGGCCGCGCGTCGCAGAAGGCGGCGAAGCGCGCGCGGATTTCTTCGCGACTCAGGCCGGCGTAGAGCGCCATCAGCGCGGCGTAGTCGGTCGGCCAGCCCAGTTGCTCGACGAGCTCACGCGGCAGGCCGAAGGGCAGGTCGAAGCCGGCCACCCAAGGGCCGGGGCGGGCCACCCAGGTGGAAAACTCGTCCAGGTCATGTAGCGCTACCAATCCTGTCAGGCGCACAACAGAACCATGGCGCTGGCCGCCGGCGACCCGGATTGGCTTGCTACGGCGGGGTGCACTCGTGAAGTCGACCCCGAAAACAGCTGTGTCGCTCATGGGCGGCATTCTGGGCCTAGGCAGAATCGCCTGATTCCATGTCAGACCTGCTAGACCTCCCCGCACTGCCTGCCGAAGACACCGGTTTTGACACCGCCGCCTTCGACGAGGGCTTTGCCGCCGCGCGCCTGCGCGCCGCGACGGGGGGCTACCAGGCGTCCAGCGAGGCCCTGGAGCAGCTGCTGCTGACCTGCCCGCTGACCCAGCTGCGCCGGCGTGCCGAGGCCCTGGCGCTGCTGGCCCATCAATACCCGCGCCTGGGCCGGTTGACGGCCAGTGCGCGCTGCGCCACCGAGGCCCTGAGCCTGGCCGAGCGGCTGGCCGACGACGCCCTGCTGGCCGACGCGCTGACCTCCGAGGCCTTCATCTACGGCCAGTTGCTGATGGGCCGCGAGGCGCTGGAATCCGGCATGAAGGCGCTGGCGGCGGCGCGCCGTGCCGCCGACCCCACCCGCGAAGCCTGGGCGCTGAACCGCCTGGGCGTGGCCTATTCCAGCCTGGACAACCCAGCCCAAGCCTGCGCCTCGACCGACCAGGCGCTGGAGATCGCCGCCCTCACCGACTGCGCCGAGGTGCTGTTCTCCTGCCACAACAACCTGGCCTATTTCTGGCTGCGCCGCGTCGAGGAGGCCCGGACCTGCGGCGAAACCGCCGTGCTGGCGGAAGCCGTGGCCAGCGCACGCCGCACCGCCGAGCAGGCCACCGTGCTGGCGCGCCAGTCGGGCAGCCCCTTCCAGGTGGCGGTGGCCGTGTCTAACCTCGTCAATGCGCTGCTGGCCGGCGGCCTGCTCGACGAAGCCCTGCCGCTGCTGAACGAATTCGGCCATCTCGCCCACGACCACGGCTACCGCACGCTGGCCATCGAAGCCGACGCGCAGCGCGCCGTCTTCCTGCGCCTCAAGGGCGAACCGCTGCAGGCCGCGCGCATCCTGGAGGCGCTGCTGCACGCCGCCGTCGAGCCGCCGCCCAAGCTGCGCCGCCTGCTGATCCGCTCGCTCTACGAGACCCACAAGGCCTGCGGCCAATACCGTGAGGCCCTCGCCTGGCTGGAGGAACTCGTCGGCCTGGACCGCCAGATCACGCGCGACAACCTCGTGCTGCAGACCGAGGTCATCCTGATCCGCGATCAGGTCGAGCAGGCCCAGGCCCGCGCCGACAGCGCCACCGCCGACGCCCGCCGCGAGCGCGCCCGCGCCGTCCACCTCGAGACCGAGCAGGCGCGCCTGCGCGAGCACGCCATGGCCCTGGACCGCGCCGCCCACGAGGACGTGCTGACCGGCCTGCACAACCGCCGCCACGCCGAGTTCGCCCTGCCCCTGCTGGTGGAGGGAGCGCGCATGGCCAACCAGGTCATCAGCGTCGCCGCGCTGGACGTCGATCACTTCAAGAAGATCAACGACACCCATGGCCACGCCGTCGGCGACGCCGTGCTGCAGCAGCTCGCCCAGCTGCTGCGCCACCGCCTGCGCAGCGCCGACCTGATGGCCCGCATCGGCGGCGAGGAATTTTTAGCCGTGCTGGTGGGCATCGCGCCGCAGCAGGCCGCCGAGATCTGCGAACGCCTGCGCCTGGCCGTCGTCGAGCATGACTGGGCCGCCATCACGCCCGGCCTGCTCGTGCGCATCAGCGTCGGCATCTCGGGCGGCGCGCCGCTGCAGCATCAAGGCGACAGCCTGCTCAACCGTGCGGACCAGGCTCTCTACGCGGCCAAGCGGGGTGGGCGGAATCGGGTGCACGTCGACTAGACAAGCCCCGGCAGCGTCGCGAAATACCGCTTCAGCGCCTCGATCGCCACCCTCACCTTGGCCGGTTCGCCTTCGCGCTTCGGCGTAACCGCCACCGCGGGCATCGGCGTGAAGCGCCATTGCGGCAGCAGCCGCACCAAGGTGCCGCGCGACAGCGCCAACAGCACGTCTGAATAGCCCAGGCGCGCAATGCCCAGGCCCTGCTCGCACATCTGCTGCAACGCCACATGGTTGTTGCTGGCGATACGCACGGGCACCTGCAGGCGCTGGCTTTCGCCGCCGGCGCCGTGCAGCAGCAGGGCAATGGTCGGCGCGGCGTCCGAGGTGTCCTGCGCCTCGCGGGCCCAGGCCAGCCAGTCGAAACCAAGCAGATCGGCTGGCGTCGCTGGCTCGCCGTGGCGCTCGACATAGCTCGGCGCCGCGCACAGCACCATCTCGATCTCGCACAGCGGCCGCGCCACCCAGTTGGAGTCGGCGAGCTGGCCGACGCGCACCGCGATGTCGATGCGGGCGTCGATGAGGTCGATCATGGCGTCGTCCACCAGCAAGCGCAGCCGCAGCTGCGGCGACTGCGCCAGCACCGGCGCCAGCGCCTGGGCGATATGCGCCGCAAAGCCGACGGGTGCAGCGACGCGCAACTCGCCGCTGGGCGCGTCACGCGCGTGGGCCAGCGAATCCGCCGCCGCGCGGGCCGCCTCGACGAGGCGCAGGCAGTGCGGGTAGCAGCGCTCGCCGGCCTCGGTCAGCGCGAGCTTTCGGGTCGAGCGGTGCAGCAGCGTCACGCCCATCTGGCGCTCCAGCGTGCGCAGCGTCTGACTGACGGCCGAGGCGCTCATGCCCAGGCGCCGCCCGGCCGCGCTCATGGAGCCGGCGGCCACGGTTTCGGCGAACACGGCAAAGGGCTTGAGCTCGTCCATCTTCAACTCCTGCTTCAAGGTCTTGGCGATTTTGGCCGTCTTATCGCCAGATCTTGAAGCCCATATCGTTCACTCATCACTTCACCCTTTGGAGAACACCATGAACATCGCCCTCATCGGCCCCACCGGCTTCGTTGGCAGCGCCGTGCTGGCCGAACTGCTGCGACGCGGCCATCAGGTCACGGCACTGACCCGCGACCCCGCCAAGCTGGAAGCCCGCCCGGGCCTGACGGCCGTCGCTGCCGACGCCTACGACGCCAACGCCGTGACGACCGCCGTGCATGGCCACGACGCCGTCGTGTCGGCCTTCAATCCGGGCTGGAACGAGGCCGAGCTCTATGACAAGTTCCTGCGCGGCGCCACCGCCATCACCCAGGGCGTGGAGGCCAGCGGCGTGAAGCGCCTGCTTGTCGTCGGCGGGGCGGGCAGCCTCTTCGTGGCACCCGGCGTGCAACTCGTGGACACGCCGGACTTCGCCAGCCATGTGCCGGCCAACATCGTGCCCGGCGCCCGCGCCGCCCGTGACCACCTGACGGCCCTGCGCGGCAACACCGCGCTGGACTGGACCTTCCTGAGCCCGCCGGCCCTGTTGGCGCCGGGCGCACGCAGCGGCGGCTACCGTGTCGGCGGCGAGCAGCTGCTGATGGCGGGCGACGCCCCCGCCGGCATCACGGTGGCCGACCTGGCCGTGGCCATTGCCGACGAGATCGAGCAGCCGCACCATCAGCGCGCCCGCTTCACGGTTGCCGCGCTCGCGTAGGGCTGCACTGACGATCGCATGCGGCCTCGCTCACCTGTGCAGTCGACGGCGTTCGACTAGATTGGAGTTGTCGCGAGCCAGAGTTGCAGCTGAAGAGTTGCTCTACAGGCGCTGACCGACACCAGGGCCCGATGCCTGAACGCATCGGGCCTTTTCTTCGGTGATGATCGGCGGCATGAACCCCGTCCTGATCGAAGTGCTGCGCGGCAGCGCCGTCGAATCCCGGCATGCCGGCGCGCTTGCCATCGTCGACGCATCGGGCACCGTGCACACGGCCCTGGGCGACATCGACCGACCCATCTTCCCGCGCTCGGCCGTCAAGCTGCTGCAGGCCCTGCCGCTGGTGGCCAGCGGTGCGGCCGAAGCCTTCGGGCTGACGGACGCCGAGCTGGCCCTGGCCTGCGCCTCGCACAGCGGCGAGCCCGAGCATGTGGCCACGGCGGCCGGCGTGCTGGCCAAGCTGGGGCTGGATGCCGATGCACTGGAATGCGGCACGCAATGGCCCAGCCGCGAGCCCGTGCTGCGCGGCATGGTGGCGCGCGGCGAGCTGGCCACGCCGCTGCACAACAACTGCTCGGGCAAGCACAGCGGCTTTGTCTGCGTCGCCTGCCTGATGGCACGCAATGCCGGCGCCGAGCCGGTCGAGTTCGTGCGGGGCTATGTCGCGGCCGAGCACGCCGTCATGCGCGAGGTGTCGGCATCCTTGTCGGCAACAACGGGCATCGACGTCGAGCAGGCGCCGCGCGGCATCGACGGCTGCTCCATCCCGACCTTCGCCCTGCCGCTGCGCTCATTGGCGCTGGCCTTCGCGCGCTGCGGCAGCGGCCAGGGCCTGTCCGACGGCAACGCCCGCGCCGCGCGCAGGCTGCGCCAAGCCGCCGCCGTCGCACCCTTCATGGTGGGCGGCACCGACCGTTTCGACACCCGCGTCATGCAGGCCTATGGCGAGCGCGTCTTCTGCAAGATCGGCGCCGAGGGCGTCTATTGCGCAGCCCTGCCGGAACTGGGCCTCGGCATCGCGCTCAAGATCGACGATGGCGCTGTCCGCGCGGCCGAAGCAGCCTTTGCCGCAGTCGCCCAAGGCCTGCTGAAGACCGAGGACGAGCTGTTGCGCGGCTACAGCCACTTGCAATTGCGCAACTGGCGCGGCATCGACGTTGGCTCGCTGCGGCCGGCGCAAGCGCTCAGCCAGGCGCTCGCGCTCTAGCCTTCTCCGCCTCAGTGGCGGTCGCGCCGCGGCGGCAGTGCCTGATCGACGTTGTTGTTGCTGCTGGTCGACGTGTCGGTCGTGGTCGTCGTGGTCGTGTCGGTGCTGCTCGGATACACCGGTGTGCTCGGCTGCGTGGGCTGCGTCGTCTGGGCGGGCATGGGCGCGCTGACATCCGTCGCCGGCGAAGCGGGCGTGGCCTCGCTGAGGGGCTGGGCGGGCTGAGGCTCGATGCTGGCCACGGGCGGCGCGGCGGCGACCGGGGTTTCCGCAGGCATGGGCGTCGCGATGACGTCGGGGGCATTGGGCTGGCTCGTCGTGTCCAGCGGATTGGTGGGGGTGGCCTGGGCCAGCGTCGGGGTCGTGTCGGCGTCGCGAGACAGGCCGGCGGTTTCGTCGTTGGAGCGCGTGGACGCGCAGCCGGCGATGCCGATCACCAGGGTCGCCGTCGCCACGGCAACGGCTGTCGACAAGGGGTTGAATCTCTTGCTCATGATGAACTCTCCAGGGTTGAGGAAGCGGTTCACGCGGCAAACGCCGCCTGAGTGGGTGGGCAAAGCCCGTTCCCGTGCCGGAAGCACCCCCTGCCGGCAGAGCCCATCTGATGCCTTGCGCGCCGTCCCGTCAGTCGCCAGCCGATAAAAAACGATACAAAACGCGACCAAGCAAGCGCTTGATTGGCTTTACAGTCCGCCCCCATGCGTGCTGAAAAGCCTTCCTCGACCGCCCCCATGCCGCCGCGCGAGCGTCTGTTGCAGGAGGCCATGCGCCTGTTCGGCGAGCGTGGCTTCGACGCCGTGACGACGCGGGAGATCTGCGCCGCCGCCGGCGTCAACCCGGGCGCCATCCACTACCACTTCGGCGACAAGGACGGCCTCTACCGCGAGGTGCTGCGCCTGCCGGTGCAGGAACTGCAGCAGCAACTCACCGGTTTCGACGACCCCGGCCTGAGCCTGCACGAATCCATCTGCCGCTTCCTGCGCCCCTTCCTGTTCGACGATGGCGCCTGCAGTGCCCAGATGTTCTTCCGCGAGATGCAGGCACCGAGCCCCATCTTCATGGAGACGGTGGCCCAGGAAGTCGGCCCCATCTTCGACCGCTTCGCCCGCCTGTTGGGCCGCCACGCCGGGCTGGATGAGCCCACCGCCGCCATCCACCAGCTCGCCATGGGGCTGCAGGCGATGGCCCACGACTACTCGATGACGCGGCCGATGCTGGACGCCTTCCACCCTGAACTGCTGGCCGACGACCCCCAGCTCGAACGCACCTGCCACCGCCTCGCCGACTGGGGCTGCGCCCTCGTCGCCTACGAGCGCGACAAACACGCCGCCCCATGAGATTTTCAAGACGTCTTCTCTTCGCCGCGCCCCTGCTGGCCCTGCTGACCGCCTGCATGACGACGCCGCCGGCCGCCGCGCCGGCCGCGACGGCCATTCCCGCCRCCTGGCGCTCGCCGCTGCCGCACGACGGCAGCACGGCGGCCCTCAACAATTGGTGGCGCGCCTTCGACGACCCGCTGCTGGCCCGTCTCATCGAGCGCGCCGAGAGCGGCAGCCCGACGCTGGCCGAGGCCGCCGCCCGCCGCCGCCAGGCCGAGGCCAGCGCCACCCAGGCCCGTGCCGCCCTGCTGCCCCAGCTGACGGCCAATGCCCAGGTCCAGCGCGGTCGCAACCTCAACGCCGTCCCCGGCATCAGCAGCCAGGGCAGCGCCCAGTTCAACGCGAGCTGGGAGATCGACCTCTTCGGCGGCCAGCGCGCCGCCGCTGCCGCGGAGAACCTGCAGGCCCAGGCCGCGACGTCGGACTGGCATGCCGCACGCGTCAGCCTCGCTGCGGACGTGGCCCAGGCCTATGTGCAACTGCGCCTGGCCCAGGGCCACGAGGAATCCACGGCGCTGGACACCCGGTTTGCCGAACAGATTGCCGGCTGGGCGCGCGAGCAGCAGAAGGCCGGCCTGATGAGCGCCAGCGACGCGGCCATCCTGAACACCGAACGCGCCGCGGCCTCCGCCGCTCGCAGCCAGTGGCGGGCCGAGGCCCAGATCGCGCTGCAGAGCCTGGCCCTGCTGTGCGGCGAGCAGGCCCAGGCCCTGGCCATGGAGCTGGCGCCGCCGGCCATCGCCGACGAAAAGTTCGAGCTGCGCCGCAGCCAGCCCAAGGCGCCGGGCTTTGACGTCAGCGCCCTGCCCGCCCAGTTGCTGGCCCAGCGCCCCGACGTCGCCGCCGCCCACCAGCGCTGGCTGGCCGCCACCCAGCAGCAGCGCAGCGTCGAGGCCCAGCGCTGGCCGCAGCTCAGCCTCGGCGCCCTGGCCGGCGAGTCGCGGCTGCGCGTCGGCGGTGCCAGCAGCAGCGCTTCGATGTGGGCCGTCGGCCCATCGTTGAGCCTGCCCTTGTTCGACGGGGGCCAGCGCAAGGCCCGTGCCGAGGGCGCGCAGGCCGCCGCCGACGAAGCCGCCGCGGCCTTGCAGGCGCGGTGGCAGACGGCGGTCGCCGAGGTGGAAGAAAGCCTGCAACGCGTCGCCGCCGGTGCCGAGCGCGAGCGCGAGATCGATGCCGTCAAGCGTGAATGGGAGGGCATCGCCCTGCGTTCCTTCTCCCAGGCCCAGGCCGGCCTGCAGAGCGGCGTGCAGCGCAACACCACCTTCCGCAACGCGCTGGTCGCCTACGACGCCGTGCTCAGCGTGCGCGCCGAGCACGCGCTGGCCTGGATCCGCCTTTACCGCAGCCTGGGTGGCGGCTGGACCGCCGACGCCCCCACGACGAACACGAACACCGCCTCCGCGCGCTGAACGCCATGAAGATCCGCATTCCTTTCCTGACCACCGCACTCACCGTCGCCCTTGCGGCGGCCTTTGTCGCTGCCCTGTCCAGCCCCGCCTTCGCCACCGACGCCGCCAGCGCGGCGCCCAAGGCGGCGCTGACCGTCAAGCGCGTCGTCGCCCAGGCCGGCACCTGGCCTCAAACCCTCGCCGGTACCGGCTCCATCGCCGCCTGGCAGGAGGTCGTCATCGGCGCCGAGATCGGCGGCCAGCGCCTGGCTGCGCTGCTGGTCGACGTGGGCGACCGCGTCAAGAAGGGCCAGTTGCTGGCCCGCTTGAGCCCCGGCACGCTGGAGACGGATCTCGCCGCCAGCAAGGCCGCGCTGCTGGAGGCCGAGGCCTCGGGGCGTGAGGCGCATCAGACCGCCGAGCGCGTGAAGACGCTGCAGGGCAGCGAGGCGCTGTCGCCCCAGGCCATCGACCAGGCCCTGGCAGCCGACGCGGCCGCGCAGGCCCGCGTGGCTGCGGCCAGGGCGCGCGTGCAGGCCGACCAGTTGCGCCTGTCGTACACGCAGATCACGGCGCCCGACGACGGTGTCATCAACGCCCGCATCGCCACGCCCGGCGCGCTGGTGCAGCCGGGCCAGGAACTGTTCCGCCTGCAACGCCAGGGCCGCCTGGAATGGCGCGCCGAGGTGCCCGGCGCCGAGCTGGCCCAGCTCAAGGTCGGCCAGACGGTGCGTGTGCAGCCCAGCGGCGCTCAGGCCGTGGAAGGCCGCGTCCGCCGCGTCGCGCCGCAGATCGACCCGCAGACGCGCAACGGCCTGGTCTATGTGGACCTGAAGGCCGGCGAGGCTTTGCGTGCCGGCCTGTTCGCCCGCGGCGACTTCGTGCTCGGCGAGAGCCAGGGACTGACGCTGCCGCAGACGGCGGTGCTGCTGCGCGATGGCTTCAGCTATGTCTTCCGCCTCGACGGCAGCAAGGTGCGCGAGCAGAAGGTGCAGCTCGGCCGCCGCGAGGGCAACCGCGTCGAGGTCAAGTCAGGTCTCGCCGCAGGAGCTGCCGTCGTCGAGTCGGGCGTGGGCTTCCTCGCAGACGGTGACACGGTTCGCGTGGCGCAGTAAGGAGGCGCCACCATGTTCAACGTCTCCCGCTGGTCCATCGCCAACCCGGTGCCGGCCATCATGTTCTTCATCATGCTGACGGCGGCCGGGCTCTACGGCTTCAAGCAGATGAAGATCCAGCAGTTCCCCGACATCGAACTGCCCACCATCGTCGTCAGCGCCTCGCTGCCCGGCGCAGCACCCGCGCAGATGGAAACCGAGGTCGCCCGCAAGATCGAGAACTCGGTCGCCACGGCCCAAGGCGTCAAGCACATCTACACCAAGGTGCAGGACGGCATCGCCACCGTCACCGTCGAGTACCGCCTCGAGAAGCCGCTGCAGGAAGCCCTGGACGACACCCGCGACGCCGTCGCCAAGGTGCGCGCCGACCTGCCGGCCGATTTGCGCGACCCGGTCATCACCAAGATGAATCTGTCGGGCATGCCCATCCTGACCTACACGGTCTCGAGCAACCGCATGGACGACGAGGCCCTGTCCTGGTTCGTCGACAACCAGGTGACCAAGCGCATGCTGTCGGTGCGTGGCGTGGGCTCGGTGGCCCGCGTCGGTGGCGTCAGCCGCGAGCTGCGCGTGGAGATCGACCCCAGCCGCCTGCTGGCCCTGCGCGTCAGCGCCGCCGATGTGTCGCGCCAGTTGAAGCAGGTGCAGCAGGAGGCTCCCGGCGGCCGTGCGACGCTGGGCGGCTCCGAGCAGTCGCTGCGCACCATCGCGACCGTGCAGACGGCCGCCGAGCTGGCCGCGCTGAGCATCCCGCTGCCGGACGGCCGCCACGTGCGGCTGGACCAGGTCGCTGCCGTGACCGACACCCTGGGCGAGAAACGCGCCGGCGCCTTCCTGAACGGCAAGTCCGTCGTCGGCTTCGAGATCGTGCGCGCCAAGGGGGCCGGTGAGGTCGACGTGGCCGAGCGCATCCGCGCCGCGCTGGAAGAACTCAAGGCCRCCCACCCCGACATCACCGTCACCGAGGCCTTCAACTTCGTCGACCCCGTCATCGAGAACTACGACGGCAGCATGAAGCTGCTGCTGGAAGGCGCAGCGCTGGCCGTGCTGGTGGTCTTCCTGTTCCTGCGCGACTGGCGTGCCACCTTTGTCAGCGCCGTGGCCCTGCCGCTGTCGGCGATTCCGGCCTTCCTCATCATGTACTGGATGGGCTTCACGCTGAACGTCGTGACGCTGCTGTCGCTATCCCTCGTCATCGGCGTGCTGGTGGACGACGCCATCGTCGAGATCGAGAACATCATGCGCCACCTGACCATGGGCAAGACGCCGCTGGAAGCCGCCCGCGAGGCGGCTGACGAGATCGGCCTGGCCGTCATCGCGACCACCTTCACGCTGATCGCCGTCTTCCTGCCCACCGCCTTCATGAGCGGCGTGGTCGGCAAGTTCTTCGTGCAGTTCGGCTGGACGGCCTCCATCGCCGTGTTCTTCTCCCTCGTCGTCGCCCGCATGCTGACGCCGATGATGGCCGCCTACATCCTGAAGGCACCCAAGAAGCAGCACAAGGAACCGTTCTGGATGGCGACCTATCTGGGCTGGGCACGCTGGGCCTTCACGCACAAGGGCAAGACCCTGGCCATCGCCGCGGTCTTCGGCGTGGCCGCCTGCACGCCGCTGTTCATGGGCGCCATCCCCGGCGCCTTCATCCCGCCGGACGACCTCAGCCAGACGCAGATCAGCATCGAGCTGCCGCCCGGCAGCACCTATGAGCAGACGGCGGCCATCGCCGAACAGGCGCGCGCCGCCGCCGCTGCGCACAAGCAGGTCAAGCTGGTCTACACGGCCGTGGGCGGCGGCAGCGCCGGTGGCGACCCCTTCGCGATGAGCGGCGCGGCCGAGGCCCGCAAGGCCACGCTGACGCTGAACCTGACGGCACGCAATGAGCGCCGCGGCATCAGCAAGCAGCAGATCGAGCGCGAGCTGCGCGAGAAGCTGGAGAACATCGCCGGCGCCCGCATCAAGGTGACCTTCGGCGGCTCCAACGACAAATACCAGCTCGTGCTGGCGGGCGAGGACGGCGAGGCGCTGGCCGCCCATGCCGCCAAGGTCGAGAAGGAGCTGCGCGCCCTGCCCGGCATCGGCCAGGTGACGAGCAGCTCCAGCCTGCAACGCCCCGAGCTGATCGTGCGCCCCGACGCGGCACGTGCCGCGGACCTGGGCGTGTCGACGGCCGCAATAGCCGACACGCTGCGCATCGCCACGGCGGGTGACTACGACCAGCTGCTGCCCAAGCTCAACCTGAGCCAGCGCCAGGTGCCCATCGTCGTGCGCCTGCCCGACGCGGCCCGCGCCGACCTGGCCCTGCTCAGCCAGCTGACCGTGCCGGGCACGCATGGCCCGGTGCCGCTGCAGCAGGTCGCCGAGCTGACGCTGACCAGCGGCCCGGCCCAGATCGACCGCTTCGATCGCCTGCGCAATGTCAACTTCGAGATCGAACTGAACGGCATGCCGCTCAGCGAGGTGCAGGCCGCTGCCGCGGCCCTGCCCAGCATCGCCAACTTGCCACCCGGCGTCAGCAAGGCCGAGATCGGCGACGCCGAGGCCTTTGCCGAACTGGGCCAGGGCTTTGCGCTGGCGATGGGCACGGGCGTGGCCTGCATCTACATCGTGCTGGTGCTGCTCTTCCACGCCTGGGTGCAGCCGGTGACCATCCTGGGCGCCCTGGTGCTGTCCATCCCGGGCGCCATCCTGGCGCTGTTCGTGACCGGCACCGACCTGTCCATGCCGGCCATGATCGGCATGATCATGCTGATGGGCATCGCGACCAAGAACTCCATCCTGCTGGTGGAGTACGCCATCGTCGCCCAGCGCGAGCAGGGGCTGACGCGTCTGGAGGCGCTGCTGGACGCCTGCCACAAGCGCGCCCGGCCCATCGTCATGACGACGCTGGCCATGGGTGCCGGCATGATGCCGATTGCACTCGGCTTCGGCACCGATCCGAGCTTCCGCGCGCCGATGGCCATCGTCGTCATCGGCGGGCTGATCACCAGCACCTTCCTGAGCCTGCTGGTGATCCCGGTGCTCTATGAGGTGGTGGACGACTTCATCCAGCGCTTCAGTCGCAAGCGCGGCAAGGCGCCTGCTGCGGAAGTGGCGCCTACCTGAGCCTCAGCCCGGCGGAACGTCCGCGTCCTCGACATACTCGCCGGCCTCATCGAGACCGCGCGTGCCGACGATGAGGTAGGAGCAAGGGTCCACCGAACGGTTGGAGGCCGTGTGGCCGTTGCGCACGCCGGCGGGCCAGCATGCGGAGTCGCCGGGCTGCAGCGTGTGGGCGCCATCGTCTTCCGTCACGGTCACCTCGCCACTGACGACGAAGAGGTACTCGTCGACGTGATGGTGCCAGTGGCGGATCGACGACTTGGCGCCTGGCTGCAAGACCTGCAGGGACACGCCGAACTGCGTGATGCCGCCGGCATCTCCGAGGCGGGCGGTGTCAACGGTGCCCCAGCCGGGGCTGGAACGGGTTTCGACGGGAACTGCGGCTTTGCGAACGATCATGCGGATGCTTGCTAGGGAAGGGGCCAGGCCTGCTCTGCGCAAGCCGGGCACACCATAGCGCAGCCCCGCTTCAACTCAGCCTGAACACGGCCACCGACTGCGAGAGTTCGTCGGCCTGCTGCTGCAGGCTGGCCGCGGCGGCGGCCGATTCCTCCACCAGTGCGGCGTTCTGCTGCGTCATCTGGTCGAGGTTGGCGATGGCCTGGCCGATCTGGCCAATGCCGGTGCTCTGCTCGCCGGTGGCATGGCTGATCTCGGACACGATGGAGCTGACCCGCGCGATGGCGTCAATGATCTCGTGCATGGTCTGACCCGCGCGGGCCACCAGCGCGGTGCCGCTGTCCACGCTCTCGCCGCTGCTGAGGATCAAGCCCTTGATCTCCTTGGCGGCCTCGGCCGAGCGCTGGGCCAAGGTGCGCACCTCGCCGGCGACAACGGCAAAGCCACGGCCCTGTTCGCCTGCTCGCGCGGCCTCCACCGCGGCGTTCAGCGCCAGGATATTGGTCTGAAAGGCGATGCCGTCGATGACGGAAATGATGTCGCCAATCTTGGTTGACGACGCACTGATGCGGCCCATGGTCTGCACCACCTCGTCGACCACCGCGCCGCCGCGGCGTGCCACCTCGGCGGCGTCCGTGGCCAGCTTGTTGGCCTGGCGCGCGGATTCGGCGTTGTGCGTCACGCTGGCCGTCAACTCCTCCATCGCCGAGGCCGTCTCCTGCAGGTTGGACGCGGCCTGCTCAGTCCGGTTGCTGAGATCCTGGCTGCCGATGGCCACTTCGCGTGAGGCGGTGGCGATGCTGTCGGTGCTGCTGCGCACGCCGGTGACCACCTCGGCCAGCGAGTCCTGCATGCCCTGCACGCCACGCATCAGCGCGGCGGTCTCGTCGCGACCCTCGGCCTGCACGGGCTGACTCAGATCGCGACCGGCAATGCGCTGGGCACTGAGGACGGCGCGCGCCAGGGGCTCCAGGATGGAGCGGATGTTGAACACCGTGTAGGTGCCGATGACCAGAACGCCACCAATGATGACCAGCGTCAGGTCCATGCGGATGGCCTTCTCCTGCTTGTCGAGCACCGCAACCTCTTCGGCCGAATGCTTGTCGACCTTCTCGGTCATCTCGGCAAGCGACTTGTCCATCGACCGCACCGTGCCTTTGATCGGTTCCATCGCCTGATTGGCCGCCGCGGTGTCGCTGAATTCGCCCTTGGCCAGGCGGTCGGCGATGCCGTTGAAGCCGCCGCGGTAGTCCTGCAGCAGCTTGATGAGCTCGGCCGGCATCTGCTTGACGTCGGGCGCGATGTCCAGCTTGGCGACCGTGTTCAAGCTTTTGGAAACCTTCTCATAGGTTTCGCCCCATTCCTTGCGGTAGCGCTCGACGGCCTTGGCGTCGGCCAGGTTGATGAGCAAGTCCTTCTCGTAGCGCCGCAGGTTGCCGACACCAGCGCGTATATGGGCCAGTTGGGTCAGGGACTCGACGTCATTGTCGAGGTAGTGAACAAACTTGGCCTTGGCCAGCGACAGGCTCCAGAGCCCGTGCAGCCCGATCACCAGCATCGCCGCGATGGCGAGACCCGCCAGCGCGTAGAGCCGCGCCTTGATCGTGAAATTGCTGAGCTTCATCGCCACTCCTCATCACGAACGCAAGCCGCACCGGGCGGCACCGTCGTCCCTCGCAGCCGCAGCCCGCAGACCCAGGAATGATCACAGCGGCGTGATTTATTAGAGGTCGTGGCGCGAGACTAGTCCTTTGTCAGGCTGCCGCCAAGGGCTTAAGCCCCTGGGGTGGCGTCAGGCGACCACAGCTCACGCATGGCGGCCTCGAAGGCATCCCCCACCCGGGTGGGCGCGCGCCAGGGCCTGGCCCGGCCGGCCACCCAAACCGACTGCCAGGGCGAGCCATTGCTGCCGAAGACGACAGCATCCAGCAGGGCTTCGTCGGGCAGGCCGCGCAGGGCGTCGGCCTCGCGGTTCAGCACCAGCGCGTCAGCACGGGCGCCGGGCGTGAGGCCCCAGGCGGCGAAGCCGGCGGCACGGGCGCCGCCGTGCACGGCGGCGTCGAACAGCCTGGCCGCACTGGAGGGCTGGCTGCCCGGGGCGGACGCGACATTGCGCTGGCGCAAGGACAGGCGCTGGCCGTATTCCAGCCAGCGAACTTCCTCCACCCAGCCGCGCGTGACCTGGCTGTCCGAGCCCACCGTCAGCGGCACGCCCTGGGCCAGCCAGCGCGGCAGATCGGCCAGGCCGTCGCCGAGGTTGGCCTCGGTGCTGGGGCAGATGACGACGCCGGCGCCGCTGCGGGCCACGGCTTCGATCTCGGCGGGCTCGGTGTGGGTGGCGTGGACGAGCTGCCAGCGCGGGTCCAGATGACCCTCGTCGGCCAGCCACTGGATGGGGCGCTTGCCCGTGGCCTTCAGGCAGTCGACCACCTCGCCCGTCTGTTCGGCCACATGGATGTGGATGGGCAGATCGGCCGCGCCGACGAGCTCCTGCAGGCGGGCGATGTCACGCGGCGACGCACCACGCAGCGAATGCAGGGCCACGCCGGCGTTCACGCGCGGCAAGCCGGCGGCCAGCACGCGCTGGCTGGCGCGCCAGGCCCAGTCGGCGTCGGCGGCAAAGCGGTGCTGGTCGGGCCTCAAGCCCTCGGTGCCAAAACCGCTGCGCGTGTAGACGACGGGCAGCAGCGTCAGGCCGATGCCGACTTCCTCGGCGGCCGAAGCCAGGGCCCAGGCCATGTCGAGTTCGTCGTCGAAATGCTGGCCTTCAGCGGGATGGTGCAGGTAGTGGAACTCGCAGACCTGGGTGTAGCCGCCGCGCAGCATCTCGGCATAGAGCTGGCAGGCCACCGCGCGCAGCTGCTGGGGCGAGATGCGCAGGGCCAGCGCATACATGCGGTCGCGCCAGCTCCAGAAGTCGTCCTGGCCCGCTTCGCGGCGCTCGGCCAGGCCGACAAAGGCGCGCTGGAAGGCGTGGCTATGGGCGTTGACGAGGCTGGGGATCAGGGGACCGGCCAGCACCTCGGCATCGGCCGGTGCGGGCAGGTTGACGGTGATCTCGGACCAATGGCCGCTGGCGTCGACGGTCAGCAGCACGTCGCGCTGCCAACGGCCATCGACCCAGGCCAGGGGGGCGTGCAGTCTTTTCAGGGCTGCCATGCGAGCATCTCTTTCAACATCTTCTCGATCAGCGGCACCGCCTGGATGGCCAGTGCGTCGTCGTAGGCGCCGGCCGGGTCGCAGGTTTCGTCCATATAGCAGCGCTGGCACATCTCCAGCTGCACGGCATGCACGCCGCGGCCGGGCTGGCCATAGTGGCGGGTGATGTAGCCGCCCTTGAAGCGGCCGTTGACGACCTGGCTGAACTGCGTCTGGCCGGCCAGCAGCGCACCCAGGCGCTCGGTGATAGCTGGCGCGCAGGAGGCCCCATCGGCGGTGCCGAGGTTCAGCGCCGGCAGCTCGCCCTCGAACAGCCAGGGCAGCTCGGAGCGGATGCTGTGACCGTCGAAGAGCAAAGCATGGCCGTGGGCCGCGCGCAGGCGTTCGAGCTCGGCCGCCAATGCCTGGTGATAAGGCTGCCAATAGGCCTCACGGCGCGCAGCGATCTCGGTGGCGTCGGGCTCGGCACCGTCGCGGTACAGCGGGTCGTCGCTGAAGAAGCGGGTGGGCACCAGGCCGGTGCCACCCTTGGCTCCCGGGTAGAGCGGCTGGTCGTCCGGCGGGCGGTTCAGGTCGATGACGTAGCGGCTGTAGCGCGGAACTATCAGGCTGGCGCCGAGCTTGTCCGCCAGCGGCCGGTAGAGCTGCTCCAGATGCCAGTCGGTGTCCTCGCTGGCCAGGGCGCGCGGCACCAGGCGCTCGGCCAGCTCCGGCGGAATGGCCGTGCCGACATGGGGCAGGCTGATCAGCAGCGGCACGCGGCCCTGCTGAAGTCGAAAAACGCTCATGACCCTCCCTGATATACCCGCTTTAACAAGGGGTTATGTCCGAAGCATGCTGCCAGCTCGCGCGGATGGGCGCTATCCCAGACACAGAAGTCGGCCCGCTGGCCGGCGACGAGCTGGCCACGGTCGCTCAGCCCCAGCGCGCGGCCGCCGTTGACGGTCAGGCCGCGCAGGGCTTCCTCGGGTGTCAGCCGGAACAGCACGCAGGCCATGTTCAGCATCAGCAGCGGCGACAGCGTCGGCGAGCTGCCGGGGTTGTGGTCGGTCGCGATGGCGATGGGCACGCCGGCTTCGCGCAGCGCGGCAATCGGTGGCAGCTGGGTCTCGCGCAGTGCATAGAAGGCGCCGGGCAGCAGCACGGCGACGGTGCCGGACTTCGCCATGGCGGCGATGCCGGCCGGGCTCAGGTATTCGAGGTGGTCGCAGCTCAGCGCCCGGTAGGACGCGGCAAGGTCGGCGCCGCCCTGGTCGCTGAGCTGCTCGGCATGCAGCTTGACGGGCAGGCCCAGGCGCCTGGCAGCGTCGAACACGCGGCCCACCTGGGCCGGGCTGAAGGCGATGTGCTCGCAGAAGGCGTCGACAGCGTCGACCAAGCCTTGCGCGTGCAGGTCCACCAGCCAAGTGCACACGGCCGCGATGTAGTCGTCGGCGTCGGCGAACTCCGGTGGCAGGGCATGGGCGGCGAGATAAGTCGTGCGCACGTCGACACCCAGGCAGCCGAGCTGGCGCGCGACGCGCAGCATGCGGGCCTCGGTGGCGGCGTCCAGGCCGTAACCGGACTTGACCTCCAGCGTCGTCACGCCTTCGCTGATGAGAGCCCGCGCCCGCTTGGCGGCCGAAGAGAGAAGCTCGGCTTCCGTCGCGATGCGCGTCGCAGCCACCGTCGACTTGATGCCGCCGCCGGCCTTGGCGATGTCGGCATAGCTCGCGCCGTGCAGGCGCTGCTCGAACTCGTGGGCGCGGCTGCCGCCGTAGACGAGATGGGTGTGACAGTCGACGAGGCCCGGCGTGACAAGGGCGCCGTGCAGCTCGACGACGTCATCGGTGCGTGGCGCCTCGGCGCTGGGCCCGACCCAGTGCAGCAGGCCGTCGTCGCCGACGAGCAGCGCGCCGTCGTCGATCAGGCCCCAGCCGCTGTCGCCCGCCAATGTCGCGAGGCGGCCGCCGCGCCAGAGCTTCATGCCGTCATTCCTTCATTCCTCATCGCCCCAGGTCAACCACCAGGCATTGCCCTCGCCGGTGAAGACGCAGCTCTGCCCCACCGGGTCCTCGCACCAGGCCAGCGTCAGCGGCGCCATCGGCATGGCGCGGTGACCGTGCTCGAGCAGGCCGCCGTTGACGGTGAACAGGCCCACCCAGGGCGTCTTGGGCAGCAGCACATGGTGGGCCGACTCGACCTCCAGGTTGCCGCGCCTCTCCATCACGTTGAAGACGTCCGTCGCGCCCTTGATGAGCTCGGCCTCGGGGGCCAGGCCACCGTCGAAGCGCAGCGGCTCGTCGCCGACGCTCTGCGGCCAGTCGAACAGCCGCAGGCCCGCGCCGCGGATGACGGCGAGCCAGCGGTGCACGCCGGGGAAGGCCGAGAACGGCCCGTCACGCTCGACACGCGCGACGCTGATGCGCACCGCCCAGTCATGGGCATGCGGCCAGGCGAGCAGCTCGCGCGTCGTGCCGCCCTCGTTCTTCCAGGCCTGCGGCTCGACGTCGGCCGCGCTGACCTTGCTCCAACTCATGTTCTTGTCCTTGCGCTCTTGGCTGTACAGGCAACCGCGCATTTTCCGCAGCTCTGTACGGCGCGGCTCATGCCGCGAAGCTCCCTTGCAATTGGTAACGTACCCCGGGGTGCGTCAGTTTCACGCTGGTTACGGCCACGCCGCGGCTGTAAGTGATGCGCTTGACGACCAGGCAGGGGTCGCGGCGGTTGATGCCGAGCAGCTTGGCCTCGACCTCGCCGGGCAGGGCTGCCTCGATCATGTAGCGCGCCTCGGACAGCGGCGCCACGTCGAGCAGGTAGTGGGTCGGCGTGATGCGCGTGAAATCCTGCGCCAGATAGTCGGGCGCGCTGGCCGGGTTGACGGCGCGCTCCTCGCATTGGATGGCGACCCCGTTCTCCAGATGCACGATGAGGCTGAGGAACAGCGGCGCGCCGCGCTTGAGGCCCAACTCGACGGCCTGCTGCGGCGTGGCCTTGCCCTTCACCAGCGCGTGGACGCGTGCCTCATGCGTGCCACCGCGCTCGACGATCTCCTCATGCACATCACGCACGTTCAGCGTCGACGAGATGCGGTGCAGCTGGGCCACGAAGCTGCCCACACCCTGGACCCGCTCGATCAGCCCTTCCTGCACCAGCTCGCGCAGGGCCCGGTTCACCGTCATGCGGCTGACTTCGAACTGCGCGACAAGGGCACCTTCGCTGGGCAGCAGATCGCCGGCCACCCAGTGGCTGCTGGCGATGCCTTCACGCAGATGGTTCTTGACCTTGAGGTACTGGGGTTCGGGGCTGGCCGGGCTTCTGGACATGGCGCCATCCTAGTTGACTTGACTTGTATATACAACTAGAGTTCGCCGCACTTTCAGGAGTACCCCATGCCCGCCCTGCCCCGCCCTGTCAAAGCCCCCACCGGCACCCAGCTCAGCTGCAAGAGCTGGCTGACCGAAGCGGCCTACCGCATGCTGCAGAACAACCTCGACCCCGCCGTGGCCGAGAACCCGGACGCCTTGGTGGTCTATGGCGGCATCGGCAAGGCGGCGCGCAACTGGGAGGCCTTCGACGCCATCTGCCAATCGCTGCGCGAGCTGAACGACGACGAGACCCTGCTGATCCAGTCGGGCAAGCCGGTGGGCGTGTTCCGCACCCACCCGGATGCGCCGCGCGTGCTGCTGGCCAACTCCAATCTGGTGCCGGCCTGGGCCAACTGGGAGCACTTCCACGAGCTGGATCGCAAGGGCCTGATGATGTACGGCCAGATGACGGCTGGCAGCTGGATCTACATCGGCAGCCAGGGCATCGTGCAGGGCACGTATGAAACCTTTGCCGAAGCCGCACGCCAGCACTACGGCGGCGTGGCCAAGGGCCGCTGGGTGCTGACCGCCGGCCTGGGCGGCATGGGCGGCGCCCAGCCGCTGGCCGCCACCTTCGCGGGCTTCTGCTCGCTGAACATCGAGTGCCAGCAGTCGCGCATCGACTTCCGCCTCAAGACCCGCTATGTGGATGAGCAGGCCTTCGACCTGGACGACGCGCTGGACCGCATCGCCAAGTACACGGCCGCCGGCGAGGCCAAGTCCATTGCGCTGCTGGGCAATGCCGCGCGGCTGATCCCGCAACTCGCCGAGCGCTGCAAGCAGGGCACGGCCATCAAGCCCGACCTCGTCACCGACCAGACCTCGGCCCACGACCTCATCCACGGCTATCTGCCGGCCGGCTGGACTGTCGAGCAGTGGAAGGCGGCGGCCGCCGACCCGGCCCAGCACGCCGAATTGAAGGCGGCTGCCGCCAAAAGCTGTGCCGACCATGTGAAGGGCATGCTGGCCTTCCAGCAACTGGGCATCCCGACGGTGGACTATGGCAACAACATCCGCCAGGTCGCCAAGGACCAGGGCGTGGCCAATGCCTTCGACTTCCCCGGCTTCGTGCCCGCCTATGTGCGGCCGCTGTTCTGCGAGGGCAAAGGCCCCTTCCGCTGGGTGGCACTGTCGGGCGACCCCGAGGACATCCGCAAGACGGATGCGAAGCTGAAGGAGCTCTTCCCCCAACACGCCGCCCTGCACCGCTGGCTGGACATGGCCGCCGAGCGCATCGCCTTCCAGGGCCTGCCGGCACGCATCTGCTGGCTGGGCCTGGGCGAGCGCCACATCGCCGGCCTGGCCTTCAACGAGATGGTGAAAAACGGCGAGCTGAAGGCGCCCATCGTCATCGGCCGCGACCACCTGGACAGCGGCTCCGTCGCGAGCCCGAATCGCGAGACCGAGGGCATGAAGGACGGCTCGGACGCCGTGTCCGACTGGCCGCTGCTGAACGCCTTGCTGAACACCGCCGGCGGTGCGACCTGGGTGTCGCTGCACCACGGCGGCGGCGTCGGCATGGGCTATTCCCAGCACTCGGGCGTCGTCATCGTCTGCGATGGCACGGACGCCGCGGCCAAGCGCATCTCGCGCGTGCTGTGGAACGACCCGGCCACCGGCGTCATGCGGCATGCCGACGCGGGCTACGAGACCGCCGTCGAATGCGCCAAGAAGAACGAACTGAACCTGCCTTCCCTGTGAAGTTTTCTATGAAACTCATCCCCGGACAACTGACGCTGCCTCAACTCGCGGACATCGCCGCCGGCCGCGCTGCGCTGCAGCTCGAAGACTGGTCGGCCGTCGACAAGAGCGCCGCCCTCGTCGCCGCCGCCGCTGCCGGCGATGCGCCGGTCTATGGCGTCAACACCGGCTTCGGCAAGCTGGCCAGCACCCGCATCGCCAAAGACCAGCTCGCCCAACTGCAGCTCAACCTGATCCGCAGCCATGCGGTCGGCGTCGGTGCACCCATGTCGCCCGAAGTCATGCGGCTGATGCTGGCCACCAAGGCCGGCAGCCTGGCGCGCGGCTTCTCGGGCGTGCGCCGCGAGGTGGTGCAGTCGCTGCTGGACGCCTTCAACGCCGGCTTCATTCCCTATGTGCCCTGCCAGGGCTCGGTGGGCGCCAGCGGCGACCTGGCGCCCCTGGCCCACATGACGCTGGCCCTGATGGGCGAAGGCGAAGCCCTGGTGGCTGGTCAGCGCATTCCGGCGCGCGACGAACTGACCCGCCTGGAGCTGCAACCCCTGACGCTGGCCGCCAAGGAAGGCCTGGCCCTCATCAACGGCACCCAGGCCAGCACGGCCCTGGCCCTGCATGCCCTGCTGCGCTTCGAGGGCCTGTTCGCGACGGCCCTGGCCAGCGGCGCGATGACGCTGGACGCAGCCCGCGGCAGCGATGGCCCCTTCGACGCCCGCATCCACGAGGTGCGCGGCCAGCCCGGCCAGATCGAGGTCGCCGGCGTCTATCGCGAGCTGCTCGCGGGCAGCGCCATCCGCCAGTCGCACCGTGAAGGCGACGAGCGCGTGCAGGACCCGTACTGCCTGCGCTGCCAGCCCCAGGTCATGGGCGCCTGCCTGGACCAGGCCCGCCACACGGCCGCCGTGCTGGTACGCGAGGCCAATGCCGTGACGGACAACCCGCTGGTGTTCGATGACGTGATGGTCTCGGGCGGCAACTTCCACGCCGAACCGGTGGCCTTCGCGGCCGACAACCTGGCCCTGGCCATCGCCGAGGTGGGCGCCATCGCCGAGCGCCGCATCGCCATGCTGATCGACCCGGCCATCTCGCGCCTGCCGCCCTTCCTGACGGCCGACGCCGGCCTGCACAGCGGCTTCATGATCGCCCACGTGACGGCGGCGGCCCTGGCCAGCGAGAACAAGAGCCTGGCCCACCCGGCCAGCGTCGACAGCCTGCCGACCAGCGCCAACCAGGAGGACCATGTCTCCATGGCCACCTTCGCCGCGCGGCGCCTGCACGCCATGATCGACAACACCAGCCACATCGTCGCCATCGAGATGCTGGCCGCGGCCCAGGGCATCGACTTCCTGCGCCCGCTGCAGAGCTCGGCGCCGGTGGAGGCCCTGCACACGCGGCTGCGCGCCGACTGCGCCAGCAGCCCGGCCGACCATTACCTGGCGCCCGACATCGAGCGCGCGGCGGCCCTGGTGCAGGCTGGTGTGCTGGTGTCGCCCCACGCGCCACGCTTCGTGGCCTGATGGCTTTTGGCAGGCCATGCCGCCGCGGCTATCGTGGCGGCATGCGCCTGTTCCTCGCCTCCCTGCTGCTCGGCCTGTTCGCCACGCCCTTGCTGGCGGACACGAGCATCCGCTTTGACATCGACCTGACCGCCGAGATCGCGGCCGGCCGCTTCGACCCCGCACGCGACCGCCTTGGCCTGCGCGGCAACGCCGCCCCGTTGAGCTGGGACCGGTCCCTGCCGGCCGCGGCCGGCGCCGCGCCGGGCCGCTACCGGCTGCAGCTGACGCTGCCCGACGACGCGGTGGGCGGCCAGCCGCTGGCCTACAAGTTCCGCATCGAGCGCGGCGCCGGCCAGGACGGCAGCGATGGCTGGGAGCCGGGGCGCAACCACACCGTGCTGCTCAAGGGTGGCGAGATCACGGTGGCGCGCGCGTTCGGCGCGCCGGCCGGCGACGTGCCCCTGTCGCGCGTGGGCACGATAGAGCGGCTGGGCCTCATCCCTTCCAGCCACGTCAAACCGCGCGAGGTGCAGGTCTGGCTGCCACCGGGCTACGCGGAGCATCCCGAAACCCGTTATCCGGTGCTCTATCTGCACGATGGCCAGAATGTCTTCGACGCCCAGGCCGCCGGGGCCGAATGGCAGGTCGACGAAGCGGCGCAACGCGGCGTGGCGTCGGGCCGCCTGCGGCCCTTCATCGTCGTAGCGGTGTCCAGCGTGGATGCCACCCGCTGGGACGACTACACGCCCACGGTCGTTTCAGCCGTACCGCCGGGCCAGACGGCATTGGAACGGCGCGGTGGCGGCGCGCCGGCCTATGCGCGCTTCCTCGTGGAAGAGCTGAAGCCCGCGATCGACGCGCGCTTCCGCACGCGGCGCGGCTCGGCGGACACGGCCGTGGGCGGGTCGTCCCTGGGCGGGTTGGTGTCGATGTGGCTGGCCCTGCACCGGCCTGAGACCTTCGGCGCGGCCCTGGTGGTGTCGCCCTCGGTCTGGTGGGACGACCGCTTCATCCTGCGCGACGCGGCCGCCACGACGCCCACGCCACGCCCGCGGCTGTGGCTGGACATGGGCGCACAGGAAGGCGACCAGGCGGTGCAATTCGCGCGTGAGCTGAACGAGCTGCTGCGCCGGCGCGGCTGGAGCGATGGCACGCTGCGCTTCGTCGAGGACGCCCAGGGCCGCCACGACGAGGCGAGTTGGGCGCGCCGCGTGCCGGCCATGCTGGACTTCCTGTACCGCGCCGACGCAAAGACCGCTTCACCATGACGCCGCGTTGGTGCCGCCGCACCACCTGATTTCTCTACGCCTCCAGCTCGGAACGGTCTGTCGAAATTCTTTACAAAAGAAACAAGAAGTGTCTTCCGAGCCAGTCTTGTCCCCATGAAAAGGGACATATGGCCCGCTTTGTGCTTCCCGTGGCCGGCGTCCTCATGACGCCAACAAAAGGGAGCCCTCCATGTCCGCATTCATTCGCACGGTCGCCTCGGCCGCCACGCTAGCCCTCAGCGCCGCCGCATCGGCAGCACCGGTGGAACTGCTCAGCAACGGCGACTTCAGCGCCGGCTTCACCGGTTGGACGGTGCTCAACCAGGCCAACGGCAACGGCGACTGGTACATCGACGCCGTCGGCACCACCACGCCGCAATCCGGCTTCGCCACCAACGGCACGGGCGGCTCCGGCAACTACGCCGTCACCGACCAAGGCGGCCCGGGCAGCCACATGCTTTACCAGACCTTCGCCGTCGGCGCTGGCGCCTCTTCGGTGAAAGTGTCCTTCAGCATGTTCGCGAACGACTCCGCCGCCGGCCCGATCAACAACGGCAGCCTGAACTACGCCGGCACGGCCAACCAGCACGCCCGCGTCGACATCATCAAGACCACCGCCAACCTCTTCAGCGTCTCGGCCAGCGATATCGTCATGTCGCTGGTTGCGCCCATGGTCGATGCCGGCAACGACCCGCACGCCTTCCTGGCCTACTCCTTCGACATCACCAGCGCCGTGGCAGCCGGCGGCAGCTTCGTGCTGCGCTTTGCGGAAGTCGACAACCAGGGCTTCTTCAACGTCGGCGTGGACAACGTCAGCGTGCAGGCCAATGTGGTCCCCGAACCGGCATCGCTCGCCCTGGTGGGCGGAGCCCTGTTCGGCCTGGCGGCGCTGCGCCGCTCGCGCCGCGCCTGAGCGCCGGCCCGGGGCGCTGCGTCAGTAGCGCCCCGCCGCGCCTGCCACGCGCAGGAACACATAGGCGAACCACGCCACGACGGCGCGGTGCAGCATGGCGCGCAGGCCCGTGCCGCCATGCTCGCCGACGCGGCTGGACACGGCGATGGACGTCTCGATCTCGCTCGCCAGCTGAGCTGCGAAGCCAGCGTCCTGCACGACGACGTTGGCCTCCAGGTTGACGAGCAGGGACAGCGGGTCGATGTTGGAGCTGCCGACCGTGGCCCACTGCCCGTCGACGACGGCGACCTTGGCATGCAGGAAGGCCGGCATGTACTCGTAGATCTCGACGCCATGGCCCAGCAGGTCGGCGTACAGCGCTTCGGCGGCCCAGCCCGCGATGCGGTAGTCCAGCTTGCCCTGCAGCAACAGGCGCACCCGCACGCCGCGGTCAGCGGCGCGGCGCAGCGCATGACGGATGCGTTGGCCCGGATAGAAATAGGGGCAGATCACGTCGACGCTGCTGCGCGCCGCGTTGATGGCATCCGCGTAGGCATGCTCGATGGTGCGGCGCCGGCGCAGGTTGTCGCGCAGCACGAAGGCCGCGCTGACCGGTTGCAGATGCTGCACCGGCTCGGTCAGTCGCTGCGGGCCGCGCCACAGCTGCGTCACCCAAAGGCCGAAACGGCGGCGCAGCGGCACGTAGTCGATCAGTGCATCGTCGAACTCCCGCCCCAGCCAGGCGCGTGACCAGATCGAACGCACGCTCTGTGCGACGAGATCCACCAGGCCACCGCTCAACTGCACGGCGAAGTCCAGGCGCGGCAACTCGCTGACGCCATGGTGGATGTCGAAGCGATCGTCGATGACGTTGACGCCGCCGACGAAGGCAATGTCCCCGTCGACGACACAGAGCTTCTGGTGCAGGCGGCGCAGCTGGCCGGGCTGGAACCAGCGCCACCAGCGGTCCATGGGCCGGAACACGGCCAAGGCCACGCCGCTACCCGCAAAGCGCTGGCGCAGCGTGCGAATGCTGCCGTTGCTGCCGAAGCCATCGACGACGACGCGCACGCGCACGCCACGCCGGTCCGCTGCAATCAGCGCATCGGCCAGGGCGAGAGAAGTCTCGTCGTGATGAAAGATATAGGTCGCCAGCCAGATTTCGCTGCTCGCATGGCGGATGGCGGCATGCATGCGCGGGAAGAGCTGGTCGCCGCCGCGAAGCAGCTCGACCTGATTGCCGCCGACGAAGCCGGGGTCGGCGGCCTGATGGCGCCGGCGCCGCTTCGTTCCCAGGCGTCTCATTCAGGCACCCCTCGCGCTGCGCGCTGCCCCGCCGAGCGGGGGCCGAGCCCCTTCGGACGGCCGTGCGGGGCTCATTCGAGCGCCAGCTCCACGATCAGCGGCAGGTGGTCTGACATGCGCGACCAACTCGGGCCGCGCGGCACCTGAACGCCGGTGCAGCGCAAGCCACGCATGTAGACGCGGTCCAGCGCGAACACGGGCAGGCGCGACGGAAAGGTGGGTGCCCGAGCTCGCCCGTGCGGCGCCGTCGCGCGACGCAGGCCGTGGGCACGCATGGGCGTGTCCAGGCGCTCGCCCCAGTCGTTGTAGTCGCCGGCAACAAGGAAGGGCGCGCCCTCGGGCACGTTGTCGCGCACGAAAGCGGCGAGGCGGTCGACCTGGCGCATGCGGCTGGAATGGATCAACCCGAAATGCGCCACGACGACGTGCACGACCGTGCCATGCCAATGCACCGGCACGTGCAGCAGGCCACGCTGCTCCAGGGAGTGATCCGACACGTCGTGGTGGCCGATGTCGCCCATGGGCCAGCGCGACAACAGCGCGTTGCCGTGTTCCCCGAACTTGGTCGTCGCATTGGTGCGGTAGGCCACCTCATAGCCTTCGGGCGCGAGGAACTCGGCCTGGCCCTTTTCCGGCCAGCCGAACCAGGTGCGGTCGAAATAAGCCGCCTCGCGGTGGTGGAAGAGGCGCACCTCCTGCAGGCAGACGAGGTCGGCGTCCATGGCTTCCACACCCATCTGCAGGTTGTGGATCTCCAGGCGCTTGGCCGGCCCCAGGCCGCGCACGCCCTTGTGGATGTTGTAGGTGGCCACGCGCAGCACTTCGCCGGGCGGGTGGGGGGTGGGGCGGGCAACGGATCTCATGACTCAGCGACGCCCGGCCGCCCGAAATCGCTGAGCGCCCCCTCGGGGGGCAGAGAACGGAGTGAGCGTGGGGGCTTCATAGGGTCGTGGCTGTAGCGCTGAAGCGGGGCAGCTGAAGAACAGCCTCGGCATTCGACGGCGAGAAACAGCGGTCCGCAGCCTCATGCCAGGGCAGCCAGAGCCACGATAGATGCTCGCGCGGGGCGAGCGTGGGCGTCAACGCCGCAGGCAGTTGTAGGCCGAAGACGTGTTCGGTATTGCGCGTGACGCCGGGGGCGTAGCGATGCCGCCAATGCGGATAGATGTCGTAGACGTTGGCGAGATTCCAGTCGCGCAGCTCGCCGCCCAGGGCGCCGATATCGAAGCCGGTTTCCTCCAGCACCTCGCGCCGCGCGGTCTCGGCGGCAGGCTCGTCCAAGGCATCCTTGGAGCCCGTGACGCTCTGCCAGTAGCCCGGGTGGTCGGCCCGCTCGATCAGCAGCACCTGCAGATCGGGCGTATGGATGACGACGAGGACCGACTCGGGAATCTTGAAAGGCTTGGCCAACTGCATGGCCAAAGCATAGATTCCTTTAGCCCCCTTGTTGCTTGCGTCGGGCCACCTCGGGCGGCAGCTCCTTGGCCTGCAGCTCGCGTACCTGGGCGACGAGCTGGTTGTGGGCGTCCAGGAAGGCCGCGGCGATGACCTTGCCCTCGTTGGAATTGCTCCAGCCGGCACCCGCCGCGCCGCCCAGTTTGCCCAGCACGGCACCGCCCACGCCGAGGTCTGCCACCTCGACCGAGCCGGTGGACGCGGCGACCTGCTCGGTCGTCTCGTTGTCGGTCAGCAGCAGGGCCGCCTGGGCCTGCTTGAGCTTGACCTGCTCGGCCGCGCCGACGAGCTTGTTCAGATAGGGGATGGCCTGGAGGATGCCGCCGATCTGGCGGCCGGCGTCCTGCTCGCTGAAGGTCAGGCTGGGCGTCAGGCTGTACTGGGCCTCGTAGCCCTTGCCCTTGCTGACCGTGTTGCCCTGCTGGCGCAGGATGCCGGCTTCCTTGAGCTCCTGCTCGCGCACGGTGGCCTTGAGCCCCGCGGCACGGTCGACGACGCGAAAACAGCCGCTCTGCTGGGCCAGCAGGCGCACCAGCGGCACGGGGCTGGACGGCAACTGGTAGCTGCTGGAGTAGGCATAGCCATTGGGGTTCTCGACCAGGGCCAGCGTGGCGACGGGGGCGTCGCATTTGACGAGTTCGCGGCTGGCCTTGTGGGCACCGGCGGGGCCGGCCGAGCCGCTGATGACCGAGCCCCCATCGCCCAACGTGGTGGACGACTTGCCGCAGCCCGCGAGCAGCAGGACGACGGCGGAAGCCAGGATGGAGCGGACGACGTTCATGCGGGTCACCTCAAGATACAGACGCGAGAGTCTGCCCTCGCCATCGCGCCCCCATGCCCCAGGGACGGGGGACATTCCCCCTGAGCGGGGGCGTAAAAAAGCCCGGCCGCGGTGCGGCAGTCACAGACGGGTGTCGATCAGGCCCAGGCGGCTGGCCTCATACACAGCTTCATTCTTGGAGTGCACTTCCAGCTTGCTGTAGACATTGCGGATGTGGGTTGCCACCGTGTTGCGCGAGATGCCTTCCAGGCCGGCAATCTCCGCATAGCTGAAGCCCTGGGCAATGCGGGTCAGCATCGTCAGTTCCTTCGCCGACAGATGCACTGCCAGCGGATCCGCAGCCGTCTCGCTGGTTGGAGCCGGGGCATGCAGGGTGCCGAGCACGAGCCGGGCCACCACCGGCGTGATCGGTGATCCGCCGCGGGCCAGTTCATGGATGTGCTCCACCACCTCGGCGCCGACGCTGTCCTTGAGCAGATAGCCCTTGGCCCCGGCTTTCAGGCTGCGCAGCACATGGGACTCATCCTCGTACATCGTGATCACCATCACCTGGCAGCG
Organism: Roseateles sp. P1_C1_2; assembly: GCF_056406535.1. Classification (NCBI taxonomy): domain Bacteria; kingdom Pseudomonadati; phylum Pseudomonadota; class Betaproteobacteria; order Burkholderiales; family Sphaerotilaceae; genus Roseateles; species Roseateles sp. P1_C1_2. The sequence continues at coordinate 213,423 of NZ_JBFUAB010000001.1, forward strand.
GGGGTGGCGGTGCACGCAGTAGGTGATGATCGCCAACCCCGGCAGGTCGGGCAGGCCCAGATCGCAGAGCAGCACGTCGGGCGCCTCGTGCTCCAGCCACTTCAGCGCGGTTCGGCCATCGTCGAATTCGGCGACCAGCAGCAGCGAAGGGTCCTGGGCCACGGCCTCGACAAGGCGGCGCCGGGTCACGGGTTCGTCCTCGACGATGGCGATGCGCAGAGGTGGGCTCATGGAAGCGATCCTAGGCGCGGGGTCGGGGAGGCGCACTACCGAAAACTGCTGAGTCCGGCCCGCCGTACAGGCCCGCTAGGTGAGTTCCGCATCGACAAATCGAATTTCGCCCGTAACGTGAGCCATGGTCGCTTCAGCCCATCGTGTCGCCAGGTGGCTGCTGCTCGCCATCCTGCTGGCGCTGCAGGCCGCCTGCGGCCCGYCTCAGGGGCCGCTGCAGGACCTCACCGAAGCCCAGTTGGAATCCATGCCAGGCACGGGCACTGGCCCGAGCACAGAAGCGAGCACCACCCAGAAGGTGTCCCTGCCCCACGTCTGGAACCCCGCAGGGATGTCCGGGCAATACCGCTACCGCATGGCCTTCAGCGTCCCGCCCGAGGCCCTGGTGAGCGGCTGGGGGCTGTACCTGCCGCGGGTGGGCAACCGCTTCCACGTGAGAGTCAATGGCCAGGTGGTGGCGCGTTTCGGCGACCTGCGCGCTGTCGATGTCGATCACGGCATGGAGCCGCAGTATGTGTACATGGCGCCCGACACGCTGCGCGCGGGCAGCAACGAGCTCGTGCTGGAAGTTGCCGGAGAGATGGCCGGGTTCGCCGGGGTTTCGAGGCTCACGGTAGGTCCACCCGACGAAGTCCGTGCCCGCTACGAGTGGCGCGACTTGCTCCAGAGCAAGAGCTCCTACGCGGACATTGCGACTTCGCTGCTGTTCGCCATCGCCGCCATACCGCTGGCGTGGCGCTCGCGGGACCGGGCCATGCTGCTGTTCTGCGCCGCCTGTCTCTTCGGCGCGCTGTGCGTCTCCTTCAGGCTGGTCGTGCGGCCACCCTTGCCCCATGACTGGTGGGGCCTGCTCACCGATGCAATCTATATCTGCTATCTGCTTTGCCTGGCGGCCTTCTGCGCCGAGACCGTGATCCTGCGCGGACGTGCCGTGCGGGGAATGATGGCCACACTGACCCTCGCATCGCTGGTCTGCATTCCCTGGTACAGCCTCTGGCGCAACGCGCTGGTGCACCAGGTCTGGCTGACGGTCGTGCTGGCCTTCTCGGTGCTCTTGTGCCTGATGGTGATCTGGCAGTGGTTCCGGGTACGAAACCGTGAATCGGCCATCCTGGCCGTGGCGGGCGCCGGGGCGGTGTCCATGGGAATCTATGACCACTGGCTGGTTTTCTACAGCAGCGACGGCTTCTCCTCCCTGACCATCTCCCGCTACTCGCAATTGCTCTTCCTCATCGCCATGGGTTGGCTGTTGTTGGAACGTCAGCGCCGCCAGGAGGCTGTCTTGCAGCGCGCCCGGGAGGGCATGTTGACCGAAGTGGCCGAGCACCGGGCTCGCCTGGAGCAGCGGTTCGACGAGCAGCAGGCCCAGGCGCACCTGAAGCTGCAGCGCCAGGAGCGCGACCGGATCCTTTGCGACATCCACGACGGCATGGGGCTGCAACTGCAGGCGCTGCTGGCCCAGGTGGAGTCCGGCGACCTGAAGCGTGACGACCTCGTTCACGAGGTACGCACCGCCATCGAGCAGATGCGCATGCTGGTCAGCAATACCGAGCAGTTCGACGGCGACCTGCTGATGCTGCTCGGCCAGATCCGCCATCAGGTGGAGCGTCGCCTCAAGCACAGCGGTGTCCGCACGCAATGGCATTGCACGCTGGCGCCGGACAGCTATTCGCTGGACGGTGCACGCTGCATCGCGCTGCAGCGCCTGATCTTCGAGCTGACGACCAATGTCGTGCGCCACGCGCAGGCCCGAACGCTCTCGGTCAGCATCGAGCCGGATGCGCAAAGCGCTGGCGCCTGGGTGCTGAGCTTTTGCGATGACGGCATCGGCTTCGATCCCGGTACGGCAGGTTTTGGCAGCGGCATGCGCTCTCTCGCGCGCCGGGCGGCCGATATGGACGCACGCGGTGAGTTCATCGCTGGGCGGCCGCAAGGCACTTGCTATGTGCTGCACATGGCGCCTACGTCATCCCTTGCGGCAGACGCGCCAAGCGACTCGCTGACTCAAGCTCGCCAGCAAAAAAAGGGCGCCACATGGGCGCCCTTTTCAGCTGAGAGATGAAGCTCAGGCGGCCGTGCCACCCGCATTGCGCAGGCGGATGTGCAGCTCGCGCAGCTGCTTCTCGTCGACCAGCGACGGCGCGCCGGTCAGCAGGCACTGGGCGCGCTGCGTCTTGGGGAAGGCGATGACGTCGCGGATGGAATCGGCCTTGGTCATCATCGTGACGATGCGGTCCAGGCCGAAGGCCAGGCCACCGTGCGGGGGGGCGCCGTACTGCAGCGCGTCCAGCAGGAAGCCGAACTTGATGCGCTGGTCTTCCGCGCTGATGTTCAGCGCCTCGAAGACCTTGGCCTGCACCTCGGCGCGGTGGATACGCACCGAGCCGCCACCCAGTTCCCAGCCGTTGAGCACCATGTCGTAGGCCTTGGCGATGCACTTGCCCGGGTCGGACGTCATCAGGTCCTCATGGCCGTCCTTGGGGGCCGTGAACGGGTGGTGAACGGCCGCCCAGCGGTTGTTCTCCTCGTCGTGCTCGAACATCGGGAAGTCGACCACCCACAGCGGCGCCCAGACGTCGTTGAACAGGTCGTTGGCCTTGCCGAACTCACTGTGGCCGACCTTCAGGCGCAGCGCGCCGATGGCGTCGTTGACGACCTTGGCCTTGTCGGCGCCGAAGAACAGCAGGTCGCCGTCCTGGGCACCGGTGCGCTTGAGGATCTCGGCAACGGCTTCGTCGTGCAGGTTCTTGACGATGGGCGACTGCAGGCCTTCACGGCCCTTGGCCACTTCGTTGACCTTGATCCAGGCCAGGCCCTTGGCGCCGTAGATCTTGACGAACTCGGTGTAGGCGTCGATCTCGCCGCGGCTCATGGACGCGCCCTTGGGCACGCGTAGCGCGACGACGCGACCGCCCGGCGTGGTGGCCGGGCCGCTGAAGACCTTGAAGTCCACCGTCGTCATCGCATCGGTCAGCTCGGTGAACTCGAGCTTGACGCGCAGGTCGGGCTTGTCGGAGCCGAAGCGGTGCATGGCTTCCGCGTACTTCATGACCGGGTAGTCGCCCAGCTCGACGTTCAGCGCCTTGCGGAAGACGTGGCGGATCATGCCCTCGAACATCGAGCGGATCTCTTCCTCGGTCAGGAAGCTGGTCTCGATATCGATCTGCGTGAACTCGGGTTGGCGGTCGGCGCGCAGGTCCTCGTCACGGAAGCACTTGGTGATCTGGTAGTAGCGGTCGAAGCCCGACACCATCAGCAGCTGCTTGAACAGCTGGGGCGACTGCGGCAGTGCGAAGAAGTGGCCGTCATGCACGCGGCTGGGCACGAGGTAGTCGCGCGCACCTTCGGGCGTGGACTTGGTCAGCATCGGCGTTTCGATGTCGACGAAGCCATGCTCGTCCAGGAACTTGCGGACTTCCATCGCGACGCGGTAGCGCAGCATCAGGTTGTTCTGCATATAGGGGCGGCGCAGGTCCAACACGCGGTGCGTGAGGCGGGTCGTCTCGCTGAGGTTCTCTTCGTCGATTTGGAAGGGGATGGGCACCGACGGGTTCAGCACCTCGATCTCGTGGCACAGCACTTCGATCTTGCCGCTGACGAGGTTGGCGTTCTCGGTGCCGGCCGGGCGGGCGCGCACCTTGCCGACGATCTTGAGGCAGAACTCGCTGCGGACGTCTTCGGCGATCTTGAAGCTGTCGGCGCGGTCGGGGTCGCAGACGATCTGGACCAGGCCTTCGCGGTCGCGCAGGTCGATGAAGATGACGCCACCGTGGTCACGGCGGCGATGGGCCCAGCCCATCAGGGTCACGGTCTGGTCGAGCAGCTTTTCGCTGACTTGGCCGGCATAGCAGGTACGCATGGGATTTCTCCGAATTCTTTTCAGGGGATGTTCTTGGGGCGCTGGCGAGCTCGCTCGGCTCTCAGGATTGAACGCCTGCCGGGGCGCTCAACCCAGCTGATTTCGTGTATCGGCCAATGCCGCGTCCGGATGCGGCAGCGGGGCGACGGTGCCCATGGAGATGATGTACTTGAGCGCCTCGTCCACCGTCATGTGCAGCGGCTTGACGTCGGCGCGCGGCACGATGAGGAAGAAACCCGACGTCGGGTTCGGCGTCGTCGGCACATAGATGCTGACATGCTCCTGCTCCAGATGGCAGGCCACCTCGCCGCTGGGGGAGCCGGTGACGAAGGCGATGGTCCAGGAGCCGGCGCGCGGGTATTGCACCAGCACGGCCTCGCGGAAAGCGTTGCCGCTGCTGGAGAACAGCGTGTCCGACACCTGCTTGACCGAGCTGTAGATGCTCTTGACGATGGGGATGTGGGACATCAGCCGGTCCCACTGCGTCAGCAGCCACTGGCCGAAGATGTTGGCCACCAGCACGCCCGTGGCCAGCAGGCCGCCGACCAGGATCACCAGCCCCAGACCCGGCACATGGCGGAGTTCCAGGATGGCCGTGCTCAGCGAGGCCGGCATGACCAGGGCCAGCGCCGCCAGCATGGAGCCGAACACGCCGTTGACGACGTCCAGCACCTGAGCCAGCACCCAGATGGTGATGGCCAGCGGCAGCCAGACGAGCAGGCCGGCGACCAGGTATTTGCGGAGAGATGCGCCCACGAAACTTCCGGTCAGTGGCAGGCGCAGGAGCCGCCGCAGGGGGTGGAGGAGGACGAGGCCGAAGCTTCGGTCTTGGGCGCCTCAGGCTTGGTCGCATCGGCGGCGGCTGGGGCCGCAGGCGCGGACGAGCCACCCTTGAAATCGGTCGCGTACCAACCCGAACCTTTCAGTTGGAAGCCGGCGGCGGTGACCTGTTTGGAGAAGCTCTCGGCCGCGCAGGCCGGGCAGGTCGTCAGCGGCGCGTCAGACAGCTTTTGCAGCACGTCCTTGGCGTGGCCACAGGCGCTGCAGCGGTAGGCGTAAATCGGCATGATGGGCTCGTGTGAGGCGCAAAGCCCGCCATTTTAAGGGACAGCTCAGCCGTGGGGCTGCAGATGGTGGCTGACGTGCTCGCGGCGGTCGGTCAGCACCTGGGGCATCAGCGAGCCGACCACCATGCCGACCAGCGCCGCCAGCAGCCCGGCGAGTTGCCCCGGGAAGACTTCGCCCCAGGTCGTCACCTGCGGGAAGAAGGCCACCCAGACGGCGATGCCGGCAAAGATGGAGAACACGGCGCCCTGGGTCGTCGCCCGGCTCCAGTACAGGCCGAACACCAGCGGCACGAAGGCGGCGACCAGCGTGACCTGGTAGGCGGCGCTGACGAGGTCGTAGATGGACGTGCCCTGCAGCGCGATGGCATAGGCCAGCACGGCGAAGGCGAAGATCACCAGCGTCACGCGCATCGCGACGAGAGACTGCTTGTCGCTCATGCCGGGCCGGATCTGCTTCAGGATGTTCTCGACGAAGCTGGTCGTCGGCGCCAGCAGCGTGGCCGACGAGGTGCTCTTGATGGCCGACAGCAAGGCGCCGAAGAACAGGATCTGCATGAACAGCGGCATATGGCCCATGACGAAGCTGGGCAGCACGCGCTGGTAGTCGTTCTGGGCCAGTTCCAGCGCCTTGTCACCCATGACGGCCACGGCGGCCAGCACGATGAACATGGGCACGAAGGCGAAGGCGATGTAGCTGAAGCCGCCGATCATGGCGCCGCGCTGGGCGGTTTTCGAATCCTTGGCGGACATGACGCGCTGGAACACGTCCTGCTGCGGGATGGAGCCCAGCATCATCGTCAGGCCCGAGCCGAGGAACATGGCCATCTCGGTGAAGGTCGGGTTGGGCAGGAAGCGGCCCAGGTCGCGGCTCTTGGCCAGGGCCAGCACCTTGTCCGCGCCGCCGGCCAGGTCGGAGGCGAACACCGCGATGACACTCAGGCCGATGACCAGCACGATCATCTGGATGAAGTCCGTCCAGGCCACGGCCAGGAAGCCGCCGATGACGACATAGACCAGCACCGCCAGCAGGCCGACGACCATGCCGGACTGCGGGCTCATCGCGCCGTCGGTCAGGATGTTGAACACCAGCCCCAGTGCCGTGACCTGGGCCGCCACCCAGCCGAGGTAGCTGAGGATGATGGCCAGCGAGCAGAACACCTCGACGCCCTTGCCGAAGCGCTGGCGGTAGAAGTCGCCAATGGTCAACAGGTTCATGCGGTACAGCCGGGCGGCAAAGAAGGCGCCCACCAGCACCAGGCATAAGCCGGCGCCGAAGGGGTCCTCGACGACGGCGCCCAGGCCGCCCTGCACGAATTTGGCCGGCAGGCCCATCACCGTTTCGGCACCGAACCAGGTCGCGAAGGTGGTCGTGACCACCATGATCAGCGGCAGGCTGCGGCCGGCGACGGCGAAGTCGCTGGTGTTCTTGATCCGTGTGCCGGCCCAGACGCCGATGCCCAGCGTGCCGAGCAGGTAGAGCACGACGAAGACGATGAGCGTGGTGTTCATGAGCGTGGAAGCGGGCGAAGGGCCGAAAATTTGGCGCGGATTATGAAGGCGCCGCCATGAATGCGCCCTAAGGGCTGATGCCCAGAAAGCGCACGGTCAGCCAGGCCACGGCCACGCCGATGGCGAAGCCGGCCGCACCCCAGAGCAGGCCGGACAGCAGCCGGTTGGTGCGGCGCAGCTCGCGCACCAGGGCCCGTGTGTCGGCGTCGTCGCGGCGCTGGGCCTGGCCCTTGAGGGCGTCGTGCAACAGGCGCGGCAGCTCAGGGATGAGCTGGGCAAAGCGCGGCGCTTCTTTCTGCAATTGCTTGGCCAGGGCCGGCCAGCCGACCTGCTCGTTCATCCAGCGTTCCAGGAAGGGCTTGGCGGTCGCCCAGAGGTCGAGCTCGGGGTCGAGCTGCCGGCCCAGGCCTTCCACGTTGAGCAGAGTCTTCTGCAGCAGCACCAGCTGGGGCTGGATCTCGACGTTGAAGCGGCGCGAGGTCTGGAACAGGCGCAACAGCACCTGGCCGAGGGAGATGTCCTTCAGCGGCCGGTCGAAATGAGGCTCGCAAACCGCCCGGACCGCGCTCTCGAGCGCATCGACACGGGTCTCGGGCGGCACCCAGCCGGAGGCGATGTGCAGCTCGGCGACGCGCTTGTAGTCGCGTTGGAAGAAGGCGATGAAGTTCTGCGCGAGGTAATCCTTGTCCACCTCGGTCAGCGTGCCCATGATGCCGAAGTCCAGCGCCACGTAGCGGCCGAAGGTCTCGGGCGCCAAGCTCACCTGGATATTGCCAGGGTGCATGTCGGCGTGGAAGAAGCCGTCGCGGAACACCTGGGTGAAGAAGATGGTGACGCCATCGCGGGCCAGCTTGGCGATGTCGATGCCAGCCGCCTCCAGCGCCGGGCGGTGCGAGATCGGCACGCCCTTCATGCGCTCCATGACGATGACTTCGGAGCGGCACAGGTCCCAGTGCATCTCGGGCACCAGCACCAGGTCCAGCCCGTCCATATTGCGGCGCAGCTGGGCGGCGTTGGCGGCCTCGCGCACCAGGTCCAGCTCGTCATGCAGATAGGTGTCGAACTCGGCGACGACCTCGCGCGGTTTCAGGCGCCGGCCGTCGGCCGAGAAGCGCTCGATCCAGACGGCGAGTTTGCGCATCAGCGACAGGTCGTCGTCGATGATGTCCAGCATGCCCGGGCGCAGCACCTTGACGGCGACTTCGCGGCCGTCCTTCAGCGTCGCGAAGTGGACCTGGGCGATGCTGGCACTGGCCACCGGCTCGGCGTCGAAGCTGGCGAACAGCTCCTCCAGCGGCCGGCCGCCGAAGGCGCGCTCGACCAGCTCGCGCGACAACGCCGCCGGAAACGGCGGCACGCGGTCCTGCAGCTTGGCCAGCTCCAGCGCCACGTCCTCGGGCAACAGGTCGCGCCGTGTCGACAGCACCTGGCCCAGCTTGACGAAGATGGGTCCCAGCGCCTCCAGCGCAAGCCGCAGCCGCACGCCGCGCGGCTGCTGCCAGCGGCGGCCGAACCGGGTGGCCCGCCTCAGCAGCTGGAAACGCCGCCGGCGCAGGCCCGACAGGGCCAGTTCATCGAGACCGAAGCGCCAGACCGTCCACAGAATGACCAGCAGCCGCGAGACAAACCTCATGCGCCGCCACCGGCCGTCGTCGTCGCGAAACGCGCGGCCATGCCCGACAGCGTGCGCCGCAGCGTGCGACCGAACTGGGCCAGCTGGCGGGCGGGCAAGGGCCCGACGATGCCGGCCAGGTCGTCCTCGATGTCCCAGCGCAGGTTGTCCATCAACCAGTGCATCTCGCCGGCAAAAGCGGCATCGCCCTGCACGCCGACGGTGGGCGCCTCACCGGTGAAAGCACCCAGGGCCAGCTTGGCGGGGTTGGAGGCGTCGATCTCGATGCGCAGGCCACCGGCGCCCGGCGGCGGGGCATCCAGCCGCTCGAACAGGCCGGCGGGCGTAACACCCAGTACCAGATCGGGAGCGGCCGGCAACAAGGTCGGCCAACCGGCCAGATGGACGACCAGGCCCCGCCCGGCCAGCGGCTTCAGGCGCTGCGCAGCGATGGGCTCGCGCGACACGACATGGTTGATCAGCAAAACGAGGCGGTCCTGCAGAGCGGGCATCAGCAAGGGTGCGATGGACGGCAGAGGAGGCAGGGGCGGCATGGACCAGGACGCAGACATACACAAGATTGTAGGCAGCGGACCATGAACAAGGGACGCGAACGGCTCGGTTGTCAAATTTGTTGGTAGAGAATCCCAGATCCATTTTCAGCCCCGGGTAGACCCTAGCCGAGGGCCACCAGACCCATCACGATGTTTGAGGACCGCAGCTACAAGAGGACGTTCTACAGCGCGCCGCAGTCGGTCGAATCCCTGATCGCCGCCTTCCTGGAGCCCGGCATCATCGTTCTGACCTTCCTTCTCGTGAACGGCCATTTCGACGAGCCGGTGCTGCGTCCCACCCTGACGCTGTGCCTGCTGGTCTTCGCCCTCACCTTCCCGGGCCGCAACCGCTTCAGCGACCACCCGGCCAGCGCCCTCGTCGACGTGCTGTCCTCCTGGCTGGTGCTGCTGGGCATCCTGCTGCTGTGCGGCTACGCGACCAACAGCCTGCATTACTTCGAGAATGAAGTCCTGCTTTGGTGGGCCATCATCACCCCCATCGCGCAGATCGCCGCCATCGAGACGGGCCGGCGCATCCAGCAATGGCGGGCACGCGACCCGAGTGCGAGGCGCACGGCCGTGGTCGTCGGCGCCGGGGCGCTGGGCCACAAGGTGGCGCGCGCCCTGCGCGAATCCCAGGGCGTCATCTGCCTGGGCTATTTCGACGACCGCGCACCTGAGCGCCTCCACCCTGAAGCTGGCGCCTCCATCCTGGGCACCCTGGCCCAGCTAAGCGAGTTCGTGCGCGACAAGGGCGTGCGCGAGGTCTACATCACCCTGCCCCTGGGCTCCCAGCCCCGCATCGTCGAGTTGCTGGAACAGGTGCAGGGCACGACGGCCTCGCTCTTCTTCGTGCCCGACGTGTTCGGCATCAGCATCATCCAGGGCCGCCTGCAGGACATCTCGGGCGTGCCTGTCGTCGGCATCTGCGAGACCCCGTTCACGGGCACCAACCAGCTGATCAAGCGCGTCAGCGACATCGTGCTGGCCGCGCTGATCCTCGTGCTGATCTCGCCGCTGCTGCTGGCAGTCGCCATCGGTGTCAAGCTCAGCTCGCCCGGCCCCGTCATCTTCAGGCAGCGCCGCAATGGCCTGGATGGCGAAGAGATCATCGTCTACAAGTTCCGCTCCATGCGCGCCCTGGACAACGGCACCGTCGTCAAGCAGGCCACCAAGGACGACCCGCGCATCACCCGCTTCGGCGCCTTCATCCGCCGCACTTCGCTGGACGAGTTGCCGCAATTCATCAACGTGTTGCAGGGCCGCATGAGCATCGTGGGGCCGCGCCCGCACGCAGTGGCGCACAACGAGGAATACCGCAAGCTCATCAAGGCCTATATGGTTCGCCACAAGGTCAAGCCCGGCATCACGGGCTGGGCACAGGTGAACGGCCTGCGTGGCGAGACCGACACCATCGACAAGATGATTGCACGCGTCGAATACGATCTCGAATATCTGCGCAACTGGTCGCTGGCCCTCGATCTGCAGATCATTCTGCGGACGGTGAGGTTGGTGATTTTTGATCGCCATGCCTATTAAGCCCTTTCGCCGTTGCCCCCGTCGGGCGTTGCTTGCGCCGCTGCTCGTCACTCTGGCGTCGATTCAATCCGCGCAGGCTCAGACGGACGACACGACGCCCTTCTATGTGGGCGGTTCGTTGGGCGTGACCCATGTCTCCAACGTGTACAGGCAGTCGACGGCCACCAACAACGACAGGGTCACCAGCGCCGGCCTGCTCGGCGGCATTGACCAGAAATTCGGTCGTCAACATCTGACCCTGGACGGCTCGGTACAAGACAACCGCTATGCCGAGAATCGCGACCTGAACAACCTGTCCTACACCTTGCGCACTGCGCTGAACTGGCAGACGGTGGGGGATCTTTCGGGTGTGCTGAGTGCCAAATCAGAGCGCTCTCTTGCAGACTTCAACATCGGCAGTGGCGTCGATCCCATCCTCAAGAAGAACACCGAACGAGAGGATGAATACCAAGCATTGGCGCGCCTCGGTGTCGCCACGCGATATACCCTTGAAGGAAGCTGGTCTTACCGTCGCCGAAACTTCAGTGCCTCGGAATACGACCGCTTCAGTTTTCAGCAGAACACGGGCTCCCTCGGCATCTATGCCACCCCGGCAGGGAATGTCCGCCTGGGACTGGTAGCAAGGCACACCAAAGGCAAGAACCCGCGCTTTCCCGTCGGCTTGGCCCTTGATCCAGCCACCTTGAAATTCGTCGTCATCACCGAGCCCAACGATTACACCCGCGACGACTTCGATTTCACGACGAAATGGAGTACGGGCGGCCACAGCACGTTGAACACGCGCGTCAGTCGCAGCAAGGCCAAGAACAGCCTGAACAATCTAACGCGGGACTTCAGCGGCACGACGGGCTCCATCGGCTGGAACTGGCAGCCTACAGCCAAGGTGCAGCTGAATCTGCAATACGCCCGTGATACCGGCCAGGAAAGCTTGGTTCAGGCCGCGGACCTGAACCGCGTCTATACCACCCAGCAACTGGGTGGCAGCTACGCCCTCACCAGCAAGCTCAGCCTGAGCGCCAAGGTCAACCGCAATCACGGCACCCGGACCAGCGCGACGGGCGCCACCCTGGCGGACGCGTTGGATGACTTCAAGACCTATAACGTCGGCGCTCGCTGGGCTTTCTCCCGCGGCATCAGTCTTGGCTGCCAGTACGACCATGCCAGCCGAGACAGCAGCGTGCCGCAATACGTCTACACCGCCAGCAGCTATGGCTGCACTGCCCAAGCCATCCTCTTCTGATGACCACCGTCCTGCTCACCGGTGCGGCCGGCTATATCGCCTCGCACACCTGGCTCGCCCTGCAGCATGCAGGTTATCGCGTCGTCGGCGTGGACAACTTCGTCAACAGCTCGCCCATCGTGCTGGAGCGTCTGGCCGAACTGGCCGGCGCGCCCATCGAATTCGAACGCGCCGACGTCTGCGATGCGGCCGCCATGGACGAGATCTTCGGCAGCTACAAGCCGGCAGCCGTCGTGCATTTCGCGGCCTACAAGGCCGTCGGCGAATCGGTCAGCCAGCCGCTGGCCTACTACCGCAACAACCTCGGCGGCCTCGTCAACACCTGCGAGGTCATGAAGCGCCATGGCTGCATGCGCATGGTGTTCAGCTCCAGCGCCACGGTCTACGGCGCGCCCGAGAAGCTGCCGCTGCGTGAAGACGCGCCCACCTCGTCGACCAACCCCTACGGCGCCACCAAGCTGATGGGTGAGCAGATCCTGCATGACCTGGGCGTCGCCGAACCCAGCTGGCAGACCGCCTGCCTGCGCTACTTCAACCCTGTCGGCGCCCACCAGAGCGGCCGCATCGGCGAAGACCCGCGCGGCACGCCCAACAACCTGATGCCCTATGTCGCCCAGGTCGCCGTCGGCCGGCGCGACCGACTCTCCGTCTTCGGCAACGACTACCCGACGCCCGACGGCACCGGCGTGCGCGACTACATCCACGTGAGCGACCTGGCTGAGGGTCATGTTGCTGCATTGCGCTGGTTGCTTGGCAACCCAGGCTCGTTGACGGTCAACCTCGGTACCGGCCAGGGCTACAGCGTGCTGGACCTGGTGCGCGCCTACGAGACCGCCAGCGGGCGCAGCGTGCCCTATGAAATCGTGCCGCGCCGTCCGGGTGACATCGCGGCCTGCTGGGCCGACCCGACGCTGGCCCGAGATACCCTGGGCTGGGAAGCCAAACTCGACCTCGCCCGCATGTGCGAGGACAGCTGGCGCTGGCAGCACCACAATCCCCACGGATTCAAACCTGCCTGACACCGGCAACACAACAATGATTCAGGTCCAACCCGTCATCATGGCCGGCGGCTCCGGCACCCGGCTTTGGCCGCTGTCGCGCAGCGGCTATCCCAAGCAATTCCTCGTGCTGTCCGGCAACGAAAGCCTGTTCCAGCTGGCCGCCCGCCGTCTGGCCGCGTTGGCCTCACCCGAGTTCGAATTGGCCGGCCCCTGCATCGTCGGCAACGAGGAGCACCGCTTCCTGGTGCTGGACCAGCTCCGCGAAACCCGGCTGGAGCCCAGCAGCGTGCTGCTGGAGCCGCTGGGCCGCAATACGGCGCCGGCCCTGACGCTGGCAGCGCTGGCCGCACTCGAGGGCGGCCAGGACCCCGTCCTCGTCGTGACACCCGCCGACCAGACCGTCACCAACGCCGCCGCCTTCACGGCCGCGCTGCAGGACGCCGTCCGAATCGCCGCCGAAGGTGCCATCGCCATCCTCGGCATCACGCCAGACCGCCCCGAGACGGGCTATGGCTATATCCGCACGGCGGGTGACGCCGCCGGCCTGGCCGTCGCGCAATTCGTCGAGAAACCCAATCTCGAAACCGCCGAGCGCTATCTGGCCGAAGGCGACTACTACTGGAACAGCGGCATGTTCGTGCTGCGCGCCAGCGTCTGGATGAAAGCGCTGGAGCGCTTCCGCCCCGACATCGCCACCGCCACGCGCGCCGCCTGGGCCGTGCGCAAGACCGACGCCAAGTTCGTCCGCCCGGGCAAGCCCGAGTTCGCCGCCGTGCCCAGCGAATCCGTCGACTATGCCGTCATGGAGCGCTGCCCAGGCACCGACATCCCGCTGCGCATGGTGGCGCTGGATGCCGGCTGGAATGACCTGGGCGCCTGGGAAGCGGTCTGGCAGGTGGCCGAGAAGGACGAGAACGGCAATGCCTTCGTCGGTGACGCGCTGATCGCCGACAGCAAGAACACCCTGGTGCACGCCACCAGCCGCCTCGTCGGCGTCGTCGGCCTGACGGACATCGTCGTTGTCGAGACGGCCGACGCCGTGCTGGTCAGCGACCGTTCGCGCAGCCAGGAGGTCAAGCAGATCGTCAACCGCCTGGGCGCCGAGCAGCGCGGCGAGCACGCCCTGCACCGCAAGGTGCACCGCCCCTGGGGCTGGTACGACAGCATCGACTCGGGTGAGCGCTTCCAGGTCAAGCGCATCATGGTCAAGCCGGGCGCATCCTTGAGCCTGCAGATGCACCACCACCGCGCGGAGCACTGGATCGTCGTCAGCGGCACGGCCGAGATCGTCAACGGCGACAAGACCATCCTGCTGACCGAGAACCAGTCCACCTACATCCCGCTGGGCCAGACTCATCGCCTCGCCAACCCGGGCAAGGTGCCGCTGGAGATCATCGAAGTCCAGTCGGGCTCCTACCTCGGCGAGGACGACATCGTCCGCTTCGAAGACACCTACGGGCGGACCTGAAAGCCCCGGCTTTTCGGCGCCATCGACGGCGCCGGAGCGCCTACGATGCGTCGTTCGAGCTCCATTGAGAATGACGACATGACGATCCTGGTCACCGGCGGCGCCGGTTTCATCGGCAGCAATTTCGTGCTGGACTGGCTGGCGCAAATCGATGAGCCGGTGGTCAATCTCGACGTGCTGACCTATGCCGGCAACCTCGAGAACCTGTCCGCGCTGGACGGCGACGCCCGCCACCTCTTTGCCAAGGGCGACATCTGCGATCGCGCGCTGATTGACCAGCTGCTGGCCACGCACCGCCCGCGCGCCATCGTCCACTTCGCGGCCGAGAGCCATGTGGACCGCTCCATCCATGGCCCCGGCGCCTTCATGAAGACGAATGTCGACGGCACCTTCACGCTGCTGGAAGCGGCACGCGCCTACTGGGGCGCTCTGGAAGCCGAGGCCAAGGCCGCCTTCCGCTTCCACCATGTGTCGACCGACGAGGTCTATGGCTCGCTGAAACCCAACGATCCGCCCTTTGCCGAGACGAACGCCTACGAGCCCAACAGCCCCTACTCGGCCAGCAAGGCCGCCAGTGACCACCTCGTGCGCGCCTGGCACCACACCTATGGCCTGCCGGTCGTCACGACCAACTGCTCGAACAACTACGGGCCCTATCACTTTCCCGAGAAGCTGATCCCGCTGATGATCGTCAACGCGCTGGCAGGCAAGCCCCTGCCCGTCTACGGCGACGGCCAGCAGATCCGCGACTGGCTCTATGTGACCGACCACTGCAGCGGCATCCGCGCCGTGCTGGCCGGCGGCAAGCTGGGCGAGACCTACAACATCGGCGGCTGGAACGAGAAGGCCAACATCGACATCGTCAAGACGGTGTGTGCGCTGCTCGACGAACTCAAGCCCTCGGCGGATGGCCCTTATGAGCGCCTCATCACCTATGTGAAGGACCGCCCCGGCCACGACCGCCGCTATGCCATCGACGCGCGCAAGATCGAACGCGAACTCGGCTGGCGCCCGGCCGAGACCTTCGAGACCGGCATCCGCAAGACGGTGCAGTGGTATCTCGATCACCCGGACTGGGTCGCTCGCGTGCAGAGCGGCGCCTATCGGGATTGGGTCGCCAAGCAATACGACTGAACCGATGAAGATCCTTCTCCTCGGCAAGGGTGGCCAGGTCGGCTGGGAGTTGCAGCGCTCGCTGGCCGTGGCCGGCGAGGTCGTGGCCATGGACCACGACGACGGAGCCGACTTCACCCAGCCTGAATCCCTGCTGGCGCGCGTCAGGGCCATGGCCCCCCAGGTCATCGTCAATGCCGCGGCCCACACCGCCGTCGACAAGGCCGAGAGCGAGCCCGAGCTGGCGCGCCAGATCAATGCCACCGCGCCTGCCCTGCTCGCCATCGAGGCCAAGCGCATGGGTGCGCTGCTGGTGCACTATTCGACGGATTACGTCTTCGACGGCAGCGGCACCCATGCCCGCGACGAGGAGGCCGCCATCGGCCCCTTGAGCGTCTACGGCGCGACCAAGGCTGAGGGCGAGGACGCCATCCGCGCCAGCGGCTGCCAGCACCTCATCCTGCGCACCAGTTGGGTCTACGCCGCCCGCGGCGGCAATTTCGCCAAGACCATGTTGCGTCTCGCCGCCGAGCGCGAGCAGCTCAAGGTCATCGCCGACCAGATCGGCGCGCCCACGGGGGCCGAGCTGCTGGCTGACCTGACCGTGCCCATGCTGCGCGCCGCCCGCGTGAACCCCGCGCTGACCGGCACCTATCACGCCGTCGCCGACGGTGCGGTGAGCTGGCATGACTACGCCCGCTTCGTCATCGAATTCGCGCGAGCCCGTGGCGCCAGCATCAAGGTGACGCCGGGGCAGATCCTCGCCATCCCGACAAGCGATTACCCGACGCCCGCAAAGCGCCCCTTGAACTCGCGCCTGGCCACCACCAAGCTGCAGCAGCGCTTCGGCCTCACCCTGCCGCCTTGGCAGCAGGGCGTGGAACGCATGTTGAACGAAATTCTCTGAGGTCTCCGATGAAAAACCGCAAGGGCATCATCCTCGCTGGCGGCTCCGGCACGCGCCTGCATCCAGCCACGCTGGCCATGAGCAAGCAGTTGCTGCCTGTCTACGACAAGCCGATGGTCTATTACCCGCTGACCACGCTGATGCTGGCGGGCATTCGCGACATCCTGCTGATCAGCACGCCACAGGACACACCCCGCTTCGAGGCCCTGCTGGGCGATGGCTCGCGCTGGGGCCTGAACATCAGCTACTGCGTGCAGCCCAACCCCGATGGCCTGGCCCAGGCCTTCATCCTCGGGCGGGACTTCGTCGGCGGCTCGCCAAGCGCCCTGGTGCTGGGCGACAACATCTACTACGGCCAGAGCTTTGGCGGGCTGCTTGGCAGCGCCACCGCTCGCGAGCAGGGCGCCAGCGTCTTCGCCTACCACGTGACCGATCCGGAGCGCTATGGCGTCGTCGAGTTCGACAAGCAGTTGCAGGTTCTGTCCATCGAAGAAAAGCCCAAGCACCCCAAGAGCAATTACGCCGTCACGGGCCTGTATTTCTACGACGAGCAGGTCTGCGACATCGCCGCCAGCATCAAGCCGAGTGCGCGTGGTGAGCTGGAGATCACCGACGTCAACGCGCACTACCTGAAACAAGGCCAGCTCAGCGTCGAGATCATGGGCCGGGGCTATGCCTGGCTCGACACCGGAACGCATGACAGCCTGATGGAGGCCGGCCAGTTCATCGCCACGCTGGAGAAACGCCAGGGTCTGAAAGTGGCCTGCCCGGAGGAAATCGCCTTCCGCTCGGGCTGGATCAGCGCCACACAGCTCGAGGCGCTCGCCCAGCCGCTGGCCAAGAACGGCTACGGCCAATATCTGCTCAAGCTGCTGTCGGACCTGGCCAACTGACCATGAAAGCGACGCCCACCAGCCTTCCAGAAGTCCTGCTGATCGAACCCAAGGTATTTGGCGACGCGCGTGGCTTCTTTCTGGAAAGCTGGAACGAGACGCGCTTCAACGCAGCCGTGGGCTACGACGTGAAGTTCGTGCAGGACAACCATTCACGCTCCTCGCGCGGCGTGCTGCGCGGCCTGCACTACCAGCTCGCCCCACATGCCCAGGGAAAGCTCGTGCGCTGCGTGAGTGGTGCGGTGTTCGACGTCGCCGTGGACTTGCGCCGCTCCAGCCCCAATTTTGGCCGCTGGGTGGGCTACGAGTTAACCGCCGAAAACCAGCGCCAGGTCTGGATTCCACCTGGCTTCGCCCATGGCTTTGTAGTCATCAGCGAAACCGCGGATTTCCTCTACAAGACCAGTGGCCACTACGCGCCTGAGCACGAGGGCGCGGTGCGCTGGGACGACCCGACGATCGGAGTCGCGTGGCCTTTGGAAGGCATAACGCCACAACTCTCCGCCAAGGACGTGGCAGCGCCACCGCTGCACCAAGCCCGGCACTTCGACTGAGCCAGTCTGCCCGCTCAGGCGAAGATGTACGACATCGGTGCATTGCTTTCGGCCTAGGCCCGAACAAGGTTCAGGCGCGCGCGTCGCCCCAACGCAGCGGCGTCACTTCATCGCCGACATAGCTCGTATGGCCGGTGCGGTCGACGCAGTATTGCGGCGAAATGATCATTTCACGCACAGTCATGCCTTCGCCGATGCGGGTGTGCTCGATGAGCACGGAACGCTCAACGATCGAGCCGGTGCGCAGATGGGAACCGTGGCCGATCCAAGTCGGTCCAACCACACGGGCGCCCGGCTCTATGCGCACGTTGGAGCCGATATAGACCGGCCCCTCGATATGCACCTTGTCCCAGTCCACCGAGGTGTTCAAGCCCACCCACACCTGAGGCCGCACCTCGCGCCCTGGCATGTCCATCTGCGCTGCACCTCCGGCCATCACCTGCTGGGTCACCGCCCAGTAGTCTGTCACTCGGCCAATATCGATCCAGTTGAACGGGCGCTTCTGCGCGAAGAAGGGAAGGCCCTTCGCCACCAGCAGCGGAAACAGCTGGCTTCCGATGTCGAATTCGACACCGGGCGGTATCAGGTCCAGCACCGCTGGCTCGAAGATATAAATGCCGGTTGAGGCCAGCGTGCTCTTGGCATCCTCGGGATTCGGCTTTTCCTGGAAAGACGTCACCCGACCATCGGCATCAGCGACAACGATGCCGTAGCTCTTCGTTTGCTCACGAGGCACATCCAGTGTGACGACGCTCGCAATCGCGCCCTTGGCCTTGTGTTCAGCCACGGCCGCCTCGATGTCGAGATCGATCACCGCATCGCCGCACAGCACGATGAAGGTCTCATCGAAGAAACCGCCGAAGTCCTGAATCTTGCGCATGCCTCCGGCCGAACCGACGGGTTTGCATATCACCTCGCCCTGCTCTCGCACACCTTCATAGGAATAGCCGAGCTCGACGCCCCAGCGGTGGCCAGACCCGAAGTAGTTCTCGATCTTCCAATGCATGAAAGCCACGTTGACCATGATCTGCGTGACGTCGTAGCGCGCCAGATGCTCGACCAGGTACTCCATGACCGGCTTGCCGAGGATCGGCACCATCGGTTTGGGTGTGTGCTTCGTCAACGGACGCACCCGCGTTCCCTGGCCCGCAGCCAGGATCATTGCTTTGGCCATGCCGGCCTCCTAACATAGTGATGAGTGCACAGAGGCAAGCAAGCGTCAGGCCTGCCAAGCGCAGCTAGGGGGGTCAACCGCGGCCGATGCCGCGATAGTCGATACCCAGCGCCTTCATCAGCTTGGGGTCATAGAGGTTGCGACCATCGAAGACCACAGGCGCCTTGAGCGTCGACTTGATGGCGTCGAAGTCCGGCGTGCGGAACTCCTTCCATTCGGTCACGATCAGCAGCGCGTCGGCGCCCTGCAGCGCCGCCTCGGCACGCTCGACCAGCGTCACGTCGTCGCGCGGGCCGATCACGCGGGCCGTCTCCGGCATCGATACCGGGTCATAAGCCGCCACGGTCGCACCGCGCCGGGTCAGTTCATCGATGATGACCAACGACGGCGCCTCACGCATGTCATCAGTATTGGGCTTGAAAGCCAAGCCCCAGATGGCGAAGCGGCGGCCCTTGAGGTCGTTACCGAAACGCGCGACGACCTTGTCGACCAACACGCGCTTCTGGCGCTCATTGGCCTCCTCTACGGCCGTCAGCACCTTCAGTGGGATGCCGTTGTCGGCGGCGGTCTTGACCAGCGCCTTGACGTCCTTCGGGAAGCAGGAGCCGCCGTAGCCGGCGCCCGCATACAGGAACTGGTAGCCGATGCGCGGATCTGAGCCGATACCGCGACGCACCAATTCGATGTCGGCGCCGACGCGCTCGGCCAACAGGGCCAGTTCGTTCATGAAGCTGATGCGGGTAGCCAGCATCGCGTTGGCGGCGTACTTGGTGAACTCGGCGCTCTTCACGTCCATGACCAGCATGCGGTCCTGGGTGCGATTGAAGGGCGCATACAGGGCACGCATCAGCAGCGTGGCCTGCTCATCGTCGGAGCCGATGATCACGCGGTCCGGCTTCATGAAGTCTTCGACCGCTGCGCCTTCCTTCAGAAACTCGGGGTTGGAGACCACCGCATAGGCCATGTCACCCAGGCCGCGCTTTTCGAGCTCTTCCTTGACCGCGGCGCGGACCTTGTCGGCCGTACCGACCGGCACCGTGCTCTTGTCGACGATGACCTTGTAGTCCGTCATGCGCTGGCCGATGGAGCGGGCCGCAGCAACCACGTACTGCAGGTCGGCCGAACCATCCTCGTCCGGCGGCGTACCAACGCCGATGAAGAGCAGCGTGCCATGCTGCACGGCCATGTCCACGTCGGTCGTGAACTGCAGGCGGCCGGCCGCCACGTTGCGGCGCACCACTTCCAGCAGGCCGGGCTCGTGAATGGGGATCTCACCGTCATTCAGGACACGGATCTTTTCGGGATTCACGTCCAGGCAAACCACGTGGTTACCCATCTCGGCCAAGCAGGCCCCAGTGACCAAGCCGACATAGCCGGTGCCGATGGCGGTGACTTTCATTCTCTATCCTCGTGCAAAAAAGCGGTTCACCCGTTTTTAACGCAAGCGAATGACAGCCCCCGGGGAATCACACCTTGTAGTAGTCCCGATACCAGGCTACAAAGCGCCGAATTCCATCTGGTACGGGCATCGCTGGCCGAAACTCCGTCCAGGCCGCCAGTTCCTCGACATCAGCATGCGTGGCCGGCACGTCGCCGTCCTGCATCGGCATGAAGTTCTTGACCGCTTCCTGCCCCACCGCCTGCTCGATGGCCTCGATGAAGCTCATCAGCTGGATGGGCGCGTGGTTGCCAATGTTGAAGACGCGATAGGGAGCGCTGGAGCGCGCCGGGTCGGCCTTGTTGGGGTCGTAATCGGGATCGGCCGTGGCCGTGCGGTCCAACACGCGCACCACGCCTTCGGCGATGTCGTCGACATAGGTGAAATCGCGAATCATCTTGCCGTGGTTGAACACGTTGATAGGCCGCCCCTCGATGATGGCCTTGGTGAACAGGAAAAGCGCCATGTCCGGCCGACCCCAGGGCCCGTACACCGTGAAGAAGCGCAGGCCCGTCGTCGGCAACCCAAAAAGGTGCGAGTAGGTGTGTGCCATCAGCTCGTTGGCCTTCTTGGTGGCCGCGTAGAGGCTGATGGGATGGTCGACGCTGTGATGCTCGGAGAACGGCATCAGCGTGTTGCCACCATAGACGCTGGAGCTGGACGCATAGGCCAGGTGCTGCACGCCGCCATGACGGCAGCCTTCCAGGATGTTGGTGAAGCCAACAATATTGCTGTCGATGTAGGCGTGCGGGTTCTCAATGGAGTAGCGTACCCCTGCCTGGGCAGCCAGATGAACGACGCGGTCGAAGCGCTCGTCAGCAAAGAGCTTGGCCATCCCGGCGCGGTCCGCCACATCCATGTGCACGAAGCTGAAACCGGGATTGGGTGTCAGGCGAGCCAGGCGGTCGTGCTTGAGCTGGGGGCTGTAGTAGTCATTGAGGTTGTCGAGGCCAACGACCTGGTCGCCCCGCGCCAGCAGAATCTGGCTGACATGCATGCCGATGAATCCGGCGGCTCCGGTGACAAGTACCTTCAAGGTGATTCCTAGGCTGATAAGAACTTTTGCACGATTGCCATTGTCCAACAGCCGCTCGAACGCTTCAGAAAATCGGCACCCTCAACTTGCATGCGGCGGTTGACGCTCATCGCCCGCCCAGGCCCATTCGTGAGATTCACACTCATCGCATTGCTAATGCACGGGTCGCGTGGTTTGGATCACGAGCGCTACTTTTGCTTTCAGGTTCAAACCCCCTAAACGAGGGGGCACCTTGAAGACAATTCGGGTTGCACGCCGGAGGTCGGTTCGGCGTGGCAGTCCTTCCCTACGACCGAGATCGCCATGTACCCCTCTTCCAACGCCTCGCGCCCGCTTTCAGCCCTGATCAGCGCCCTCCTCGTCGCCGGTCTCGTGACCGGCTGCGGGGGCGGCAAGGGTGAATCGTCAAAAGCGAGTGTGGCATCGGCCTCGGAGACGCCAAGCACTGCCGCATCGGCTGCCATCGATGCGGCTGAAACAGCCTACAGGGCTGCAGCACCTGTCGAGTCGATGAAGGCCGCGCAGGATGAAGCGGCGGCGGCGGCGGCAGTGAAGGCGGCTGAAGCGGCCCTCAAGGCTCAAAATGCTTCTGAAGCCGCGACGGCTCCGGCCACGCAACCCATCTTCGTGGCTACCGGCGGTGTCGAGGCCGCTCCTGCGCTCGTCAAGGCCATGGCCGTGACCGCGCAGGTGTCTGCGACGCCTACCCTGATGCTCCGCGCTCGTGCAGACGTCGCTGGCGGCGTGGGCGCCATGGTCTCGGTGCTGATCAATGGCGTCACCGTGGGCAGCGTGGAAGTGACGTCCACCACGCTGGCCGACTACAGGATCAACGCCCCGGGCCTGACCGGCGGCGCCAAGGTCGAGGTCGTATTTACGAACGACGCCGTGGTCAACGGCGTGGACCGCAACCTCTACATCACCTATCTCTCGGACGGCAACACCGTCGTGCCGTCTACCGCGACCGGCGTAGCCATCGACCGAGGTGCCGGGGCAGCTGCGTTTGATGGCCAGGACGTAATCAAGGGTCAGATCAATATTCCATGGGCCGCCACGCTGCGAGTCATCTGGCCGACCAATCCGGTTGATACGCAGTGGGACCGCAAGGTCGACGCCGTGCGCTTCCTGCAGCAGGCCACTTTCGGCCCGACCCTGGCGGACGTCAACACGCTGGTGAACACCAGCTATAGCGACTGGATTGCCGCGCAGATGGCGCTTCCCTACACCGCCGACTTCGTCAACTACATCCAGGGCAAGTACGCGCTGGGCGACGCCTACCGGCCGCTGGGCGCCAACTACAACTACACCTGGGCGGGTCAGAAGTTCTGGGAGCGGGCCATCAACGCGCCCGACCAGTTGCGCCAGCGCGCCGCCTTTGCGCTGCACAAGATCTTCATGATCTCGCAGGCGGACAGCAACCTGCAATTCCAGGCTCGCTCCTACGCGAACTACATCGACATGCTCCACAAGCAGGCGTTCGGCAATTTCCGCGACCTGCTGGAGGACATCGCCCTCAGCCCCGCCATGGGCATCTATCTCTCGCACATCCGCAACCGCCCAGAAGATCTGGGCGTGGGCCGCATGCCTGACGAGAACTTCGCTCGCGAGATCATGCAATTGTTCACCATCGGCCTGTACGAGCTGAATGCCGATGGCAGCCTGCATCTGGACCCCAACGGTAACCCCATCGACACCTATAACAACGACGACATCTTGGCGATGTCCAAGGTGTTCACGGGGTGGAGCTGGGGCTTCCCCGACGCACAGCTGACCCTCACCAACTTCCGCTGGGTCACGCCCAGCGTGTCGATGGCCAACGATACGCAGATCGATCTCCAGCGCATGAAGGCCTACCCTGGCCAGCATTCCACGGTGCAGAAAAAGCTGTTCACGGGCCGAAGGTGGGCCCTGAGCCTGCCGGCCGGCAACAGCGCGGAAGCCGATCTGAAGGCCGTGCTGGACGCCCTTTTCAACCATCCCAACGTGGGGCCCTTCATCGGCCGCCAGCTGATTCAGCACCTTGTCACCAGCAATCCGAGCCAAGCCTACGTTAGCCGCATCACCGCGGTGTTCAACAACAACGGCCAGGGCGTGCGCGGCGACCTCGGCGCGGTGGTGCGCGCCATCCTGCTCGATCCCGAGGCCCGCAACACACCGGCCGTCAATGCAGGCAAGCTGCGCGAGCCCGTGTTGCGTGTGACCCACTGGATCAGGGCCTTCAACGTGAGGTCGGCTAAGGGCGATTTCCCGATGCCCTGGCTGCTCGACGACCAGGGTGAGCGCGCCTTTGGCTCGCCGTCGGTGTTCAGCTACTACCGTCCTGGCTATGTGCCCCCCAACAGCAAGTTCAGCACCCGCGGCGCCTATGCGCCGGAGTTCCAGATCGTTAACGAAACCACTGTCGCAGCTTGGCTGAACATGGCCGAAGCCATGGCCGGCTCAGGCATTGCCTGGACCGGGGCCGCGAACGATCTGGTGGCGAACTACGCGCCGCAAGCCACGTTGGCCGGCAGCGACAACATCGCCTCCCTGCTCGACCAACTCAACCTGCTGCTGCTCGGGGGACGCATGACGCCGTCCCTGCGGGGCCAGCTCATCGAGATGATGAGCCAGATTCCCACGACCAATACCGACGGCCCCCTCCTTCGCGCTCGTGCTGCCACTTTCCTGTCGCTCGCCTCGCCCGAGTTCGTGTTCCAGCCGTAACCCCGACACCGCAGAGATCTCACCATCATGAACGCCTCTCGCCGCGCCTTCCTTTCCGCTGCCTCCGGCCTCGTCGCTGCCGGTCTCGGTCGTCACGCTGCTCCCCTCGCCATGAACCTCGCCGGTCTCGGCGCTCTGGCGGCCAGTCAAGCTCAGGCTGCTAACACCGGCGACGGTTACAAAGCCCTGGTCTGCCTGTTCATGAGCGGCGGCAACGACAGCCACAACTGGGTCGTGCCGATGGATAGCACCAACTACGCCAGCTACGCGTCCGCCCGCACCGACCTGGCCGTACCGCTCAACAAGCTGCTATCGCTCAGCACCTCGGGCCAAGCCAGCGGCCGCACTTTCGGCATGCCGCAGGAACTTTCGGCGCTGCAGCGGCGTTACGAGCAAGGCCAATGTGCCGTTGTGGCCAATGTCGGTACCCTGGTGCGTCCGATCACCAAGGCCGAGTTCGCAGCCGGCGGCGCCGGAGTGCCGGCCAAGCTGTTCTCACACAACGACCAAGCCGCCACCTGGCAGTCGCTGAAGACCGAGGGCGCCCCTTCGGGATGGGGCGGCCGCATGGGCGACGCGCTGATGTCGGCCAACCAGCAGCCGGTCTTCACCGCTGTGGGAACGAGCGGCAACGCCGTGTTCCTGGCCGGCTCCAAGGTGACGCCCTACTACATCGGCGCCAACGGCGTGGTGCAAATCAACGCCGCCCAGGACGGCTGGCACGCAGGCAGCGCCGCCGTGCCCGGTGCTCTGCGCAGCATGCTGAACGCGGCGTCCAGCCCGAACGACTTCCAGGCCGAATACATCAAAGTCGCCCAGCGTTCGCTGAACACCACGGCTGCCCTGCAGGCTGCCATCACGGCCGGCGGCGTGCCGGCCCTGCCCACGTCACCGATCGCCCTGCCCAGCGGCACCAGCATCACGCTATCCAACGAAAGCATCGCCAAGCAACTGCGCATCGTCGCGCAGATGATTTCGGCCGGCCCGACGCTGGGCATGAAGCGTCAGGTCTTCATGGTCAACATCGGCGGCTTCGATGCCCATGCCTACCAGATGCGCGACCAGCCCCTCCAGATGGCCCGCGTCGCACAGTCCGTGGACTGGTTTCTAAACACCATACAGGCCCTGGGGCTGCTGAACAACGTCACGTTGTTCACCGCCAGCGATTTCGGCCGCACCCTGCTGAGCAATGGCGACGGCTCCGATCACGGCTGGGGCAGCCACCAATTCGTGCTCGGCGGCGCCGTGAAGGGCAAGCAGATCTTGGGCGACTTCCCGGTCACCGCCCTTGGCACCGCGAACGACGTCGGCTCGGGCCGCCTGCTGCCCAGCATGGGTGTCACGCAGTTCGCCAGCAGCCTCGCTGGCTGGATGGGCTTGAGCAGCAGCGAGCAGCAGGTTGTGCTACCCAACCTCTCTAGCTTTGCCGCCGGGCCGAGCCTGTTTGCATAACCGCGCGCGGGCGCGCTCGCATTGCGGAGAAGGGCGGCGCCGCCGCCCTTTTGTCTTTGATCAGAGGCTCGAACTGCCGGACATCTTTTTGTGCGATGCGCGTCTGCATTGCCTGCGCAATCCCAGGCCAATGACCAATGCTCTCACTGACATGCTGCAGGTCTAATGATTCAAGCTAGGGAAGCTCGGCAACGTGAAGTCTCGGCACGAAACCGTTCAGCGCAATCAGTCGCTAGATGCCTAGCAGGCTGCGCACCAAGGGCCAGACGTTGTCCAGCATCATCGGCTGCGCGAGGCTGTTGGGGTGCAGCCGATCCTTCTGCAAATATTTCTCAGCGCCAGGGCGCAGGCCAAAACCTTCGAGCAGGTACGGAATGCTGGGAATTCCGGTCACCGACACCACTTCCTGAAACATTCTTGCTTGCTCTTCAGGCGTAGCTCTCCCGATTGCTGTGCCTGACTTCATCCCGACGAAGCCGACGGCCACGCCCTTTGAACGCGCCTGGTTGATCATAGTGATCAAGTTCGTTTTCGCTTCTGCCAACGACAAGCCACGCAGCGCATCGTTAACTCCAAGTTCGATGAGCATATGAGTAGGGTGATGCCGTTCAAGATCGCCGGGCAAGTGTTCGATGGCGGCCTTGGTGGTCTCGCCGGTTCTGCTTGCATTGACGACCTCAACACCATAGGCCTGCAGTCGGCTGCTCATCATGAAGACCCAGCCTTCATCTGGCGCTAGACCAAAACCTGCGGAAATGCTGTCCCCGAAAACCATGAGCTTTTGACGAGGAGCTGAGGTAAAAGCACGCCCTGAAATCAGGACTGCGGCAGACGCAAAAGAAAGTTTTCGACGAGAGATCATGAGCGCTTGATGAAAAAGGACATCTGGACGATTCAAGCCCTCAGAGGGCTGGCTGCATCGATGGTGGTGTTGCACCATGCCATCAGAGCGTTCGATGGCAAGGCGCAGGTCGGTCACTTCGCAAGTGCATCGCTGTTTTCCGACACACCGATTTGGAACTTCTTGGTCATCGGCGTCGACATCTTTTTTGTCATCAGCGGCTTCATCATGATGCACACGGTGTCGACGGATACCGGCTCCGCAGCTGCTCGCGGCTTTTTGGTCAGGCGATTCATCCGCATCTACCCTTTGTACTGGATCGCCACCCTGCTACCTGTTCTTGGCGCGTTGGCGGTGTATTTGAAAAGCGGCAATGTCGACCCCTTCGCTCTGGCGCCGGGCAGATTGCTGGCGTCCCTGACGCTGTTTCCCAGCATGGCCGCAAACGGCCACGTCCAACCTATCGTTGGAGTGGGGTGGACGCTGTCCTATGAGGTGTTTTTCTATCTGTGCTTTGCCGCAGCGCTGGTGCGAGGTCGGCAACTAGCTCTCACGATCAGTGCCACGCTTGCAAGCATCGTCTTGCTCTTTCAATTCCTTGCTCCAGGGAGTGCGGTCGTCGACTTTCTCGCCGCACCGATTTCGTTGGAGTTCATCTATGGGATGGTGCTCGGCGCGCTGTTCAAGGCAGGCCAACTCCCTCGACTTCCCGCGCTGGTGGGTTTCATCGCGTTGACCGCCACCGTGGCCATCGCGGCAGTGATTCCTGAGGAGCATCCGTTGCGCTTCATTTGCTTCGGTTTTCCGGCATGCCTGATCGTCTGGTCGGCACTGTCATGCCACGATGTTCGGCCCCTGAAGCACGCCACTGAAATTGGCGCTGCGTCCTATGCGACATACCTGTTCCACATGCCTGTGATCTATTGGCTCGTGTTGAAGCCTCTGGACTTGCTGAAAGTCGTCCCGACACAGGCCTTCGTTGTCGACGCGCTGATCGTTGTCGCCGTGCTGTTGTCCTTGCTGGTTGGCTCCGCCATCCATGCGGCGCTCGAAAAACCGCTTCAACATAAGCTGACTTCGCGGCTTCGCAAGCATCAGACAGCCTCAGCCGTGGTGTAGTGCATCGCTGACGCCCGCAGCGCGCAAGTGCCGCTGACCTTGTCGCCCGTTGAAGTCAACGCAGTTGCCCTGCGCTTGCCTCCATCGGCCATCACGCCGCCCTTTTGCGGCGTCGCCTTGCTTCCACCAGAGCCACCAGCGTAGCGGCACACCCCAGCAGCGCCCAGCTTGCCGGCTCCGGCACCGGCGACACATTCCCGTTGACGGCCACGCTGGACTGCACGTTCACGAGAACATCCCTGTCCGTCTGGTTGGAGAACGTGGTGACCAGCAAGCGTTCGCCACGCTCGTCGAATGAAACCAGGGTACGGCCCATGTCGATGTTCAGCGCGTCGCTGACGTCCTTCCAATCGCCGTTGAGACCGCCGTTGCCGCTGATCTGGATGCGCACGGCGCTGGAGAAATTTCGATTGAACTGCGGGCCCGTTGAAAAGAATCCCTGGACGCTCGCAGACGCCTTGGAAGTCAGCTGCAGCTGCGTGTGCGCCGACAGCGTGAAGGTGCCGGATTCCGCCGTGAAGGCATAGAGGCTGAAGCCCGTGCCGCTGCCATCACTCAAGGAGGTGCGCGCATCCGCGGTCATGCCGGCGCCCTGCAATGTTCCGTTGCCGCTGAAACCCACGGAAGCCATCATGGGGTTCACCGACAGGTCGATGTTCGCCGGGTTGTAGATGGTGTGGCTGCTGGAGACGTGGGAGTTGAAGGAAAAGGGCGGCGTGGCTCCAACCGCACCAAACGACTGCCCGCTGCTGAATGTCAGCGCCGGCTGGATACCGTCCGTCGAATCCAGGTCCGTGAGCTGCACAGCAAATGGGCCCATGACGGAATTCATCGTGACCCCCGCGCCTGCAGAGCAGGACACCACAAGCGCAACCGCAGCCGCAACGAACTTATTCATACCGCCCCTCTTCATTGCCACTGGCAATTCCGTTGAAGTACGGATACTCAAGCCGTTGATTGCCCTCGACTATCCCTACGAAGGGACCAATGGGCTCTTTTGTAAGCGTCCGCATCTCACAAGGCGCGTGTCGCCGCATGAGACGGTCAAAGAGAAGTATTGCCTCTGCGCACGCGGATCAACGTGTGACTGCAACGACGGCGCCAATATGAGCACGCCATCAGGCCGAGCCCTGACAAAAACATCGCCGCACTCGTGGGCTCGAGAACGAGCAACAGCATCTGGCGAACCGATGCGCCGATCCAAAGTTCGCCGCCCATGACATCCGACGTAGCGTTTACGAACGCCAGACTCACAACTTCTTGCTCGTGCTGCGGAATGCCACCTCGACGCCGGCGCCGTCGATTCGGAGAAAGCCATCAAGGTCCATCTGATTGTCGATGTGGCCGGACATGGACGAAGCAACATCCGTCGTCGCCAGCGCGGAAATGACCAGTCGCGTATGGGCTGTGAGCAAGAATTTGGCGTCCAGCACGTCTTCAACAGGGACCGTCGCGCCGCCGCCATCGCCCGCGCCTTGCAACGCAGCCAAAGACAGTCAGGCCGGCAGCGAGCGTCCATGCGCCCCTGGGCTCTGGCACAGGCGAGTAGATGGCTTGCACCGCTTTTGTCCGCACTTCGATGGTTCCGCCCGCCTCCTGCGCCAGGGTGTTTTGATAAACAAACTCCAGCACTGTGTCTTGATGACTGAAGAAGTCGAACGAATCTCGCGGCGCCCGGTACGCAAGCAGAAGGTCACGGTTATAGGTCTCGCTGCCGGCGCCCGCATTGACATTGAGGCGAACTTCCGTCGTGGAGACCTGCACGTTGTGATCGCCGTTCAACATTGAAGCCTGAGCATCAAGTGCCGCCAGCGCTGAGAAGCGCAGTGATGTCTTCGGTGTGAGGCGGAATCCCATATAGATGCTGGCGTCACTCTCGCTCTCCGTCGGTATGAAGGTCACTGAGGCAAGCGATGAACGGACCTGACTCTGCATGCTGAAAGTGTTCCAGTCAGCACCGCTGAATTGCAGCTCGCTGGTGAGAGGCCCCGCCGAGATGGACCGGTCTGCGGGAGAAAACAACGATGCAGCGTAGAAGCGCTCGTACTGAGCGAACTCGTTGGGCAAGCGGACCATGGCCGCCCCGCTTGATGAAGCGAATACCGTCGTGAATGCCGGAGTGATGCCGTCCAGCGGGTCCAGATCAATCAACTCGAGCTTGAACCCACTCAACGTCGCCGTGAGTTCCGAAGTTGCTTGAACAGACAGCGCAGTCAGCAAAATGAAGCCGGCAACACTGAGGCGTTTCATCGATTCGACCTCGCACGCAGCCCCACGGACGGCCGCCGTTGAACGTTCATCCGGACAGCCACCAATTCCTACGATCGAACGTGATCTCGGCGGCGCCTTGCGAGAGCGGCCACCAACCCGATACCAGCTAAAAGCAAGCCGGCGCCGGTTGGCTCCGGTATGGGCTGCAGCGTTTGCTGAACCGATGCCCTCGCCCACAACTCGCCGTTCAAGTCACCGGACGTCGTGTTCACGTATACGAGGCTCAGTCTCTCTTCCTTGTGCCGGCTGAAAACTCCCGCAGTTCTCGGGGGTAGGATGAGGCTGAAAGTTTCTTGGTAGCCGCTTGGCACCCCTGCCCCCTGCAAGCGAATGAAGGCAGCGAGGCTCACCTGATTGTCGATTTCTCCGGTTAGCGATGAACTCACATCCGTCGTCGCCCAAGCAGAGAAGACCAGTCGTGTGTGCGGCGTCAATGAGAACTGGGCTCTTGAGGCGGCGAGTGCGTAGTTGCTGGAGTAGCCCTGCGCCGAGCTCAGGCCGTAGCCCGACTTGGCTTCGAAGCTGGTACCTGTCAAATCACCACTGCCCAGCGCCACAAACACCGCCGTGCTTGGACTGGAGGAACCTGAACCAGCGACTGCTTGGAAAGGCGAGGGAAGCGACGTGGATTTGTTGTCGTATTGGTCGCGCGCCGATAAGGCGTACGCCGCGCCATAAGAATTGCCGCCCAGCCATGTGACGGCCGGGGCGATGCCGTCCAAAGGGTCCAGGTCGATCAGTTGGACTTGTAAGCCCGCGAGCGACGCGGCAAGTTGCACGTCAGCATGCGCCGAAAACGCTGCGCTCAGTACGCCAGCAGCTACCAGGATGCGGTTCATCGATTCGTCCCCTTCAAAGGTGAGGCGAGCGATCAGCCAAACTGTCCCGTACGTTGACAGACTGGGACAGCACCGGCCAATCCCTAAACCCTTGGTCGAGAACGAAACGTGGTTGCTGCACGCGCGTCAACGGTGCAGCAGCGGCAGTACCCGGCTTCTAGTGAACGCTCCCGCGTTTGCGCCGAGCGGCGGCACGCGGGCTTACGCGTTCGCGGGTCAGTTGAATGCGGCCCAGGCCTTTTCCACTACCGCACGAAGCTGACTTGAGAAGTTCTGCGGGGCGAAGCTCACCGCGTGCTCCCTGCAAGCCATGGCCGAGAACCCCTCGCGCGCCGCCTCGAACTCGCGCACCGCCGCCTGGATGGCGGGCACCGTCTGCTCCTTGAAGAACACCCCTGTGCGGCCAACGTCCCCCGGCTGCCCGCGCACGGTCTCGAGGCTGCCCCCCTTGCCATAGGCGATCACCGGCGTACCGCAGGCTTGGGCCTCCACCGGCGTGATGCCGAAGTCCTCTTCCGCCGCGAACACGAATGCCTTCGCTCGCTGCATGTGATCGATCAGCTCTGGCGTCGACTTGTAGCCCAGCACCTGCACGTTCGGTGTGGCCACGGCCTTCACCTTGTCGAACTCCGGGCCCTCGCCAATCACCACCAGGCGCTTGTCCGGCATGCCGGCGAAGGCCTGCACGATCAGCGGGATTTTCTTATAGGGCACCATGCGGGAAGCGGTCAGGTAGAAGTCCTCCTTCTGCTCGCGCAGCGAGAAGCGCTCGATGTCCACCGGTGGATACACCACCGTCGACTGGCGCCCGTACGCCTTGGCGATGCGCCGTCCAACGAACTTCGAGTTCGCCACGAAGGCATCCACACCGTTGGCCGTGCGCGTGTCCCACAGCCGCATGTAGTGGAGGATCAACCGCGCGATGGCACTTTTCAGCCCCTTCACCAGGCCCGCCTCGGCCAGGTACTGGTGCTGCAGGTCCCAGGCGTAGCGGATGGGCGAGTGCACATAGCTCACATGCACCTGGTCTGGCCCCGTGATCACACCCTTGGCAACGGCATGACTGCTCGACAGCACCACGTCGTAGGAGGAGAGGTCCAACTGCTCAATCGCCAGCGGCATCAGCGGCAGGTAGGCGCGGTACTTCGTCTTGGCCCAGGGCAGGCGTTGGATGAAGGTTGTCTTGGGCGTACGGCCGCGCAGGAAGAACCTCAGGTTCTCGGGCACGAAATCCACCACGCTGAACAGGTCGGCCTCCGGCCAGGTCTCGAGCATCTTCTCGAGCACCTTCTCGCCACCGCCATACACGGTCAGCCAGTCATGCACGATGGCCACGCGCGGGGCGCGGGTGGCAACAAGTTGTTGGGTCATGTCGCAGTCGATAGAAAGGTTCAGCGCGCGGCGGCCTCGGTGGCCGCCGCCTGCGGCTGCGCAAGCAGCGCCATCATGCGTGCGGTGCGGCGCTCGTAGGTCTGGTCACGCGCAGCGTCCAGGCGGGCCTCCAGGGGCGCCACCTGGCTGGCCAGGGCCTGCTCGACGCCGGCGATGAAGGCGACATGGTCGTCCGCAAGGCAAGCCACGTGGCCATAGGCCTTCAATGCATGCAGCTGCGTCGACACGACCGGACGCCCCGCGGCCAGGTACTCGAAGAACTTCATCGGGAACATGCCGCGCGTGTACTCGTTGATCATGCTCGGCAGGATCGCCACGTCAAAGCCCTTCAGATAGGCCGGCAGTTCCGCATAGCTGCGCGGGCCCACGAAGTGCAGGTTCTTCAGGTCTTGCAAGGTGCTCACATCCGTCCACGGATCGCCCTCGCCCACTTTGCCGATGAGCACGATGCTCCACTCGGGGTGGGCCTCCGCCATGCGGCGCAGCAGCGGGAAGTCCACCTTGTAGCCACTGATCGCCCCGACGAAGCCGATGCGCGGGCCCGGCAGGGCGGCAAGGTCTGCCGGAATGGGCAGCTCGGCGGAGCGCGCCGCGGCGAAGTGGTCGAACTCCGCCACATTGGGGAAGTAGTAGGTGCGCGGGTTCTGCAGCCGCCGGGTCTCCAGCAGATGCTCTGCCGTCACGAAGCACAGTCCCACCTGCGCCATCAGCTCGCCTTCGGCACGCTCGATCTCCTGAACCGGCATGCCGGGCTGAGCCTTGATCTCGTCCACGCAGTGGTAGACCGTGTGCGGATAGCTCGCGAGCTTCACAAAGCGCACCGTCATCGGGTTGTAGGTCCACAGCAGCGTGGGCTTCAGGCCCAGCACCATGGACCACAGCTTCAAGCCACCACGCACCAGCAGTTGGTTGAGGCCACGCACCAGCGCGAAACGCTGCAGCGGCACCACCAGCGGCGACCACACCCAGAGGTTGGGCCTCACCTCGCGCGGGCGCTTCAAGCCGCGCTTGAGCCGCCGCCACAGGCGGCCCATGTCTTGCGCACTGGCGGAAGGGCGGCGCAGGCCGAGCGACTCCACATAAAGCACGCGGTGCCCGGTGCGGGCCAGTTCGCAGGCCACGTGCTGCTTGTTGGTCCAGAACGGATTGTCCCAGTCGGCCGTGGAGAGTAAAACAATATCAAACATCATCGATTCCGTTCAGCTCACAAGCGATTTGACTTTTTTCGCCGGCACTCCCGCATATACCGAAGCGGCTTCAAGCTCGCCTTTGGCGACGGAATTCGCCGCGACCACGGTATTGGCACCCACGCTGCAACCCCGCGTCAAGACCGCATTGGCCCCTACCCAGACGTTATCTGCCAGCTTCACAGGGCTTTTTTTATAACCCTGCGATGAAAAAGGACGCCCGTCAAGCTGCATTGAATGATCCGAATCAAAAACACAAACACCTGGCCCGAACATCACTTCGGAACCGATCGATATATTCTCGTGCGAGACGATCATGCAATTTTGATTCATGAAGAATCCCGCACCGATCTCAATCACCCCGCCCGAGGAGCGAATCAATCCGCCTCGGTCGATATATATCCTGCGTCCCGCAGCAAATTTTATTTTTCCGGAACCGGAAATTTCAATACGCGTCGTCGGGTGAATGAAGACGTTGAAAATATTAAATTCCAAGCGCTCACCATATCTCAGCTTGCGCAGCACATTTCCAATCAGACCGAAGACAAACTTGAAACGAATTTTCATCATCTACCTTCTGCGCACGGCCCTCACGGCATCCAACACAACCCGCCTGGAGGGTCCATGAATGCCGATGAAGAGGAACCATATCAGTGCGCCAAGCGCCACCTCCGCACCGACATGCGATGCAAAGGCATATCGAAACGACGCAATCGCGCAAACGTGGAGCGCGGCAACTGACAAACACGGCCACGTCTTGCTGCACAGCTCGCGCAACAAACCAAGCAAATAGCAAGCCAGAATTGCTACGAACACGCCGGCAACTGCAACTGAAACGCCTAAAACCGCAACCCCGAAGACCCGCTGCAGGAAAAGATTAATGGCGACCGAAACCGCGACCCCGGTAATAGCCACCCACAACACCAATGCATTCTTTCCCCGGGCGTTGAGAAATTTCTGCGCGGCATATCCCGTCAAGAGGAACACGACGCCAAGCGCCTGGGCCGAGAGAATGGACGACGTCACATCGACGGATTGCTGGCTGAATGCGCCTCTCTGTAACGCGACTTTTACGATCCAGGTGGCTTCGGCCCACAAGAAAACCGAAATCGGCGCACCGACGATAATCAACGTCCGCAGTGAATTCACGGCATGCCGCCGGAACGTCGCTTCGTCCATGGTCGGCATCGAAGCCTGACCGGCCATACCAAAAGGCATCGCGATAAGAATGAGCAGCGTCTCGGTAATGAAGCGTGCATAGTCGAGCGCCGCCACGGCGTTGGCCTCAAGCTCAGAGGCCACCCGCCGCTCCACTACTTGAGAAACCTGCAATGCCAGGGGCACCCACATAAGCACCAGGAATACCCGCGCGACGGGAGTCAACGTCAGGCGCCAACTGCGCCAAGACCCCACCTTGGCGGTCAGGCTCAACCCCAGCTCGCGGTTGATCCTCACCGCCCAGACGAGCAGCCCCAGGTAGGCAGCCACAAATCCCACGGCGATGAGCAGCGGCTGGCCAAAGACCCACGCAGCCAAGGTACCGATCAGCAAACCAGCACTTTGTACCGATGCCCGTGCGGTCAGCACCCGACCATGGCCATGCACGAGCTCTGTAGCTCCGTACAGCCCGACCAGCACATAGGCCGGCAGTGCGGGCGCCAGCACCGCAACGAAGCGGGCGGAAAGTTCGCGCGCCGAGGCGCTGAAGCCGGGCGCCATGACGGCGACCAGATGGTCGCCCAAGAACACCAACCCGATGGCCACAAGCACTGCCACTGCCAGCAGGGTGCGTTGCATCGCGGCGAACAGCTGCTGCGCTGCTGCAGGGTCAGTCGCCCGCAGCCTGGCATAGTGCGGCGTGAAGGCGCCACTGACCACATCGGAGACAAAACCGTGCAGCGGCAGCAGGAACGCGGCCTGCGCCAATCGGTAGGCATTCGCGACAAGCCCGGTGCCGAAGCACCACGCAGCCACCAGCTCCCGCAGCACGCCCAGCACCTTGCCGGCGATGCCGCCAAACAGCAGTCGCTTGACGAGCCCCTGCATGTACGTCAGGCCCGGGGCTGCGCGAGCAGGGTCGCGTAGGCCTGCGCGCACTCCGGCAGCGCGTACTCGGGCGTCAGCCGGCTGCGGGCGGGAGAACCGTCGCGGTTCTCGGCCAGCGCCTTCGCCAGGGCATCGGCAAGGGCGTCGGCGTCCTTGGGGTCGCTGAAGCGCAGCCCCAGCGAGGGCAGGAAGACGGGCCGCATGCTTTCGGACACGACAGCGGGCAGGCCGCAGGCCAGGGCCTCCAGCACATTCATGGGTAGGCCCTCCTGGCGCAGGCTCGGGAAGGCAAAGACCTGGCCCGCCGCGAGCAGGGCGGGCATGTCACCGCGGTCTACGGCACCGGTGAAGTGAATGCGACTGCGATGGGTGCTGGCCTGGGCTTGAGCCCGCAGCGCAGCCTCGTCTTCGCCACCACCCACGATCAACAAATGGGGCGCGGGATCACAGCTCGCGAGGCGTTCGAAAGCCTGCAGCAACTGGCGTGCGCCCTTTTGCGGGTGCAACCGCGCCGCAAAGACGATGAGAGGCCGGTCCGGCCCGATGCCGAAGCGCTGACGCACTGCCTCAGCAGCGGCGGCATCGGGGCGAAATCGCTCGGTGTCGATGCCGTTGCGGATAACTTCACGCGGCACCTGCCCGGCGACCCAGGGCATGGGCCAGTCGCTGAACTGCCGGGCCAGCACGTCGCCACAGAGGGCGATGTGGTCGAAGCGGCGGTAGATGCGCGCGTCCTTGAAGATCCACAGCAGGTTCTTGGCGGACTTGAGCCACTGCAGAGGCTGGCCTGAACGCCACTTGGACTGGAACTCGCCCCAGGATGTGCCATGGGCCTGGAACACGAATGGCACGCTGGGCGCGGCTGCGCGAAAGCCCGGCATCTCGGCCGCCGCCGAGCTGATGCTGAGGACCGCATCGACGGGGTCGCGGGCATGCACACGCAGTGCGGCGGAGTCGGACTCACGCCACCAGGCTGCGGAATAGCGCTCGGGCGGCGCGCTGGACAGCGGTTCGACGCGAACACCGTCGGCCTCGAACGGTGCTTCACGCCCTGGGATGGCGGTGGTGAGCACGGTGACGCGATGCCCTTGTTGGGCCAGCATGCGGAAGACGTCCCAGGCGATGGCCTGCATGCCGCCGATGCTGTGGAACGGCAGAGTGCGGGACACGCCGAGCACGTGAAGGTGCGCACTCATGCCGCCGCCCGGTAGATGCCTTCCAGGCTGCTCGACTGCGCCTGGATGTCGAAACGCTCATGCACGAGGGCGCGGCCCGCGTCGCCCATGCGACGGCGCAGGCTGGCATCGGCCAGCAGGGCGTCGAGGGCGTCGGCCAATGGCTCGACGGCACGTTCAGGCACGAGAAAGCCGCTGCGGCCATCGCTGACAGCCTCGGGAATGCCACCATGCAGCGTGCCCACCACGGGTAGACCGCTGGCCGCGGCTTCGAGCAGCACGAGGCCCAGGCCTTCGGAGTCACCGCTGGGGGCCGTGACAGACGGCAGCGCGAGCACGCTGGCCTGGGCCATGCGTTCGCGCACCACGCGGTGGGGCACGGCACCGGCGAACTCGACGCGGCCCTGCAATCCGTGGCCCGCCACGCGAGCTTCAAGCGCGCCGCGTAACGGTCCGTCTCCAAGGATGGTGAGCCTCGTCTCGGGGTGGCGAGCCGCCAGCCTGGCGAACGCGTCGATGAGGTAGGCGGTGCCCTTCTTGTCGACCAGCCGGGCCACGTGCAGGATCTGCGGCGCGCCGTTGTGCGAGGCCGGGGCAAATGGCCGCGGGTCAATGCCCATGTAGTGCACCTGCAGGCGCGCGGCAGGGTAGCCGGCCTTCAGTGCCTCCTGGCGCATGAACTCGGAGACGCAGATGAACTGGTCGCCCTGCTCCTGCAGCCGCTGCATGCCCAGCGCAAAGCGCATCAGCGACGGCTTGCGCGAGCGCAGGAAGTGGGAGCGGTGGGTGGTGACGTCAAAGCCATGCAAGGTGGTCAGCAAGGGCAGCTTCAGGCGGCGCGCCGTGGGCAGCACCTGGAAAGCGTCGACGGCAAAGTGGGCATGAATCACCTGCGCGCGGTGGCCCTGGATGGGCTGGCGGTAGTAGTCAGGCCAACCTAGAGCGCCAGCCAAGCGGGCCTGCCACAGGCCTCGGGAAGCGACGGACCAGCTCGCGATACGAGGGTCGGCCGCACCAAAAGTCTGCCGGCCGAGCAGCAGCACGTCGCTGTTAGGCAGCGCGGCCAGCTGTTCGGCGATAAAAGGCTCTGAGGGTTTGAACAGTTGGGTGCGAAAGGCCGCGAGCCGAAACGGGGCAACAGAGGTCATGGAGCTGGGGATGTGGCGCGGCGGCCGTACTGCATCAAGGCCGTCACGCCGCCAGCGACAAGGGCCAGAACGGTGGTGATGTGCGGCTCACCCAGGATGCCGAAGTTCTCGCCCTGGGCCTGTACGAACACCCAAAGGAAGGCAGCGAACACACCCATCGGCAAGCCCGACAGCGAGCCCGGTGTGACCCAGACCAAGCGCAACTGCGCCCACAGGAAAGTCACCGAGAAGGCTAGGCCCGCCAGCGCGGCGCCGATGCCGGCCTTGCTCCACAGCAGCATGAACATGTTGTGCGGCGGGTAACCGGGGTTAAGGCCGTTGGCGAAGGCGTAGAACGGGAATTTCAGCTCCCAGCCGCCGTGACCAAGCCCGATCAGCGGATGCTTTTTGAATGACGCCCAGGCGAATGACCAGATGCGCTGGCGCACGCTCAACGTATCGCCAGACGCACGCGTGAAGCCGGATTGGCTATACAGCTCCCAGGCAACGGGTAGGGCGACCGAGATGACAGCTAGCAAGAAGCACACGGAGGCGACCTGCAACATGCTGGGGCGCCGGCCTCGGGCGAAGAGCACGGCTATAACTACCATGGGCACAGCTACCGCGCAGATCGCGCCGGCCTTGGAGCCTGTAAAGAAGACTGCGGCCCAGTTCAACGCACCTATCACTCGCAGGTCGAGCCGCCGCAGCGCGCCGCCGAAATGCCAAGCAACCATGGCGCAGCAGCCCGCGAAGGCGGCGGCGCCATTGGCATTGACAAAGAGCCCGCCGGCCTTGCCGGGATCGAAGATATTGTTGGGCGAGCCGTCGAACAGGCTGGCTAGCACGTTGGGCGAGATGAACAGCCCCGCCACCCGCGAGGTGATGAAACGTGCCTCGATGCTGGGCGCCACCCGGAACAGCATGATGAGGGCCACCTGGATCAGCGACGCCCACAACATCAGCACGAACAGACGCACCAGCCCTTCCGGCTTCTGCATGCCGTACTGGAAGGCTGCGCCGCTCAGCAGGAAGAAGGGCAGGACGTAGATGAACTCACGAATACCAGCCAGCGGCGCGGGCGACCAGACGCAGGCGATGAGCTGGATGGCTGTCATGGCAGCCGCCGAGCGCATCCACCACGTGCGCCATAGCGGCCAAGCGCGTACACCTTTCAGCGCCGCGAGACCCGACAGCAGGTTCAGCGAGGGGAAGATGCCGGCCACCGGCAGCGTATATGCCATAACCGTGGACGTGGCCCCCGCGACCCAGAGCCACCGGTGGGGCTGCACCAGCGCCAGCAGCAGCATGACGCCGAGCGCGAGCAGCAGGGGCAGCCCAAAGATCGCCAGCCAGAAAGCCGACGAAAGAAGCCACGTGAAGTCCATCAGCGGCCAGGCCTCTCGAGGCCATTCAACGGCACGGCAGCTTCACCCTGGGGCTGCCAGCCGACGGCGGGCGCACCTGCCTTGTTCCAACGCAGTCGATATTCGCCCTTGGCACTCTGCTGCACGGGCCGGCCGTTCTGCCGGACCAGGCTTGCAGCCTGCTCGAAATGGTCGGCAACCGGTTTGCGGCTGTAGTCGAACTGGAGCAGGCCAAAGCGATGCTCCTTGTTGCTGATGTCCTGGCCCTGGTCGCGCAGGCAATACCACCAGACGCCGGCGACGCGCTTGCGGCTTGCAGCGAGCAGCATGAAGCGCGACAGATAGGACTCGACCTCGGCATCGGTGCGGCCATACCGCCCGCTGAAGCTGGGCCAGCCGACCTCGGTCACGTAGATGGGCATGGACGTCGCGCCTACAGCGTCCAGTTGCGCGGTGAGGTCGTCCACCAGTGCCATCGCGGCTTCCGGCGTGCGCAGGTCACGATAGAACCAGTTGTAGGGATGGATGGACAAACCGTCGACCCATTTGTGCCCGCCCAGACTCAGGAAGCGCTCGATCCAGCCCTTGCCCAGACCCAGGTCCGAGATGCCGCCCGAAAGCAGGCGCACGGAAGGGTCGACCGCCTTGACGGCCTTGCTGACCGCTGTGGCGAGCTGGATGTATTCATCTGCGGACGCCGGCCGTGTCTTGCCGGTGTGGGTGTTCCACTCGTTCCACAGGTCGTACAGCCGCACCTTGCCCTTGAAGTGGCTGACCACGAATGCCGCATAACGGCTGAAGGCACTGACGGCTTCTGGCGAGGTGGGCTTGTCGCCGCCGTAGCGAGGGTGGCCATAGGCCAGGATCAGCAATGGAACGACCCCGGAGGTCACGCACTGGTCGACCATCGCATCCAGTTCGGGAAGCATGCGGAGCTGACCATTCGCGTCCTCGATGCGCGACCAGGGCGCGTCGATGCGTATGGAGCGGGCACCGAGCCCGGCGGCTAGCGTCACCGCCCGGGTCAAGGGCTTGTCATTGATCGACAGGCCCAGCCCACAAAGGAACTGGTCATCTGGTTCAGCCTCGGCTGCCTGGGCCGTCAAGCCCGGCAGCAAGGCCATTGCGCCGGCAGTGCCAGCCATCCATTCACGACGCCGCATTACTACCTCCTGCGCGCAGTGCAAGCCGATCCCCGATCAACATCTTTTTGCCGCCACCAGTGAGCGACCCCGCCAATGCGACCATGAAGGATTCCTGGCGCGCATACGCTGCTTCCAGCTCAGGTCCGGTCAGTTCGCTCGGGACGACCTGCGAAACGCGAAACAGAATGCCGTCTGGGATCTCGCCCTGCAGGCCGACCGTCATGATGTGAGTCCGGGTCTCGAAGGCGCTGACGGAGAAGAGGTCACCGATGCGGATCCAGTAGCTGACAATTTCCCGTTGCCTCCTGCTGGATGTATCGATACGGTGGACCTGAATCAGTCCATCTGGCGCACCGCCCGGTGTCAGCGGCAATGCCACCGTCGTCTTGGTGTTGACCGTGAAACCCTGTGCCGAGTAACAAAGCTCCGGCCGGTGGATCTTGCCCTCCTGGCGCTGCAGCCGTCCATAGGCCAGGGCCACCATGACGAGGTTGCCCTTCGGGTCCGCGTAGGACGTCATCGCCGTGTCGTCGTAGGTTGCGGCCACGGCCTCGCTGCGATCAATGCCCTCGGGGGTGAGGGACATTTGCACCAAATTGCTCTTCACCTCCCGCCACTGCTTGACGGTCGGCGGCAGCATGGCGCCGAGCGTGACCCCCTGACGTTCAGCGTACCGTGTGGGTCGCAACTGCTGCGCGACAAGCAAGGCTGCGGCACTGCACAGGAGAAGTGCGACAGCCGGCCGGATACCCAGCCGAGGAAGTCGCTCGAGGCTTTTCAATGCCTTTTGAAACAGCAGCATGTCAACGCATCCGACGAGTTGCAATACGTCGCAGCAGACCGTCCGTCGCGATCACGAGCATCAGCGCTGACAGGAATAGCACCATGCCAGAGAACTTGTGCAGGAAACCTTGACCGGCGGCGTCACCCAGGTAGTAGGTGATCAAGCACAGCACGATCACGCGGATCACGTTGGCGGAAAAGCTGATGGGGACGATCAGCAACGCCAGCAGCGAATTGCGCAACGCGGATTCGTGGCGGCGGATGTTCATGTACATCAAGCCGAGCGCTTCGAGTGTGAACAGCGAGTTCAAACCCGCACAGGCGTCTGCCACCAGCAGCTGGTACTGCCCGACATTCAAAACCACACCGGCCCGCGACACGGGAAGGCCGCCAAACCAAAGCAGATGCTCGCTCGCCCAGGACACGGCGATCTTCATCGGATGCGTGAGCGTGTCCACCACCGCACCGGGCAAGGGAATGGCGAAGAACAGGAAGAAAAAGGCGAACCACAACTTGGCCGCGACCTGTCTGCCGAAGTAAATCAACACGATGCCCAGCGCCATAGGCAGCAGCGAGCCCACCGACAGCAGGTGGACGTCCTGTGACTGGCCGACGACATAGATGGCGAGCGCCACGGCAATGACAATCCATCCCAGCACGGGCTCGGCAGATCGCACGACCGTAGCGTCGGCCGCGATCCGGCTTCCCTGGAACCAGAAGAACCATGCCGCCATCGCCAGCACGATAGGCCCATGGCTGTTCTGGTCCGTCGACCACAGCGTGCGGGCCAGGTCGGCGAAGGTTGGGGTGTAGAGGAGTGCGAGCGCCAGCAGCAGCAGCAGCCAAGGTCCCGCGCGCCGCAATGGCACCTCGGCGTGCTTAGTCCCGTCGGAATCAACCGATGTCATGGTGGGTTGCAGCGCCTGTGAAGGCATCAGTACTGATTGAAGACGACGCCGACGACCGCCGCAGGGGTTTCGCTCATGCTCGCGACCATGTCCTGAAGCGCACCCACCCGAGCCTTGTCCTTGCGGGCCACCACCAACGCGGCGCCACAACGCGACGCGATCACCGCGCTGTCGCTGCCGTAGCAGGCAGCAGGCGTATCCACCACGACATGGTCGAACTTGGAGAGCAATTCCCGCATCAGCAGACCGAATGCCGGGCGCTCGAGCAATTCGAGCGGGTTGGGCGGCGTGTTGCCGACGGGCAGCAGGAAGAGGCTGGGCACGCCGGGCACCTGCTGGATGATCTGGGACTCAGCTCGACCACTCAGGATGCCGGACAGGCCCGCCTTGTTGCCGACTCCGAAGACTTCGTGCAAACGGGGGTGACGCAAATCGGCGTCCACAACCAAGGTCCTGCCGCCGAGCTGGGCCAAGACGACCGCCAGGTTCGCAGCAAAGTAGGTCTTGCCGTCGCCACCGTCGGGACTGACCACTGCGATGGCCCGTCTTGGCTGGCCTTCATTGAACAGCCGCATCATGATCTGGCTGCGCACCGCGCGGAAGCTTTCCGACTGCACGCCAAACGGCTGGTTCAACGTGACCAATTCGGAATTGGCACTGCGCTTGTCTTCGGCCGCGTAGGGGTAATGGAATTGCTGGGCAAGCGCGAACATGACGTCGTCGTTGCTTGCATACCCCAGTGAAACCGCCGCCTCCCCGAACCTCACACCGTTATCTCGTTGGTGAGAGGCGATCTTTTCGACCTGTTCGGCAGTGAGGTTGCGCAGATTAGCAAGGATGCTGCCGATGGAGCGGTCAGCCAAGGCGTTCTGGTTATCGGCTTGCACGTTCGTTCTTTCTTGAGGGGTGACCGTTCGGTTCGCCAATTCAGGCAGCGCGATCATTCCAAGGCAGTTCGGCAACTGCACGCGGTTTGACGGTAACGGCCGTCCATCCTTGCTTGTATCGTTTTGCCGTGGGGGTCGGGATGAAGCCGATTACCGGCAGCCCCAGCGCGGAGGCGGCATCCTGAGGGCTGCGCACCCGGCGGTCGGCCATTTCCAGGATCAGCGCTGAGCCAATGGAAATGAAGATGCCCAGGAAAATAGCCAGGACGGTGTTGAGGAGAATCCTCGGGCTGCTGTGTTCCGCCGGCGGCTGCGCCACCGTGAGGATATTGGCGTAGCTCTGGGTATTCTGAGCTTCCAGCGTGGTCTGACTCATGCGCAAGCCCAGGTTGTCGTAGGCCCTTTGCGCATTTTCAACTTCACGCTGCAGCACCGCGCCCTCATCCCGCGTCGCCTTCATCTGCAGAATTTTTGCCCGCTGCGCTTCCATGGATGCACGAACCTGCCCTTCGCGCGACTTGTTGACGGTATTGCTCACGCCAACCGCGCTGGAAATCCGCCGGGTTTCGGCATCCATCCGGCTGCGCAGTTCGGCGATATTGGCCTTGATTTCGAGGACCTGAGGATTGGCTTCGCCCAGGCGCTGAGAAAGTTCCTGCAGCTTTGCCTCTGCCCGGCTGATGTCGACCTTCAATCCGCCGATGACCGGGTTGTTGATGACTTCCTGGAGTCGATCTGCCTTGGCGCCCTGAGCCTGGACTTCCTTGCTCGAGCTTTCCGCAGAAATGGCCTGCAGTTGCGTCAGTTGACTACCCAGTTCGACCAGGCGAGCATTCTCAACGTCAAGACGTTCATCGGTAGCGATGATGCCTTTTTCCTGTTGATACGCCGAGAGCTTCGACTGTGCATGTTCGAGCGCCGTTCTCGAATCCTTGATTTGAGAATCGAAGAAATTCTTGAAATTCAAGGCCGGATTGGTCCGCAACTCTAGGGTCGTCGCGACATAAGCCTGGGCAAACGCATTGGCCAGGACCGCGGCGAACTTCGGATCCGGGCTTTTATAGGCAATATTTATGACATTGCTTTCTCGACTCGGCCGAATATCAAGGAATTTTTGCAAATAGTTGATAACGTACTGTTCGATCGTGCCTTTGCCATCCCCATCGGATTGCCATTGCTCACGAATGGCAGGGTCCTGAGCCAGCTTGAGGTCGCGAATCACCCGCAATGCAACGCGATCACTGTTCATGATGTCGATCTGCGTCGCCATGAAGCTTGGAGCCGCCGCTGCCGGATTCATCATGGCCGACACGGGGTCAGGCTTGACATCAATGACGACGCTCGCCTCACCCGTGTATTTCTTGGGCCAAACCAAACTCACACCGACAACGCCCAAAACGACAAAGGCGAAAATGCCGAGAGCCAGCCATCTGCGCGCACGCAGAATCAACAGAAATTGGGCAAAAGTCATTGTCTGAACTTTCGATCGGTTATCAGAACAGGCTTTCCTTGACGTACACGACGTCACCATCTTTGACGCCGTCGTCCATGCCAGGCTGAATCACCTGCACTTTGCCGTCGGTGCCTTTGCGGTGCACGCGAATGCCGCGCTCGGTGCCACGCTGGGTCAGACCACCGCCGGCGGCGAGAACCTGCATCACCGTCATGCCGCGCTCCAGCCGCATCGGGCCCGGGCGCTGCACCTCGCCATAGATATAGGCCAGCGGCGCGCGGTCAACCCAGAGGACGTCACCGTTCTGGATCAGCACGTCGTTCGGACGCCCTTGCTCGGCGCTGGGGCCGAAGACGCTGGGCAGATCGATCTCCATGCGGAAAGGCTTGCCGGCGCGGGTGCCGCTCAGAACGAGGATTTCCGCGCCCGTCGTGGCGACACCGCCGGCGTTGGCCAGCAGGTCGGTCATGCGCATGTCGGCCGTCTCGATCGGGTAACGGCCCGGGCGGTTGACCTGGCCGAGCACGCTGGCCTGGTTGCCCTTGACCTGCATCAGGATCAGCGTGACCTGGGGCGACTTGACGAAGTTGCCGTTCTTCAGGCCGTCGGCA
Organism: Roseateles sp. P1_C1_2; assembly: GCF_056406535.1. Lineage (NCBI taxonomy): Bacteria > Pseudomonadati > Pseudomonadota > Betaproteobacteria > Burkholderiales > Sphaerotilaceae > Roseateles > Roseateles sp. P1_C1_2. The sequence goes on from NZ_JBFUAB010000001.1 coordinate 257,927, forward strand.
ATGAGCTTCTCGGCGGCACTGACGCCGAGGCCGCCGATGCGCACATTGCCAAGCAGCGGGTAGCTGACGACGCCGGTTTCGGAGACGCGGGTCTCCAGCGTCAGGTCGGGGTTCTGGTAGACGACGACACGGACGACGTCGCCAGCGCCGAGGCGGTATTCCGCAGCGGCCGTGACGGGTGCCACGGCTGCGCCCGTCTGGGCAGCGGCGGACAAGACGTTGAAGCCGACAGCGGCGGCGAGAAGCAATGGATGGAAGCGCATCATTTCAGGCCCATGCCCTTGGAGATGGAAGCGGAATCGAGGCCGCTGGCTGCCGGAGCGGCGGGTACCACTGGCGCCGGTGCTTCGGATGCGGCGGGCACGACGGGTGCCGCGGAAGACACGCTGCCGGACGCCGACGCAGGCTGCGCGAACTTGCCCACGTATTCGATCTTGGAACTGTCACGCAGCGCCTTGAGGTCCTTCTGCACGGCCTCGCCCTTGCGTTGATTCAGCAGGAAGGCTTCGATGGCGGGACGGGCGCGGGTCTCGTCGACGGGTTGGCTGCGCGAGCCGACCAGGAACAGCACCATCATCCCGTTGGGGCTGGGGCTGACCATGGAGTCGCCGTCCTTCATCCTGGCGATGGCGTCCAGGCTGGCCAGCGGCAGCTGCTCGGCGGCGCGCACGGCCTGGTTGCCGTTGAAGCGGATGTCTGAGGCCTTCAGGTATTCGGCAAACTCGTTCAGGTTCTTGGCCGCCGACAGCTTGGCCCGGATGGCGTCGAACTGCTCCGGACGGGCTTCGATCTGCAGTTCCTGCAGGCTGTAGATGCGACGGTCCTTGAACAGGGCCGGCTTCTCGTTGTAGTACTTGGCGATCTCTTCGTTGGTGGGCTTGGCGACGGACTCTCCGACGCGCTCTGCATAGGCCCTGGCGATGATCTCGCGCTTGGCGGCTTCCATCTGCTGCACGACGCGCGGGTCGCGGTCGAGCTTTTGCTCCTGCGCCTTCTGCACGGCCAGTTCCTGGTCGACCAGGCGCTCCAGCACCTGGCGGCTGGCGGCTTCGGCCTGCTCGGGCTTGAGGCCCGGCTGGCGCTGCAGCACGAAATTGATCTGGTGGACGGTGATCTCTTCCTTGTTGACCTTGGCCGCCGTCTGCGAAGCCTTGTCACCCTTGTCACCGCCGCAGGCCGTCAGCAATACCGCAGCGGCGACGACCGCCAGCAGCAGCGGGGCACGGTGCTTGTTCTGTTGGATTGCCATCTGATGAAGGTCCTTGTTATGCAGAGAAAGGGCACCTGCCCCAGGGAGCGAACGAGTGTAGCGGCGCGATATGACGCTGCTGGGGCCAGCACGAAGCCAGAACTGGGTTCGCGGGCAGCCAGCGGTTAGAGCATTTGCAAGCGGGAAGTTCCCAGATCCCCCACGTTCTTGGGGGATGGTCGCGCGCAATTGAGGATGACGCCTCCCGGCGTCGTTTGGTACCGGTGTTCGGGCCGAGCGCCGGGCCGCCCCTAGCCGGCCCGCGTCGGCGATGTGCTTGTCGCTCTATGCGGCAAGCATCGCCGTCCCCCGGGGGACCGACTGGGCTGGCCGGCGTTCAGCGCGGCCAGACCAGGCGAGGGGTCAGCACTTGATCCCAGCGTGCAGGGCGACGATGCCGGCGCTGAGGTTGTGGACGTCCACATGGCCAAAGCCGGCCGTCTTCATCATGGCCTTCAGCGTCGCCTGGTCGGGATGCATTCGAATGGACTCGGCCAGGTATTTGTAGCTCTCGGCGTCGCCAGCGAACAGCGAGCCCAGCTTGGGCAGGATGTTGAAGGAGTACCAGTCGTAGGGCTTCTTCAGCGGCTCGGCGATGCGCGAGAACTCCAGCACCAGCAGCCGGCCGCCCGGCTTGAGCACGCGGCACATCTCGGCCAGGGCGAGGTCCTTGTGCGTCATGTTGCGCAGGCCGAAGGCGACGCTGACGAGGTCGAAGCTCTCGCTCTTGAAGGGCAGCTTCTCAGCGTCGGCCAGGCTGGTGGGCAGGATCAGGCCCTCGTCCAGCAAGCGGTCGCGGCCCTGGCGCAGCATGGCTTCGTTGATGTCGGTGTGCACGACGACGCCGGTCTCACCGACCTTGCGGGCAAATGCGCGCGACAGGTCGCCCGTGCCGCCGGCGATGTCCAGCGCCCGCTCGCCGGCCTTCAGGTTGGCGACCTGCAGGGTGTAGGCCTTCCAGGCCCGGTGCAGGCCGGCCGACATGAGGTCGTTCATCAGGTCGTACTTGGATGCGACGGAGTCGAAGACACCGCGGACCTTGGTCGCCTTCTCGTTCTCGTCGACCGTGCTGAAACCGAAATGCGTCTGCGTCATGGAATTCAATGTGAGTGGCAGCTGCCGCCGCCCTTGACGGGCATGGCGTCGTCGCGGCCCTTGCCGGCGGCGGCAAGGCGGGCTTCGTAGTCGCGCCACAGCGCGTCCTGCTGGCTGCCGAGCTTGTAAAGGTAATCCCAGGTGAACAACCCGCTGGCGTGGCCGTCCGAGAACTCGGGCCGCACGGCGTAGTGGCCCACCGGCTCCATGCCGGAGATGCCCACTTTGCGCTTGCCGGTCTGCAGCACTTCCTGCCCCGGGCCATGGCCCATGACTTCGGCCGAGGGGCTGTAGACCCGCATCAGCTCGAAGGGGATGCGGAAACGCGCGCCGTCGTCGAAGGCGATCTCCAGCACGCGGGAGTGCTGGTGGACGGTGAGTTCTGTCGGGGCGGCCATGGGTGGGCAGTTTAGAAGCTCTGGTAGGCCGGCAGTTGGCCGTCCTTGGGGCGCACCAGGGTAAAGCGCGCGGCCAGGCGGGACTGCACGCTGATGGGCAGCGGCGCAAAGCCCGTGCCGCGCGTCAGGTCGTCGCCATGCATGAAGCACCAGTAGAGGAACTTCAGCGCGCCCTGGGCCTTGGCGGCGGCGGCAGGTTCGGCATCGACCAGCACGAAGCTGGTCAGCGTGATCGGCCAGGCGTCGTTGCCCGGGCGGTCCAGCAGCGTCGCCAGGTCGTCGCCCTGGCGGTGCATGTCGCTCTCCAGCACGGCCGCGCTGAAGCCGCGCTCCGAGGGCGCGACGAAGCGGCCAGCGGCGTTGCGCAGCTTCACCGCCGCCAGCTTGTCGCGCAGCACGCGGTCGTAGGACACGTAGGCGATCGCGCCCGGCGTGGCACGCAGCGCCTGCACCATGCCGTCGTTGCCTTCGGCCTTCAGCGGCTCGCCCGGCCAGGCGGGAGCCTGGCTGGCGCCGACTTCGCCCTTGAACGCGGCAGACGCGCCGGCCAGATAGCGGCTGAAGCCGTCGCTGGTGCCGGACTTCTCGGCGCGCACGAGGCGCTTGATGGCCAGCGCCGGCAGGGCGACGCCCGGGTTGAGGGCCGTAATGCGGGCGTCGTTCCAGAGCTTGACGCGGCCCATGAAGATCTCGGCCAGCAGGCCACCATCGAGCTGCAAGGGCACACCAATGCCCGCCAGGTTGACGACCGGCACCACGCCGCCGACCAGCATCGGGATCTGCACCAGATGCTGCTTGGCCAGTTCGGCCGGCGGCAGCGGGGCGTCGGTGCCGCCGAAGTCCACCTTGCGGGCGCCGATCTGCTTGATGCCGTCGCCCGAGCCCGTGCCCTTGTAGGCAACGGCAGCGCCGCCGGCCTTCTCGAAGGCGCGGGCCCAGGTCTCGTAGACCTTGGACGGGAAGGTGGCGCCCTGCCCTTGCACGGGCTGGGCGAGCGCGGCGGCGGACAGCAGCAGCGGGGCGATGAAAACCAGGGTCAGGCGCGGGAGGACGGACATGCCGGGGGACAGGGGGCTTGGTGAAAACCCGCAATCATGCCCTGTGTCTTCCGGTGTTCGCTCGGGGCGGGCGCTCTAATCTGCTGTTTCCACGGCCATTCATCGCCCCGTCATGCATCCCTTCACCCGCCACCGCCTCGCCGCTGCAGCCACCCTGCTCGGCCTGGCCGCCGCTGCGCAAGCCCTCGACCTGAGCGGCCTGTCCAAGGAGGCCAAGCCCTGCGACGACTTCTATGCCTTCGTCAACGGCAACTGGGAGGCCGCCACCGAGCTGCCAGCCAGCCGTGCGCGCATCGGCGGCTTCGAGGACCTGCGCCGGAACAACGATGCGCTGCTGGACAAGGCGCTGAAAGAGTTGGCCGACAAGCCAGCGCTGCAGACCACACCCGGCCTGAAGCTCATCGCCGCCTACTTCTCCAGCGGCATGGACGAAGCCACCATCGAGGCGCGCGGCCTCAGCTCGGTCACCCCGCTGCTGAGCCGCATCGATGCGCTGCAACGCCGTGAAGACCTTCCCACGCTGCTGGCACTGCTGAACCGAAGCGGCATCGAAGCGCCGCTCGGCTTCAGCGTGCAACCCGATCGCAAGGACACGCGCCGCAACGTGCTGGGCTTGTCGCAGTCGCAGGCGAGCCTCGGGCTGCCGGACCGTGACGACTACTTCCGCAGCGACGAGCGCACGAAGAAGATCGGCACGGCATACCGTGATTTCGCAAAGGCGTTGCTGGTTGCCGCCAACCGCCCTGCCACCGATGCGGAGCTGGACGCCCTGCTGGCCTTCGAGACCCAGCTTGCCGAGGCGATGCGCGAGCGCGCCAAACTGCGCGACCCGAACGCCAACTACAACGCGATGAGCCCTGCCGAGCTGGCGACGGCCGCGCCCGGCTTCGACTGGAGCGGCTACCTGGCCGTCTTGACCGCGGGGGCCAAGCTGCCGCAGCGCTTCATCGTGGGCCAGCCTGAAGTTGCGGCTCGCGTGGCCAAGCTGGCCGCCGACGCACCGCTGGAGGTGTGGCGCCGCTACCTGGCGCTGCGCGTGCTGGACACGCTGTCGCCCCGCCTGCCCAAGGCCTTCGCCAATGCCTCCTTCGAGTACCGCGGCAAGGCCATCACCGGCCTGGAGGCCCCGCCACCGCGCAGCGAGGACGTCATCCTGAGGATTGGCGGCCGCACCGGTGGCGAGCCACTGGGTCCGGCGCTGGGCGAGCTGTTCGTCGCGCGGGCCTTCTCGCCGGAGGCCCAGAAGCGCGCCGTGCAATTGGTAGACGACGTTCGCGCGAGCATGAAGGCGCGCATCGAGAAGCTGGACTGGATGACGCCCGGCACGAAGGCCAAGGCGCTGGAGAAGCTGGCCAACATGCAGGCCAAGATCGGCGGCCCCGAGAAGTTCCCGCAGTACGAGGGCCTGCAACTCACCAGCAATGACTACGCGGGCAACTGGATCAAGGCGGCGATGTGGAACAGCGGCCAGCAGGTCAAGGACCTGGACGCGCCGGTCGAGCGGGGCCGCTGGCGCATGGCCTCGCACATCGTGAACGCCCAGGCTGGCGGCCTCAACGAGATCACCTTCCCGGCCGGCATCCTGCAGCCGCCGTTCTTCGACGCCAAGGCCGACGACGCCAGCAACTACGGCGGCATCGGCATGGTCATCGGCCATGAGATCACGCACCACTTCGACGACAGTGGTCGCAACTTCGACGCCATCGGCTCGCTGACCGACTGGTGGACGCCGGCCGACGCGGCCGGCTACAAGGCTCGCTCCGACAAGGTGGCCGATCGCTACAGCGCGATCTCGCCGCTGCCCGGCTACAACATCAACGGCCGGCTGACCCTGGGCGAGAACATCTCCGACATGTCCGGCCTGCCGATTGCCTACGAGGGCCTGCAGCGTGCGCTCAAGCGCAGCGGCGATACCGACAAGAAGATCGATGGCTACACGCCAGCGCAGCGCTTCTTCCTCAGCAACGCGCTGATCTGGCGCACCAAGGTACGCACCGAGTTCCTGATCAACCAGGTCCGCACCGACCCGCACTCGCCGGCCAAGTACCGCGTGCTGACGCCGATGAGCAACTCGGCTTACTTCGCGCAGGCATTCAGCTGCAAGGCGGGGAGTGCGATGGTGGCTAGCGATCCGATCACGGTGTGGTGAGCTGGTGGTTTGGATTGGACAGAACGGGGCTGCGGCCCCGTTTTTTGTTGGGTGGCTTTTGCGGTGGTCCTTTTCGTTCGCCGCATTGCCGGGAGTCCGTCACGGCGGCCGGGTAACTTTCTTCTGCGGGGCCAGAAGAAAGTCACCAAAGAAGAGGCCCTGAACCGCACACGAGCACCACATGCCCTTGGCACAGCGGCCAACTCACTTCGGCACCGTGCCCAGATGCGAGCCGCTTCGCTCTCGCGTCTGACTTGTCACGACCAACATCCATCGCACCAGCAGGCCGTCCGACGCGCGGCTGCACGCCGGGCTCACCAGAACAGCCCAATGCAGCGCCGCCCGAGCGGCGCGGCTGTTCGGCATTTGTCGGGCGTCGGCGTGCAGCCGCGACTTAAGCGGCGTGAAGGTCCGAGCCGTGGTGGTCTGCACAAGTGGCGGGCGAGAGCGCAGCGGCTCGCGTCGGGGCGCTCTCCAGTTCGAGCATCGCGAGCGCCTCATCCCGCTCGAGTGCGGATTGCATTCAGCGCTCCTCTTTTGGTGACTTTTCTCTGGCGCGTCAGAGAAAAGTTACCCGCCCTCGCGGGGCGGATTCCCGCGGCACTGCACGCAAGTCATGAGGACCTGGGCAAAAGCGACCGACCAACAAAAAACGGGGCCGAAGCCCCGTTTCCATTTCAACCAACCAAACCGCTTACCACTGCAGCTTCAGCGTGTAAGTGCCCGTACCGCTGTAGCGCAGCACCTGCACATACAGCGTGACAGCGCTCGAACCGCCGTTGGCGTAGCTCGTGCTGTCCACCTGGCCGGCCGCCTTCTCGCTGGCGGCGAGCTGGGTGCCGGAGCTGTTCTTGATGTAGAGGTCGAAGTCGTTGCTGCTGCTGCCCATCGTCAGCGTCGCGGCCAGCGTCTTGCCGGCCGGCAGCGTCACCTTGAAGTAGTCGGTGTCGCTGCTGGAGCTGATCGAGCCAGCCACGATGGCGGGCGACGCCACGGTGTTGGCCGTGCCGATGGTGCCGTTGGACTCCGTCTCGTTGACCGTCGGCAGCGTCGTGCCGGTGATCGCCGTGACGGCCGCGGCCGCGTCCAGGATGCCGGCGCCGCACTGCGAGCAGCTGCCCGGGAAGGCGCGTGCACTGCTGACCAGCGCGGCCTTGATCTGGTCGGGCGTGGCCGTCGGCTTGGCGCTGTACATCAAGGCGACGACGCCGGCCACGTGGGGCGTGGCCATCGACGTGCCTTGGTAGTAGGCGTAGCTGTCCGCGCCCGGCGCCTTGGTGCCGGCGTTCAGCGTGCTCAGGATGCCGTTGCTGCTGCTCGAGCGCACGTCACCACCGGGCGCTGCCAGCGCGACGATGGAGCCGTAGTTCGAGTAGTAGGCGCGGGCGCCGTTGCGGTCCGTGGCCGCCACGGCGATGACGCCGGAGCAGTTGGCCGGGTTGGAGTTGCTCGCGTTCTGGTTCTCGTTGCCGGCCGCCACGACGACGCTGGTGCCGCGCGAACGGGCGCTGTTGATGGCGTTCTGCGACGTCGTGTCGCAGGCGCCGCCGCCGCCCAGGGACATGTTGATGACCTTGGCGGGCGTGGCGTTGGTGGGCAGGCCCGAGACGCTGCCGCCCGAGGCCCAGACCATGCCGTCGGCGATGTCGGAGGTGTAGCCGCCGCACTTGCCCAGCACACGCACCGGCTGCACCTTGGCATTGAAGGCAATGCCGGCGATGCCGCTCGAGTTGTTCGTCTTGGCCGCGATGGTGCCGGCCACGTGGGTGCCGTGCCAGCTGGAGTTGCCGGCCGGCTCGCCGGTGCCGCATTCGCCCGCGGCCACCCAGTCGCCCGGGTCGCTGGGGTCGCTGTCGCGCGCCGTACCGTCGTTGGAAACGGCGGTGTCGTTGATCATGTCGTAGCCGGCCACGATCTGGCCGGACAGGTCGGCATGCGGGCGGTAGCCGGTGTCGATGACGGCCACGACGACACCGCTGCCGGTCGCCAGGTCCCAGGCCGCCGGGGCGCGGATGCCGCCGGTCGTCTCGTACAGGTCCCACTGCGAGCTGTAGCTCGAGTCGTTGGGCGTCATCATGGGGTACATCTTGCGGTCGGGTTCCGCATAGGCGATGTTGGCGTCGGCAGCCTTGAGCTGGTTGRCCAGGCTCTGCATCTCGCCGTGCGAGAGGCTCTTGTCGAGCTTGTAGATGTGGGCACCGGTGCCCATCTGGCGCAGCAGGCGGGCCTTGGCGCCGCGCAGGGCCACGGCCGAGTTGACGGCGCTCAGGCGCGCATCCAGCACATTGGCGGCCACACCGACGGCGCGCAGCACCGTGGCGTCCTTGGCATCGACCTGGGAGGCGTCGCGGTAGCTGATGATGAGGCGGTCGGTACTGCCGGCGCGCTGCGCCAGGCTGGCGATGCCCACGTCAACCTGGGTGTTGGACACACCGGCCTGGCTGGCGCCTGCGGTCAGCAGGCCACAGGCCAGTGCGAGCAGGGTTCTCTTGTTGGCAAAAGCAAAACTCATTTGGTGGTTTCCGGAAAAGTCACCGTGGCGGACGGCGTACCGGCTCGGCCCGCGGGATCTCCACGAGGAGCACCACTGTGTTCAGTCACCGGCAGGACTCTCAACCCAACAACCAACGTCCCTGACCGGCATGGCGCATCCGAAGCGGCGCGCAGTGTGTCCGCGCCGCGAAGCCAGCCTTGTCACCAGGCGCAGTGACGGAAGTAACCCTAGCGGGCAACCCCGGATGACAGGCGCTGTGACGAATGGCATGCGGGTGCTCAAACGAGCGTTTTGGCCCGGTCGCAGTTCAGCCGCGGTTTTCTGCGGACCGTCGCACGCTGGCGGCAACTCATCGCTTGCAGCTTGGGGCCGCCCACCCGCACGCCTAGCCTGACAACAGGACGACGCAATTCGCGGCGCCCGCCTCCCGCCAGAACCCCACAGGAGCTTGTCATGTCCACCCGCTACTCGATCGCCCAGCGCACGCCCTTGCAAAACAGCCTGTTCGCCGGCATCGCCTGCGCCATCACATTGATCCTGGCCGCGGGCCCGGCGCTGGCGCAGTCTGGTGACCTGGAGCGCGTCGAAATCAGCGGCCGCGTCTACGAGGCCCCGACACGCCTGGACGTTCGCGCGAATTGCGCCCACATCGAAGAGCAGCTGCAGGACGCCCTGCAACCGACCTGGGTGCGCGAGCGCCGCGCCGGCCAGGTGAAGGTGCAGCTGGTCATGGAGGGCGGCGAGATCACGGCCGTCAAGGCCAAGGGCATCTCGCACACCGTCGAGCGCTCGGTGCGCCACGCCGTGAACAGCCTGCATTGCGGCACGCAGACGACGGCCGGCGCGCAGATCTACCGCTTCCGCGTCGACTTCATCGACCCCTACGCGCAACCCGCCAGCAGCGACACGCAGACGGCCAGCGCCAAGACCAGCGTGCGGCTTGCGCTCGCCGCTGAGTGATCAAGGCCTGATGGCGGCGGCGATGGCCGCATCGACGGCCGTCAACGGCTGCGCCAGGCGCGCAGCCGCACCCCCCGCCACCTCGTCACGCTGGGCCGCGGCCCAGACCGGCGCCGGGAAGTGACTGTCCCAGTCGAAGCGCGCGATGACGTGCCAATGCAGATGCGGCACGACATTGCCCAGGCTGGCGACATTGACCTTGGTCGGCGCGAGCAAAGACCTTAGAACCCGCTCGACCTCGGTGACAGCGTCCATGCAGGCGTGTCTATCCGTGTCCGGCAGGTCGCTGAACTCGGCGACATGCGCGTTCCAGATGACTCGATAGAAGGCCGGAAAACGTCGCGCCTCGTCGCCATCGGAGACGCGCACGACCCGGAACCGCGCCGTGCGCGCGACGACGAGGCCGCCGTCGCCATCACACAGCGGACACAGCACGCCGCTCACACCAGCACCCGCTCGATGCCGCCGTTGTTGGCCTTGGCCACGTACTCGGGCATCCAGTTGGGGCCGAGGATCTGGTTGGCCATCTCGACGACGATGTAGTCGGCTTCCAGCAGGCCGTTCTGCAGGTCGTTGCCGTAGCGGCTCAGGCCCTGCAGGCAGCTCGGGCAGGAGGTCAGGATCTTCAGGTTGTCGTTCGCACCGACCTGGCCGGACTCGCGCAGCTGCGTCTCGGTCTTGCGCAGCTCCTCTTCCTTGCGGAAGCGCACCTGTGTGGAGATGTCGGGCCGCGTCACGCCCAGCGTGCCGCTCTCGCCGCAGCAGCGCTCGCTCTTCACGACGTTGTCACCCACCAGCGCCTTCACCGTCTTCATCGGCTCCTGCAGCTTCATCGGCGAATGGCAGGGGTCGTGGTACAGGTAGCTGTTCTTGGAGCCGAGGGTGATGCCCTTCTCCAGCAGGTACTCGTGGATGTCGATGATGCGGCAGCCGGGGAAGATGTCCTCGAACTTGTAGCCCTGCAGTTGGTCGAAGCAGGTGCCGCAGCTGACCACCACCGTCTTGATGTCGAGGTAGTTCAGCGTGTTGGCGACGCGGTGGAAGAGCACCCGGTTGTCGGTGATCATCTTCTCGGCCTTGTCGAACTGGCCCGAGCCGCGCTGTGGGTAGCCGCAGCACAGATAGCCCGGCGGCAGCACCGTCTGCACGCCGGCATGCCAGAGCATGGCCTGCGTGGCCAGGCCCACCTGGCTGAACAGGCGCTCCGAGCCGCAGCCGGGGAAATAGAAAACGGCCTCGGTTTCGCTCGCCATCGACGGCGGACGGATGATGGGCACGTAGTCCTTGTCCTCGATGTCCAGCAGCGCACGCGCCGTCTTCTTGGGCAGGCCACCCGGCAACTTCTTGTTGATGAAGTGGATGACCTGTTCCTTGATGGGTGCGCTGCCGACGGTGGCGCGCGGCGCGCTGGTCTGCTTGCGGCCCGCGAGCTTGAACAGGTCGACCGCAAAGCGCTGGGCCTTGAAGCCGATGTCCACCATGGCCGTGCGCGCCAGCTTGATGGTCTCGGGGTTGGTCGCGTTCAGCATGAACATGGCCGCCGCGTTGCCGGGGCGCCAGGTCTTCTGGCCCATCTTGCGCAACAGGTTGCGCATATTCATCGTCACGTCGCCGAAGTCGATCTTGACCGGGCAAGGCGACAGGCATTTGTGGCAGACCGTGCAGTGGTCGGCCACGTCCTCGAACTCCTGCCAGTGCTTGATCGATACGCCGCGGCGCGTCTGTTCCTCGTACAGGAAGGCCTCGACGAGCAGCGAGGTGGCGAGGATCTTGTTGCGCGGGCTGTAGAGCAGGTTGGCGCGCGGCACGTGCGTGGCGCAGACCGGTTTGCACTTGCCGCAGCGCAGGCAGTCCTTGATCGAGTTGGCGATCTCGCCGATGTCGCTCTGCTGCATGATCAGCGACTCATGCCCCATCAGGCCGAAGGACGGCGTGTAGGCATTGCGCAGGTCGGCCGGGTGGGCGGCATCACGCAGCAGCTTGCCCTTGTTGAAACGGCCCTCGGGGTCGACGCGTTGCTTGTAGGCCGTGAAGTTGGCCAGCTCGTCGTCGGTCAGGAACTCCAGCTTGGTGATGCCGATGCCATGCTCGCCGGAGATGACGCCGTCCAGCGAGCGCGCCAGCGTCATGATGCGTGCCACGGCCGCGTGGGCCGTCTGCAGCATCTCGTAGTTGTCGCTGTTGACGGGGATGTTGGTGTGCACATTGCCGTCGCCGGCGTGCATGTGCAGGGCCACCCAGACACGGCCGCGCAGCACTTCCTTGTGGATGCGCTTGAGTTCGGCGATCAGCGGCTCGAAGGCCGCGCCGTTGAACAGGGCCTGCAAGGGCTTCAAGATCTGCGTCTTCCACGACGCGCGCAGCTCGTGCGTCTGCAGGCCCTCGAAGAAGCCCGTATCCAGCCCGTTGAGCCAGTCCTGCCACTGGCCACCCACCTCGCGCAACAGCGAGAGCGCCTGCTGCACGCGGTCTTCCAGCAGCTCGGCGCTCGGGATGTCGCCCGCGTCGTCGGTCTTGCCGAGCGGCAGCTTGCCCGTCAGGAACAAGGCTTGCAGCGCCGCCACCAGGGCCAGCTTGTTGCGCAGGCTCAGTTCGATGTTGATGCGCTCGATGCCCAGCGTGTACTCGCCCATGCGGTGCAAGGGGATGACGACGTCCTCGTTCACCTTGAACGCGTTCGTGTGCTTGCTGATGGCCGCCGTGCGCTTGCGGTCCAGCCAGAACTTCTTGCGCGCATCGGCGCTGACGGCGACGAAGCCCTCACCCGAGCGGCCATTGGCGAGGCGCACGACCTCGCTGGTGGCACGCGCCACCGCATCGGCATCGTCACCGGAGATGTCGCCCACCAGCACCATCTTGGGCAGGCCGCCGCGCTTACTCTTTGTCGCGTAGCCCACCGCCTTCAGGTAGCGGTCGTCCAGATGCTCCAGGCCCGCCAGCAGCACGCCGGTGTCGGCAATCGAGAACATGTAGTCCTTGATGTCGACGATGCTGGGCACGCAGTCCTTGGGGTTGCCGAAGAACTCCAGGCAGACGGTGCGCGTGTGCGCCGGCATGCGGTGCACGATCCAGCGTGCGCTGGTGATGAGGCCGTCGCAGCCTTCCTTCTGGATGCCCGGCAGGCCGGCGAGGAACTTGTCCGTCACGTCCTTGCCCAGGCCCTCCTTGCGGAAGACGCGGCCGGGGATGTCGAGGCGCTCGGTCTTCTCCAGCTTGGTGCCCGACGCGTCGAAGTAGCGCAGCTCGAAGCTCGCCACCTCCACGTCATGGATCTTGCCGAGGTTGTGGTTGAGGCGGATCACCTCGAGCCACTTGGCCTCGGGCGTCACCATCTTCCAGCTGGCCAAGTTGTCCAGGGCCGTGCCCCACAGCACCGCCTTCTTGCCACCGGCATTCATCGCGACGTTGCCGCCGATGCAGCTGGCCTCGGCTGAGGTCGGGTCCACGGCAAAGACGAAGCCGTTGGCCTCGGCCATGTCGGCCACGCGCTGGGTGACGACGCCGGCCTCGCTGAATATGGTCGGCACCTCGCGGTCCAGGCCCGGCAACTGCAGCATCTCGACGCCGCGCAAGGCTTCGAGCTTCTCGGTGTTGATGACGGCGCTGTTCCACACCAGCGGGATCGCGCCGCCCGTGTAGCCGGTGCCGCCGCCGCGCGGGATGACGGTCAGGCCCAGCTCGAAGCAGGCACCCACCAGCCCGGCCATCTCGGCCTCGGTGTCGGGCGTCAGCACGACGAAGGGGTATTCGACACGCCAGTCGGTCGCGTCGGTCACATGGGACACGCGGGACAGGCCGTCGAACTTGATGTTGTCCTTGGCCGTGTGGCGGGCCAGCGTCTTGGCGGCGCGCTTGCGCAGCGTGCCGACGCTGTCGAAGAACTTGCCGAACTCGGCCACAGCGCCGCGTGCGGCCTGCAGCAGTTCGCCCACGGCCGTGTCGCGCTGCGGGTCGCTCACCGGGTCGCGGCGCTTCTGCACCTCGCCCAGGCGGTGGTGCAGGGCCTCGATCAGCTGCCCGCGGCGGCGCGGGTTGTCCAGCAGGTCGTCCTGCAGATAAGGATTGCGCTGCACCACCCAGATGTCGCCCAGCACCTCATACAACATGCGCGCGGACCGGCCGGTGCGGCGCTCCAGCCGCAATTGGTCCAGCAGCTCCCAGGCCCGGGAGCCCAGCAGGCGGATGACGATCTCGCGGTCGGAGAACGACGTGTAGTTGTAGGGAATCTCACGCAACCGGGGGGCTGCGCTCTCGTCCGCCAAATTCGGAGCATCGGCGGTGGGCATCAGGGGATGCGGAGCGTTCATGGCAACCGGCTTGACCGGGAAAATAGCCTTGGCAGGCTGGTTCGGGCGGGCAGCGGCTCGGGTCGGCGCCAGGGCGGGCAAGGATCGCCCGGCTTGTGGCCACGGCCCCTCGCGGCAGGGGTTGGAATCCTAACCGAGGGGGGCTTCTCCCTAGGGGGCCACCGTATATGCCCGCCATTCGCGGCTCATCAAGCGGCGCTATGCTGGCCCGCAAAACACGCATGGAGACACTGCAATGAAGTCGTTCGCCCTTGCTGCAGCCTTGCTGGCCCTGGCCGGCTCGGCCCAGGCCCAGACCGAGATCCATTGGTGGCACGCCATGGGCGGGGCGCGCGGCGAGTGGATCAATGACCTGGCCAAGGATTTCAACGCCAGCCAGAAGGACTACAAGGTCATCCCCACCTTCAAAGGCACCTACGAAGAGTCCATGCCGGCGGCCATCGCGGCCTTCCGGGCCGGCCAGGCCCCCCACATCCTGCAGGTCTTCGAGGTCGGCACGGCCACCATGATGGCCAGCAAGGCGGCCATCAAGCCGGTGGCGGACATCATGAAGGAGTCGGGCATCCCCTTCGACCCCAGCGCCTATGTGCCCGCTGTGGCCAGCTACTACACGGCACCCAACGGCCAGATGCTGAGCTTCCCCTTCAACAGCTCGACCACCGTCTTTTTCTACAACAAGGATGCGCTGAAAGCCGCCGGCGTCGACAAACCGCCCACCAGCTGGCCCGAGGTGGCCTCCGCGGCCGCCAAGCTCAAGGCCAATGGCAGCAAATGCCCCCTCACCACATCCTGGATGAGCTGGACGCAGCTGGAGAGCTTCTCGGCCTGGCACAACGTCGAGTTCGCCACCAAGAACAACGGTTTCGGCGGCCTGGACGCGCGCCTGGCCTTCAACACGCCCCTGCACCTGCGCCACATCGAGAACCTGGCGAACATGGCCAAGCAGGGGCTTTTCGTCTACAAGGGCCGCGGCAATTCGCCGGACGCCACCTTCATCTCGGGTGAATGCGCGATGACGACAGCGTCGTCGAGCATCTACGGCGACGTCAAGAAGAGCGCCAAGTTCGCCTTCGGCCTCACCGCCCTGCCCTACTACCCCGACGTGCCCGGCGCGCCGCAGAACACCGTCATCGGCGGCGCCAGCCTGTGGGTGATGGCGGGCAAGAAACCGGCTGAATACAAGGGCGTGGCCAAGTTCTTCGAATACCTGGCGCGGGCCGACGTGGCGTCGGAAAGCCACAAGCGCACCGGCTACCTGCCGGCCACCAAGGCGGCCTTCGTCGCCACCGAGGCCAGCGGCTTCTATAAGGCCAACCCGGGCAGCGACGTGGCCGTCAACCAGATGATCCGCAAGACGACGGACAAGTCACGCGGCGTGCGTCTGGGCAACCACCCGCAGATCCGCACCATCGTGGACGAAGAGTTCGAGCTGATCTGGGCTGGCAAGAAGACGGCCAAGGAAGGCATCGACGCTGCCATCCAGCGCGGCAACGATCAGCTCGAGAAGTTCGCCAGAACAGCAAAGCTGTAGGCCACGGACATGGCGCAAGAGAAACGCGTCGTCTTCCGCTCCCGCTGGCTGCCCTGGCTGCTGCTGGCGCCGCAGGCCGTGGTCATCGGCGTGTTCTTCTTCTGGCCCGCGGCCCAGGCCCTGCTGCAATCGCTGCAGCAGCAGGACGCCTTCGGCCTGTCGACCGAATGGGTGGGCCTGGCCAATTTCAAGGCGCTGTGGGCCGACGCGAGCTATCTCGACTCGTTCAAGACCACGGCGCTGTTCTCCATCCTGGTGGCCGGCCTGGGCCTCTCCATCTCGCTGCTGCTGGCCGTGATGGCCAATCGCGTGGTGCGCGGCGCGGGCATCTACAAGACGCTGCTGATCTGGCCCTATGCCGTGGCACCGGCCATCGCCGGCGTGCTGTGGCTGTTCATGTTCGCACCCTCCATCGGCATCGTCGCCTATGGCCTGCGGGCGCTGGGCTTCGACTGGAACCACTTGCTCAACCCCGACCACGCCATGACGCTCATCGTCATGGCGGCGGTGTGGAAGCAGATCTCCTACAACTTCCTGTTCTTCCTGGCGGGTCTGCAGTCCATCCCGCGCTCCCTCATCGAGGCGGCGGCCATCGATGGCGCCAGCCCCTGGCGGCGCTTCTGGGACGTGACCTTCCCGCTGCTATCGCCCACCAGCTTCTTCCTGCTGGTCATCAACATCGTCTACGCCTTCTTCGACACCTTCGGCATCGTTGACGCGGCCACGCAGGGCGGTCCGGGCAAGGAGACGGCCATCCTGGTCTACAAGGTCTATCACGACGGCTTCAAGGCCCTGGACCTGGGCGGCTCGGCGGCGCAGAGTGTGGTGCTCATGGTCATCGTGGTCAGCCTGACGGTGCTGCAGTTCCGCTTCGTCGAGAAGAAAGTGAACTACTGATGGTCGAAAGAAAACCCTGGCTCGACTGGCTGGCACACACCATCCTGCTGCTGGGCGTGGCGGTGGTGGCCTTTCCGCTGTACGTGACCTTCGTCGCCGCCTCGCAGACGGCCGAGGCCATCCTGCATGCGCCCATGCCGCTGCTGCCGGGCGGCCATCTGATCGACAACATGGCCACGGCGCTGGGCGGCGGCACGGGTTCCGGCTCCAGTGCGCCGGTGGCCCGCATGATGTGGGTGAGTCTGGTGACGGCCATGGTGATTGCCATCGGCAAGATAGCCATCTCGCTGCTGTCGGCCTTTGCCATCGTCTACTTCCGTTTCCCGCTGCGGCAGCTGTTCTTCTGGGCCATCTTCGTGACGCTGATGCTGCCGGTGGAGGTCCGCATCGGGCCCACCTATCAGGTGGTGGCTGACCTGCACATGCTCAACAGCTATGCCGGCCTGACCGTGCCGCTGATCGCCTCGGCCACGGCCACCTTCTTGTTCCGCCAGTTCTTCCTGACCGTGCCGGACGAGCTGGTGGAAGCCTCGCGCATCGACGGCGCCTCGCCGCTGCGCTTTTTCAAGGACGTGCTGCTGCCGCTGTCCACCACCAGCATCGCCGCCCTCTTCGTCATCCAGTTCATCTACGGTTGGAACCAGTACCTCTGGCCGCTGCTCGTCACCACCGATGAGTCCATGTACCCCGTCGTTATCGGCATCAAGCGAATGATCAGCGGCGGCGAGGCCGCCAATGACTGGAACCTCGTCATGGYCACAGCCCTGCTGGCGATGATTCCCCCAGCGCTGGTGGTGATCCTGATGCAGCGCTGGTTCGTCAAAGGTCTGGTCGACACCGAGAAATAGATGGCTTCCATTTCCATTCGCAAGCTGATCAAACGCTACGGCCACGGCCCCAAGGCCGTCCAGGTGATCCACGGCGTCGATGCTGAAGTGAAGGACGGCGAGTTTGTCGTCATCGTCGGCCCCTCGGGCTGCGGCAAGTCCACGCTGCTGCGCATGGTGGCAGGGCTGGAAGAGGTCAGCGAAGGTGAGATCGCCATCGGCGCGCGTGTCGTCAACGACGTCGAGCCGGCGGATCGCGACATCGCCATGGTGTTCCAGAACTACGCCCTCTACCCGCACATGAGCGTGGGCGAGAACATGGCCTATGGCCTGAAGCTGCGCAAGATGCCCAAGGCCGAGATTAACGAGCGGGTGCAGCGCGCCGCCAAGATCCTGGAGCTGGGCCATCTGCTGGAACGCAAGCCGCGTGAACTCTCCGGCGGCCAGCGCCAGCGCGTCGCCATGGGCCGGGCCATCGTGCGCGACCCGCAGGTCTTTTTGTTCGACGAGCCGCTGTCCAACCTCGACGCCAAGCTGCGCGTGCAGACCCGGCTGGAGATCCAGAAGCTGCACCGCGAGCTGGGTGTCACCTCACTGTTCGTCACCCACGATCAGGTCGAGGCCATGACGCTGGCCCAGCGCATCATCGTCATGAACGGCGGCCGCATCGAGCAGATGGGCACGCCCGAAGAGGTCTACGGCCAGCCGGCCTCGACCTTCGTCGCCAGCTTCATCGGCTCGCCGGCCATGAACCTGCTGCCGGGCCGCCAGCACGGCGGGCAGTTCCATATCGACGGCGCGGCGCTCGACGTGCCACCGGGCGTGGAGGGCGAACTGACGCTGGGCCTGCGCCCAGAGCATGCGCAACTGGCCGAGCGAGGCTGGCCGCTGCGCGTGGAGATGATCGAGATGCTGGGCGCCGAGCGCCTGGTCTACGGCAAGCTGGGTAGCGCCACGCCGTTCACGCTGCGGCTGGACGCCACACTGCCGCCGCCCCAGCCCGGCGACTGGCTGCATCTGGCCTTCAGCCCCTTGCACCTGCACCGCTTCGACGCCAAGACGGGGCGGCGGCTGTGATGTCGCCCTGGCCCTACCCGCTCTGGCTGGCCCACCGCGGCGCCGGCAAGCTGGCACCGGAGAACACGCTGGCCGCCTTCCGCATGGGCGCGGGCTTTGGCTTTCGCGCCTTCGAATGCGACGTCAAGCTCAGCCAGGATGGCCAGGCCTTTCTGCTGCACGACGACACGCTGGACCGCACCACCAGTGGCCAGGGCTCGCCGGCTTCAACAGACTGGGCGTCCATGAGCCGGCTTGACGCCGGCAGCTGGCACAGTCCGCCGTTCGCCGCCGAGCCGCTGCCCCGCTTCGAACAGATCGCCGCCTTCTGCCAGGCCAATGGCTGCGCGCTGAACATCGAGATCAAGCCCTGCCCCGGTGAGGAGGCCCGCACCGGCGCGGCTGTAGCCCACGAAGCGGCGCGCCTCTGGGCCGGCGCGCTGCCGCCGCTGTTGAGCAGCTTCAAACCCGAAGCCATTGCCGCCGCACGCGATGCAGAACCCACCCTGCCCCGCGCGCTGCTGCTCGACAAGCTCTGGGAYGGCTGGCCTGAGGCCGCCGAGTCGCTCGGAGTCGTCGCCGCCATCACCAACTACCGGTTGATGGACCGCGCGCTGATCGAGCGACTGCACGCCAAGGGTTGGCGGGCGCTGGTCTACACGGTCAACGACGCGGCGATCGCCCAGCGGTTGATCGAGGACGGCATCGACGGCCTCATCACGGACGCGGTGGATCGCCTCGGCCCCGGTAGCAGCTGACCAAGGCCGTCACCCGGTAGAAATGGCTGCCCGGCCGCAGCCGTGCCGCGTCGCAGGCCGGCTTGAAGTCGGCCTCGCCTTCGTTCAGCAGCATGCGCACCAGGCGCTCGCCGCCGCTGGCGCGCCAGACCTCCCACTGCACATTGGCCGCCATGGGAACGGCGTTCTCGGTGCGCCAGGGGCTGGCCGCGTAGCTGTAGGGCAGCGCACGCGGCAGCGGCAGGTGAACGCCGGCAATGCCAATGGCCGATACCAGCGGCGCGACGATCTCGGCGTGGGCGAAGCGCAGCGCGGCGCCTTCGCTGGTGGCCAGCCTGTCCAGCATGTCGTCTAGCAGCTGCGTCGCAACCTCATAGCTGGCTGGCGCCACCTCGGCCAGACCCGGCCCCTTGCGATAGAAGTCCTCGGCATCGTCATGCTCGGCGAACACCGCCGCGGCTGAAGCCGGTACATAGGCCGAGAAATCGCGCGCCAGCTCCAACTTCAGGTCAGCCGCCGCGCCACGAAGGTCGACGACATGCTGGGCGGCGTCCACTGGCTTGGCAATGCCAGCAACAAACTCGGCGCTGTAGAGGCCAGCCAGCACGGTCCGTGCAGCGGTTGGCAAACGCGGGTCGGCGTCGATGCGCTGCTGCTGCGCTGCCAGCTCCGGCCCACGCAGCCAGGCTTGATAGGCCAGGCTGCGCTTCAGCGTGGCCTGGCGCGCCGGCGTATCGGCCACATCACGCGCCTCGTTGAGGCGATG
This sequence comes from Roseateles sp. P1_C1_2, assembly GCF_056406535.1. Taxonomy (NCBI): domain Bacteria; kingdom Pseudomonadati; phylum Pseudomonadota; class Betaproteobacteria; order Burkholderiales; family Sphaerotilaceae; genus Roseateles; species Roseateles sp. P1_C1_2. Next base: position 277,451 of record NZ_JBFUAB010000001.1, read on the forward strand.
AAAGTACAGCAGGAAGCGGTCCGACCCCCAACTGGCCGGCACACGAGCCTTGGGCGCTGTGCGACGCAGCGAATCGACAAAACTGCGTGAGCTGTCCACCGCGCGGTCCACGCCCGAGCTCAGCACTTCGACGCTCGGGCCGTTGTCGAACAGCGCAGGCAGCCGGGCAGCCATGCGCTGCGCCAGTTGCTCATGCTCGACGACGCCGAGCCCGCTCAGGTTGCCGTAGCCGATGCGCTGCTGCGCCTCGATGAAACGCTGCAGGTCGGCGCCGAAGCACTGGCCCAGTGGCGTCAACGCCCCCTGCGCCTCGGCCTCGCGCCACAGCTTGAGCGCTGCCTCGTCACTGCCCGCCTTGGTCAGACCGCGGCTGCCGTGCCGCGCCACGAGTTGCACCGCCACCGGCGCATAGCCCGCCGGCGCCGTCTCGTAGCGGGCAGCGTCCTGGCGCGGCGTATAGGGCGTCTTGGAGCCGAGGTGCTCGCTTGCTTCAGCCGTGTGACAGGCCAGCACGAAGCCGGCCCACAACAACAGCCGGCCGATGTCATCGCCGATTCGCATTGGCTTCCTAGGCTGCGCGGTTTTCTTCTGCATTGCCATGAGCCTAAACATCTTCCGTGACAAGAACTCGACGCCCCTGACCGCCCTGACCGCCGCCATCGCCGCGCTTCTGGCGTCAACAGCCCAGGCCCAGACCACGCCCGAGAAGGTCGAGACCGTCATCGTGACCGGCCAGGCGTCCAGCCTGCGCAAGTCGCTGAAGATACAAGCCGATGCCGACAACATCGTCAGCGCCATCGTCGCCGACGACATCGGCGCCCTGCCCGACGTGAATGCGGCCGAAGCGCTGGCGCGGCTGCCGGGCGTGTCCGTGCAGCGCGACCAGGGCGAAGGCCGCTATGTCGTCGTGCGCGGCCTAGGCCCCGACATGAACACCATCACCATCAACGGCTCGCTGCTGCCCTCGCCCGAGGCCAGCCGCCGCGGCGTCAGCATGGACGTGCTGCCCTCGGGCCTGATCCACTCGCTGGAAGTCATCAAGTCGCTGACGCCCGACATGGACGCCAACTCCCTGGGCGGCACCGTGGACGTGAAGACGCTGTCGGCCTTCGACCTGCCGGCCAGCCTGCTGAGCGCCGGCGTGACCGTCAGCCGCGACCAGCTGACGCGTCAGAACAGCCCCGCCGCCAGCCTGCTGGGTGCGACCCGGCTGATGGGCGGCACCCTGGGCATCGCCGCCGCGTTGAACGTCGACCAGCGCAAGTTCGGCTCCGAGGATGTGGAGACCGACGGCGCCTGGAGTGCGGGCAAGTTGACCGGCGTGGAGCTGCGCCACTACCGCCCCAACCGCGATCGCGCCGCCTTCGCCGCCAACGTCGACTACAAGCCGGCCGCGGGCAGCAGCCACTACGCGCGCGGCATCCTGGCCCGCTTCAGCGACGACGAAGAGCGCGATCGCCTGACCATCAGCAATATCGGCGGCGGCTCGGTCGCCGAAGGCGCCACCGCCACCGTGCGCGCCGAGCGCCGGCTGCGCGATCGCAAATACACCCGCTCCATCGCGTCGCTCGTGCTCGGCACCGAGCAGGAATGGCAGGACTGGCTGCTGCAGGCCAGCCTCGGCCTGGGCAGGGGCAACGAACGCACGCCGGAGCAGATCAACGATGCGCGCTTCCGCCAGAACAACGTGGCCGGCGTGTCCTTCACGGACACCGTCAAGCCCCTGGTCACCGGCCCGGCTGCCCTCTACGACGCGAGCAAGTACACGCTGAACGCACTGACGCTGCAGAAGCGCCGCAGCGACGACGACGAGCACAACGGCCGCGTGGACCTGACCCGCGCCTTCGCCCTCACCGACGGCGGCAAGCTGGACCTGAAGTTCGGCGCCAAGCTCAGCCGCCGCGAGAAGCGCAACGACACCGACCAGTGGAGCTACAGCAGCGCTTCAGCCACCAGCCCCAACTACTGGGGCGCAGGCTCGACATCGCTGTCGGCCTTCGTCAAGGACTCGCAGCTGGACTTTGGCACCGGTGCCATCGGCTCGGCCATCGACTCTGACGCAGTCTGGGCACGCCTGGCCGCGCTGCCGCGCGACCCGGCCAAGGTCACCGGCGCCTCGGCCCTGGCCGACTACCGCCTCAACGAGAACATCGACGCCGCCTATGGCCAGGCGTCGGTGGACCTGACCGCCGCCTGGAACGTGCTGGCCGGCCTGCGCCTGGAGCGCACACGCTTCGATGCCAGCGGCTTCGCGAGCTCGGTGGCCGGCGTCATCACACCCACGCAGTACGCCAAGGGCTACAGCAATTGGCTGCCGGGCCTGCACAGCCGCTACAAGCTCGACCGCGACACCAGTCTGCGCGGCGCCTGGACGAACACCGTCGTGCGCCCCAACTTCGACCAGCTCTCGCCCTCCATCGCGCTGGCCAGCGCCACCGAGGCCACGGTGGGCAACCCGCTGCTCAACCCCATGCGTGCCCACAACATCGACCTTGGCGTGGAGCACATGCTGGGCGACGACGGTGCCGTGTCGGCCTATCTCTTCCACAAGGACATCAAGGACTTCACCTACGCCACCAACATCGCCGGCACCGGCTCGTGGGCGGGCTACACAAGCGTGACCGGCTACGCCAACGGTCCCAGCGCCAAGGTGCAGGGCGTGGAGCTGTCCTGGCAGCAACAGCTGCGCATGCTGCCGGGCTGGATGAAGGGCTTGCTCGTCGGCGCCAATGCGGCCTTCACGCATTCCAGCGCCGACGTCGGTCGCTACGACAGCACCAGCAAGACGGCGCTCGCGCGCAGCACCCGCCTGCCTGGCCAGTCCGACACCACCATCAACCTGATGCTGGGCTACGAGGCCGGTCCGCTGAGCGCGCGCTTGGCCGTCAACCACAAGTCCAAATACCTGCTGGCGTTCGGCGCCGACGTGACCAACCCGGCCCAGGACCAGGTCGTGGCGGGCCAGCGCCAGTTGGACCTGTCGGTCGGATACAAGATCACGCCGTCGGTGCAGCTCACCTTCGAGGGCGTGAACCTCAACAACGAGCACTACTACACCTATGTCGGTGTGCCTTCGCTGAACTACCAGTACGAGCAGTACGGCCGCACCTACAAGCTGGGCTTGAAGGTCGCGTTGTTCTAGGCCATGCGTGAGTAGACGTAGGTGTCGCGGGCATGCCCGTCGACACCCAGCGTCTAGTTGCACAAGATGCCTTCGAGCTCGAAGCCACAGCGCTCGGCGACCGCGCGGCTCCTGGTGTTGCGCGGGTCGCAGCGGATCTCCAGACGACGCGCCGCGAGCTGGTCGAACGCCAGCGCCGTCAGCAGTTTCACCGCCTCGCTGACATGGCCCTGGCCCACCGGTTCGGGGCGAATCCAGTGCCGATCTCGAACTTGCGCGCCGCCCAGTCCATGCGGTGCAGGCTGGTGCCGCCCAGCAGGCGCCCCGGGCTGCCATCGGCACGGCGGGCGTAGATGTGGAAGCCCAGGTCGCAGCGGGCGATGAAGTCGGCCTGCATGCGGCGCACGACCAACTCCGAACTCTCCGCCTTGGGCGCCTCCTGGGCCCAGGGCATCCAGGGGCGCAGATTCAACGATGCGGTGATTGCGCAGCGCCTGATAGATGACGGCATCGACGGCATCATCACGGTTGCTGTAGACCGCCTCGGACCCGGCCGCTGAAACAACTGCAAGAGTTCACGAGGCCGAATTCTCCGCTCAGCGCGACGCCCGGCGATTTCGCCGCCTAGGGTTGGCTCAGCGTTGCACATCAGGGCAGCAATTGGCAGTTTGACGTGCAGTGCGCGCGAACGGCCGGCAGATACCTCCGCCGCAGCCCTTGTCAGTTTCTTTGCTCTTCATCGATCGCCAGAGCGAGGGCTTCCTGAACGATTCTTGAGATCGGGATCGCCAGGATCTGCCGATCGCGCGGCCGGCTCCGGCTCGCCGCCATTTGCTCAAGGAGATGGCGATGACGAACAGCCCATCCATCGACGGCGTCCTGGTGCAGTGGGGCGAGCGGCTCTTCTATCCACCCAACCGCATCGCGAAAGCCGCCCCGACGCCGCGCCTGGACACCTTGACGCGTAGAAAGGCGGCCGTCATCCGAAAGCGCATCGAAGCGCTGGTGGTCCGTCGCGCGCCCGAGGTGATGGTCAAGGTCGTCGGCGGGGGCCGCGGCATGCGGGCCATTGCTTCGCAGTTCGACTACATCACCCGCAACGCCAGCTTGGAGATAGAAGACGATCGAGGCATACGCAGCGTTGGCAAGGACGCGCTGAAAGACCTGGTCGAACAGTGGCGCTATGCGGGCGTTTTGATCGATCAGGTGTCCTGGCGGCGCGAGGCGCTCAACGTCACCCTGTCGATGCCACGCGGCGTCGACCCGGACCTCGTGCTCAAGGCTGCTCGCGCGTTTGCCCGGTCGGAGCTGGCAGGAAGCCGCTACGTCTTCGTGCTGCACAAGGACCGTGAACATCCGCATGTGCATCTGGTCGTGCGTGCCCAATCCGGGTCCAGCGAGCGTCTCAATGTCTGGACGGACCGGCAGCGCTGGCGAGAGACGTTCGCCGCCCAACTCCGGCATCTGGGCGTGGATGCAGAGGCGACCTCGCAGGCCTGCCGCGGAGCAAACCGCAAGGCAGAGCCCTCGTGGCGTCGGCAGTCCGCAGAGAAGGGCACCCAATCTGGCGCCGGTGCTGCCAAGAAGTCGGGGGACCGCTATTACGAGAACCGGGTAGGCGTGATGCACGCGTGGTCCCACATCATGAGGGCACTATCAAGCTCGCCTGATGCGGGCGAACGCCAGCTCGCCCAAAGCATCGCCGACTTCATTCGTGACACGCCATTTGTCGTGGAGACGCTGGGCCCGAGAGCGCGTCAATCAGAGCGCATGCAGGAACGTGTCGGGCACACGCACTCCGACCGGTACAGGGACGGTCCTCAGAGATCACGAACCAAACCGGACATCGAGCGGTGAGGGCCAGCAGGCGTGCCGTCATCGTCGAGTCGTCGAGCACCCCGACTCGCGTCGTCATGCCCCTCCACGGGCAAACCCCGAAAAACGCGGCGCCAGAAAGAGAATGTTCGTGGCGGTTGGATTCCAGCGTGCATTCCGTAGAGCGACCATGCCCATGCGCTTGGAACGGTCCGCTGAGCAGGGCTGTGCACCCGATGTTCCTGGTCATGCCAGTCGCGTGCCCCCCGCGCCACCGTGACTGCGGCCTTGCCAACCAGTCGTCGAGGGCGAAGCCCTCACTGCGCTGGACCTGACTGGCCAACACGTGGCGTTCACCGAGGCCGCATACCGAATTGGCCACCATTCGCCGGTGCGGCGCACTGCCATATGCTGGAACACCCTCCTTCTTGGCGTCTTGTAGGATGAAATGCTAGGGACGACACAGAACATCGATACATGGCGGACGTTGAACTGCTGCTGACGCATGCGCGGCAGGAAAGCCTGAAAGGTGAACACGACTTGGCATTGGCGTACTGCGAGGAAGCCTTGGCGCGTGCTGGGGGCAACCCGCAAGTCCTGRCCTTTCATGGGCTGGTGTGCTGGAAGGCCGGCATGCATGCCCCCGCGATCCGGTCCCTCGTGACCGCGCTGGAACACTTTCCCGGCCATCCCGAACTCAGCGTGGCGCTGCTTGACAGCTACGGGCAATTGGGACTGCCGCGCAAGGCGCTCCAAACCGCGGCCGCCATGAGCCCGGAGCTGCTCCGCAACAGCACTGCCGCAGCGACCGTGGAGCGTGCCCAGCTGGCGCTGCAGAAACCTGATCCGGACATGTCCGTGACTGCACGACTGGCGACTTTCCACAACACCTATCAGTTCGAACGCCTGGCCGAACAGGTCGAAATGCTGTTGGAGGAGTGGCCAAATTGGGGCGACGGGCAGGCTTTCTTCGCGTCGGTCATGCGACACCGCCCCGAGGGCGTGACCGCGAACATCGACTTGTCCATCGCCCCAGGTGAAAGCGTCGAAGTCGCAAGCGAAAGATGGCGTGCAGCGCTGCATGCGGCCCATGAGAAGCATCGAGGCGACGTGCTGCGAACTGCCCAGCGGGCCCTTGACCTTGGTGCAAGCGTCGACCTGGCTAGGCAAGTGCACGTCCGTGCGCGGTTCGAACTGGGTGAAGAGCTGAGCACCCTCGACCTCGAGTTGCTTCGTGACATCGCGCCCTGGGGGCTGCTGCCGGTAGCGCCCCTGCGCACCGTGCAAGAGGCAGGCCTGACCGGCAGCTTGACTTGGCAAGAGATCGAACCATCAGGTATTCAAACGGTCTCCCCACCCGACACGATCGGAGGCACTTTTGCCAACGCCGAGGCGCTGGGCGCGGCTGCCCTGCAGGGCAGCTACGGCGCCGTGGCCACGAACGCGCAAATCTTCGGCGGCAGCGACGTCGTGCGACTGGGCGACGGATCGGTGCTGTGCGACAACCTCACCCACGCCCTGGGCGAATTGACCAACTGGAGGAAGGACAGCTGGATTGCCATCCGCTCGCCCAAGACCTTGCTGCTGAAGTCGCCGGGCAAGACCCGGCATATCGCAGGCGTCGCGGTCAAGCTGGTCGGCGCCAGCACGTGCGAATACGGGCACTGGCTGATGGAGCATCTTCCTCGGTTGCGCGCGCTCGAGCACCTACCGTCCTTCGCCACCGCGACCTTCATCGTGGACGCCGGCATGCCCGCGACGCATCTCGACGCCCTGGAACTGGTGTTGGGCCGCAAGCCGCCCGTTGTCGAGCTCGGCGCCGGTGAGCTGGTCACCGCCGACGAACTCCTGTTCAGCGGACCTGACTGCTACTTCCCCTACCATCTGACGACGCAAGGCCTGGAAATACCCAGCTTGGCGCCGTCATCGACCGCGGGCATGAAATACCTGCATTCACGCGCCGTCCAGCATCTCCCTCCACGCACGGGGCAGCTGCCGAAACGCAGGATCTACGTGCGCCGCACGGGGGCGCTGCGCCGACTTCTCAATGAAGCCGATCTCATTGATCGCTTATCGGCGAGATGGGGGTTCGAGGCCGTGCAGCCCGAGACACTGGGCTTTGCCCAGCAGGTCCAGTTGTTCCACGACTCGGATCTCGTGGTGGGCGTCCACGGGTCTGCCCTGACCAACTGTTTGTTCTGCCGGTCAGGCACCGAGGTACTGACCATCACGGCGCCTTTTGCCGACAACCTCCCCTCCTGGGCCAGCGCCCTGGCCGAACTGGGCGTGCGAAACACCTTTGCCCTCGCGCGCGGCATCACGGGGACGCATCCGGTGCGACGGCATTGGAGCCTGGTCGCCAGTGTCGACGCGATCGAATCATTCATCGAGAGGCGCCTCCAGGCGGTCGGATGATCGCGGGGCAATCCGCCCCCGAGGAGCCAAGGCGGTGCCAGGGCGAGCATCAACCTCGATGCCGAGGTACCGCACCGTTGACTCCAGTTTTGTGTGCCCAAGCAGCAGCTGCACGGCGCGCAGATTCCTGGTCCGCCGATAGATCAGCGTCGCCTTGGTCCTGCGCATCGAATGCGTCCCGTAGTCAGCAGGGTCAGGGCCGAGTTCCTCCACCCAGCCTTTCAGAATTCGGGGCGTACTGTCGCGTTCCAAGATGCGGCGAGGAGCGCATGCAACTTGGGAACAGGAAACAGTCGTGTCTCAGTCCCGCTTGCATCGAGCTCGGCCGTGAGCCAGGTGGTTCCAGCGTTTCTTGACGCCAAAGGTCTGACGAACGAGTGGCAGGCGGGCAGTCATCACAGCTGGGCACATGGATTGCCGTCGCCCGCCATGCAGGCAAAGACTTCCCACATGCAGAACCATCCATCGCGATCCACCGACTTCATTCACATCGTCGGTGCCCGCGAGAACAATCTGCGCAACGTCAGCGTCGACATCCCGAAGAAGCGCATCACGGTGTTCACCGGGGTCTCGGGCTCGGGCAAGTCTTCGCTCGTTTTCGACACCATCGCAGCCGAGTCGCAGCGGCAGCTGAACGACACCTTCTCCACCTTCGTGAGGCACCGCCTGCCGCACCACGCCCAGCCGGATGCCGACGTGCTGGAGAACCTCTGCGCGGCCATCGTCATCGATCAACGCCGCCTGGGCGGCAATGCGCGCTCCACGGTCGGCACGGCCACCGACATCCTCGCGCTGGTCCGCCTGTTGTTCTCGCGAGTGGGACAGCCATTCGTCGGCTACTCCAACATCTTCTCGTTCAACCACCCTGACGGTATGTGCCCGCGATGCGAGGGGCTGGGGAAGGTCGACACGATCGACATCGACCGGCTGTTCGACAGGCAACGCTCGCTCAACCAGGGAGCGATCCGCTTCAGCGCGTTCGCCGTCGGCGGCTATCGCTGGAAGCGCTATGTGCACAGCGGCCTGTTCGACAACGACAAGCCGCTCAAAGCCTACACCGACCAGCAGTGGGAAACACTCCTCCACGCGCAGGACGTACCCGTGCTGAACCCCGGACCTGGCTGGCCGCCGACCAGTCGTTACGAGGGGGTGCTGCCGCGCATCCGTCGCAACTTCCTGACCCGCAACCTCAGTGAGGTCAAGGGGTTGGACCGCGCCGAATGGGAGCGACTGGTGACCGCAGGGCCTTGCCCTCAGTGTCATGGGGCGCGCCTCAATGAAAAGGTGTTGAGTTGCCGCATTAGCGGCCGGAACATCGCCGACTGGTGCGCCATGGAGGTGGGCGAACTGCTGGCCGTCATCGGGCAGGTCAATGCGCCGCTTGCCGCCAGCATGGTGCCGGCGCTGGCCTACCGGGTCCAGCATCTGGTTGACATCGGCTTGGGCTATCTGAGCCTCGCCCGCGAAACGACGAGCCTGTCGGGTGGGGAATCTCAACGCGTCAAGATGGTTCGTCACCTCGGCAGCGGCCTCAGCGACATGAGCTACATCTTCGACGAGCCCAGCGTGGGATTGCACCCGCGCGACGTTGCGCGACTCAACACCCTGCTACGCCACCTGCGCGACAAGGGCAACACGGTGCTGGTGGTGGAACACGACCCCGACGTCATCTTGGCGGCCGACCATGTCATCGACATTGGTCCGGGCGCCGGGGACGCCGGCGGCACCGTGGTCTTCGAGGGCGATGTGCAGGCTCTGCGGCAGGCCGACACGCCTACGGGGCGCAGCCTGTCGCGACCGGCGCGGATCAACACCGCACCCCGCACGCCATCGGGCTGGTTGCCGATCACGCACGCCACCCAGCACAACCTGAAGGACGTGAGCGTCTCGATCCCGAAAGGCGTCCTGACAGTCGTGACGGGCGTGGCCGGCTCGGGCAAGAGCAGCCTGATCAACGGCGCGTTCGTGCGCGCCTACCCCGAGGTCGTTTGCATCGACCAGGGGGCGATTTCTGGTTCACGCCGCTCAAACACGGCGACCTACACGGGCATCCTCGAAGCCATCCGCAGCCTCTTTGCCCAGGCGAACTCGGCCAGCGCGTCGCTGTTCAGCGCCAACTCGGGCGGCGCCTGCCCCGTGTGCAAAGGGCTAGGCACCACGGAAACAGACCTCGCCTTCATGGAACCCATCGTCAGCATTTGCGAGCGCTGCCGAGGTCGCCGGTTCACCGACGAGGCCCTTCAGTACCGCCTGCGCGGCAAGAACATCGCCGAGGTGCTGGCGATGCGCGTCGCCGAAGCGAGCGCCTTCTTTGCAGAGCCGGAGATCGCGCCCGTGCTGGCCCGCCTTGATGAAGTCGGGCTCGCCTACCTGTCGCTCGGCCAACCCTTGTCCAGCCTGTCGGGCGGGGAGAGGCAACGTCTGAAGCTGGCCACAGAGTTGGGCCAGTCGGGCCGAATCTATGTGTTCGACGAGCCCACCTCGGGCCTGCACCTTTCGGACATCGATCGATTGTCTCGGTTGCTCGACCGGCTCATCGAACGCGGCGCCACCGTTGTCGTGATCGAACATCAGCTGGACATGATTGCCCGGGCTGACTGGCTGATCGACATGGGCCCCGAAGCAGGCCGACGCGGTGGCTGTGTGGTGTTCGAGGGCACAGTGGCCGAGATGGCGGACAAGGGCACTGGGGAAACGGCCACGCATCTGCGACGGTACTCAGGCTCCTCAGCTGCAGCTCAATAACGTGGCGCGAAACTGAAGCGCCTGACCGGTAGACCATCGACGTGCCGTGGTTCGTCTCACGGAGCATGACGGAAGTGCGGTCATGATTTGGTCCCCTCGGTACCTGGGCATCGAGGTTGATGACGCGCTCGAGATCTCCGAGCACACGGAAATCTGAGGCGTTCGATGGCGGCCGCGTCGGCGTGTCTCAGACCGGCCGCCCTGAGCCGCCGCTATTCTGTGCCCGGGCGAACGGGAAGGTCCCGGCCAGTTCTGCCCTCGATGGGCGACGCCTTTGTGGCTGTACATTGACGCCGCTCTGGCATCAGCGGCCCACCCAAGAACCCCTCCGATCCGCCTGCGCTGTATCTGCCTAAGCTCTGCAGGCAGACCACGCGCAGCCATGGCGCCGCGTCGGGTGAATCTTCGAGGACATCTCTTGCTTTCAGATCAACGCGTGCATGTTCCCTTCGTCTTTTGGCTTGTCATGCTGATCGTTGGGTGTGCGTGGGGCGGTGAGTCGGAGCGTACAAGTTCCCTCATTGACCGCAATCTAATTGCTTTGGAGTCCACGAAGGATCGTGCGGAGCGCCTGCGGCTGACGAGCGACTTGGTCGAGTACTGCGCCTCGCCGCTGGGGAATCGGCCCCTCGCTTTGAGCGAACTCCAGATTGCTCGCCTTGTCCGCCTGCTAGTCGACTCCGACCCCTGGGTACGCGCCAATGCGGCCGCTTGCCTGGGCTTTGACGGTCCTGCAGCGGCCAGTGCGTTGCCAGCGCTGCGAGAAGCCCAGCGCACGACGCCGCTGGTTGAATATCCCGGCTTTCCTGGTCTGCGGCAGTCGACCCAGCCCAGGGATCTCATCTCAAGCGCCGTCCACCGCATCGAAGGCGTTATCCCAGTGCATAACGCAGTCAGCGCCCCGTCCTCGAGCGACTAACCTGCCAAATCGACGTGTTACTGCGCGGGGTGAGCTGGCGCGAGAAGCAGACAAACCGAGTCGCTCGGCGGGGACTTCGCAACGAACGCTCGCCGGCTGAAGCGATTTCGAGTCGCCCGCTTGGAGACTAGCCTCATCAGCTGCCGGCCACTTGCTGTCATCGCCTCTAGCGTGCTTGGCGGCAGCTTCGTGCCCAAAGGCGAACTTGATTGGGCGGCAGAAGGAGGCTGCTAGTTGGCATTCACAGCGACTTACGAACCGGCAGCTTCACACTGCGGAAGGTCCGCGTCCAGCCCGTTTTGTCTTCGCCTGTCTCGGTCTGCCAGATGCTGTTGAAAAGGGATAAGGCGATAGCGTGCCATCGGAGCTGTAGCTGGCACCGCCTTCATTGCCGGCATCACTCCATTGACCATGGCGACACCTAAATCTCTCCGCGTCGAGACAAAGGACGCTTGTTGCCACACCGACCAGCTGTCGTACTCAATGCGCCTGGGGGGCTGAAAAACAAAATTGTCAATCAGAGTGCCGTCGGGCTTCACGACCCTGACCAAGACGGCACGAAGTTTGATGGGATGAGTCGTGAAGAACTCGAACACCGGCTGACCGGTGCTGGTTCTACCTGTAAGTGCTTCTGCCCCACCACCCACCGAGTCGGGCGTGACGGTTTCAACGCCAATAGAGGTCCTATTAAGCCCTGCAGGAAAGCACACCTGGGCGATTACGTAGACCGACTCCGGCACCGGCCCGCGATTGGTTGGCCCACTGGACGTTGTGGTTGCGCATCCGGCCAGCGTGGCGACGATGCCGGTCAACAGCGATGTCGACGCTACCACGCACGAAATGGCTCTCCTGGCTGGAGCGCGATGCGATCTCATAAGAGCATCGTAGACCTTGCATGTCCGCTCCCGCTGCCGTGCCGTCGTCCGTCGTCGAGTTCGGACTTCGGCTTGGGGCACGAAGGTGCCGACGAGTTCGCTGGATCGAGGTACAGGAACGTGCCCAAAGCAGAGTTCCAGATCGACGGCGATGGACAGCACCGCAGCGGGTGCCGCCGTTCGCGGACGCCGCGCTCACTGGCTGGAGTTGGTCAGGAGGCGTCAGTCGGCTTCCTGGCCACGCTCTCCTGGCTGGCGAGCTGGCGTATCAGCAACCCCAGGAGGCCAGGTATGCCGTCGGCGGATTGCGCCCTGGCCGCGCCTGACTGGACAGGATCAGCGCCTCGTAGCTGCTGTTAGAACCGCCAAGCTGGAACAGGAAGTCCGGCCGGCCGTCGCCATCAAAGTCACCGATGGCCATGATCCGCACGTCCCAGCCGTAGCCGCCGAGGTCGTACTCGTAGCGCTGGCCGTCGACCTCGAGGCTGAACTGCGTGCCCTCCCCGTAGGGCCGGCCATCTGCGGTGCGCAAGCCATTCTGGAGCTTGAACGCGAAGGGACGACCGTTCAGCGCAAGCTCAAACCGGTGGTCGAGTGCCGGCGTCAGCCGCGGCGTCCCGTTCTTGAAACGATAGAGCGCGACGGTGCGCGCCTGCCAAGCTAGGCCGGGAAGGCGGATGTAGGCCGGAATGCGCTCCTGCTCCTGAATGTCCGACGTGGCCCCCGCCGACTCAGGCGCCGATGCCGTCGAAACAGCTGCGACCGCCTCAAGCTGGTCGACGACAGGCTTCAACCGCAGGCGGGCCTCAGCGCTTGAAACCTGGTCGACAACAGGCTTCAACTGCAGGCGGGCCTCAGCGCTTGAAAGTGGCCGCACGGTAAGCTTAGCCGCTGCGTCGTCGATGACGAATGTAGCCCAGCCATCCATCGGCCAGGAACGTGCAGGCAACTTCTCCCAAGCCTGCGGCACGCCGTACGAGCCGACATCCTGTCTCCATTCGCCGTGCCGGAGCAGAGCACCAGGAGCGACAGCCGGCGCCGCCGAGATGGCAGTCGCGGCGGCGAGCGCCAAGCTGGCGCAGGCGGTGCGCGTGAGCTTCAAGGTGATGGACGTTGTCATGGGGGTCATATCGACTCTGCCGCCTCCTGTCGTTTGCCGCACCATGCGGGACCTGCGAATGATCGACATCATGCCGGGGCGATGCGCGCTTCGGTGCCGAACGGAAGAAACGTTCCGCGCGTGTGCGTGCACTAGGCAAGGTCCGCTCCACGTGGCATCGCTGCCGGCCCGTTGCGAACGACAGCAGCCAGCCTCCTACCGCCATCCCATTAAATTCGGCTTTGGGCGCTTTGCTGCCTTCCAGGCTGCGCTGACGGGCGACTCCTCCTGGCCGGGACCGGGTCCCCGTCAGATCCGCCGTTAGCCGACGCTGGCTGGCCGCATCCTTCCACCGAGGTCAGCTCACCTTCCCGCCAGGCAAGACCCGGTCCCGGCCACCTGCGGTCACACACGTCCGGCTGCTTCGTAGAGGCTGCGCTGCAGTTCGAAGTCAAGAGAGGCAGCAGCCATTTCGGGCGATCTTCAGAGCCTGTAGCGCTCAGTCAAAAATCTGCTCAAAGGCGAGCTGGCAGGTCCTTTGAATGTTCTCTGGCGACAGATTCCGATCCGTCGGGATGCGTGCGGCCGCGCGAATCACGTCGTTGATGCCGGAGAACGTCGCCTTCGTGACCGCCTCCACTTCTGCGGCCTGCTTGCCGAGCGATGGGGCCACGACGTTTCTCCACGATATCTGGAAGTCTTCCAACAAGCCGCCAAACGTCTCGATGGTGTCGTACCCATACAGCAAGTCTTGAGCCTGTTTGTCGGCCTTTCTGTCGTCGACGATCAGGAACTTCTGAACCATGAAGCACAGTGGATTCGCCACGCGGACGTCCATCGCGGCCGGCAAGGGGAATCCGCCTTTAGGTTCCAAGGAAATTGTCCAGGGATCGACCAGCAGGACATCCAGGTTGCGGATCTTCTGGGCCGAGATGCCGCCTTTCGACAGCGTGGAGTCGGGTGCCCCGCCCCGCTTCATTCCGCTGCCGATCAAGGGCGTCAGGAACTCGGCGTAGAACCCGCCCTGTTCCTCGTCCAAGGTGTAACTTGCGGTGGGTGGCCGGAAATCGCCTGCGAGCTCCTCCTTGAAGCCACGTTCAAGAAGCGCAGCCTTCATATCGCCCTCGATCGGCGCCCGGTTGGCGAATGCGAGATCGGTGTCGCGAGTAAACACTGGTTGATGTTCAAGCTTGTTCGCGCGCGGATCAAAGCGATGCAGCCGATGCGCCCAGCCTCCGATGAAGACCAGTTGCCCGCGCCAAGGTTCCAAGGCGAGCGCCAATTTCGCGAAAGGTTCGAGGTCGTTCATTGGAGTTGGGTCACGGACTGGATGTGCTTTGTGTAGATGAATTCGGCCTGCTCTCTCCCTCGCGAAGGGTGATTAGCCACATCAAGCCAGGTCTGGATGACATCGGATGCGTAAGACCCATCGCGCTGGACAGCGCCGCGGAACGTGGACTTTGGAAATTGCGCTTGTCGCAAGATGAAGTCGGGCTTCTCGGACGGGCCGGCAATCGTGACTCCCCGCCATGGCCTATCGATAGCCCGGGGCAGTCTCTCGACCAGGATATAGGGCGGAACGCCACTGACATGCCCCATGTTCAACGCGTCGGCAGCGGCAAACAGTCCGAGGCAGGCCTCTCGCTGACGCTCCTGGAGCAGTTTGTGGATTTGAACTTGCGGGGAGGCTTTGATGAGAAATCGCATGGGTAGGTCTACAGGCGTGCGTGCGGCGGCAGCTTGCCAGCGCCGTAGCAATTCCGCCCGGCGAACGAGGACGAGTCGATGCGAAGATTCGTCGATGAACTCCTCGAGCCTGAGCTGCTGCACGAAGYGGGAAACACTCATGCTTGATACGTTCGCCGCGGCGGCAAGCTCGGCGCCACTGCGGTATCGAGAGCGAGGTGCCTGGAGCAGACCCCCGGCTATGTCGGGTGCAAGCAGGACTTTGAGCAGCCACTGGTTAAGGTCTGAGAACAGGTTGACGGGTGAACTCGTCGCGGGAGCGCCCACCGGCCAGCGTCGCGAAGTCGGCTCGTCCTGCGAGTTCAGGTCTTGCAGACCTTCCCCGCGAAAGTAGCGCCAACCCGTATTCGTCACGATGCCGACCGCCATCTCCGGCGCGTACCGTTCGAAGAACGAGTCGATCTGCTTGACGATCGACAGCGACGCGTCGTCAACGCAGACGACGGCCAGAGGTTGGGAATCTCCCAACGCCCTTGCGTAGGAGTTCGCCTGAAATAGGGCTTGTGTCAGCAGAGGGATCACCCGATCCGGCCGCCCCTCCGCCAACGACTTGACTTCGACGGCAAATCGCCGCCTGCCTTGACGGACGAGCAGATCGGCCATCGGCTGCTCTTGTCTATGAGGAAGCTCAGTGTCCCAACCGCTCGATTCGAAAACCTGCGCTACGACATCAATTGCTACCTCTCCTCGGCTTTTGCCAGGTCGGGAGGACTGCATCACTTGCTCCTGGAGCTGTTACCGTGGCCATTGTATATATCATGGCCAAGTTATTTAACATGGGCACGGTATCCAACATGACCATGTTCGAATCAAGGCGTCCTGCGATAGTCTGAACTTCGTCATTCAAACCAGCGGCACATCCATCGTCCGCCAGTCATCACAGACGTGGCGACCCGCCTGCAGGGGATCGCTCGGGCATCCGGTCGACAGCTGACTTCCGCCAAGATTCACGCCCGCTGCGCGCCACCGGAGGCTCAGTGACGGCTTGCGGGAAGCGAAACTGCGATGGCGTGTGGCTGTTCCGGGTAGGCCGTGACTGGTCGCAGCGCACGGATGCAGTCGCCCGGTAGGTGCCCGGGCTGAATCAGCAAGCCTACGGCTATGAGCGACTCCTTTCTGCATGGGAGCGGTCGGCGGAAAAAACTCTGCCCAACGCCGAATCGGTTCTCGGCCGCGATTCAACAAAACAAGATCGATGGAGCGCGGATCGCCTACGCCGACCATGCGACCAGCAAACGGACGACAGCAATGGGCACAACGCTGCTGCAGACACTCCCATCGAGTTGAGGGCCAGCAAGCATGCGCCTGGGCCGCCTGAGCCGCCCGGGTCGATAGGGGTGGCGCGTCGGCAGCTTGGATGCGGATTGGCGGCGTAGCACGTTTGCTATACATTTGAGTGATGCGCTCCGCCACCTTTCCCCCCATCCGCGTCGAGCCCGAGGTTCGGGCCGAAGTCGAAGCCGTCTTGCGGGACGGAGAGTCGCTGACCCAGTTCATCGAGCAGGCGGTCGTTGCGGCCGCAGCTTGGCGTCGCGTGCAGGCGGAGTTCGTCAACCGCGGTGAGGCGGCGATCGAGCGTTGGAAGCAAGAAGGCGGCGGCCGTACGGTCGACGAGGTCATGGCCGGTTTGCAGGGGCGCCTTGACGACGCGAAACGTCGAGCAGCTGAACGCACTGGCCGGTGACGCCCGTCTACAGCGTCACGCTGCTCGAAGAGGCAGTTGCGGACCTTCAGCGCCTGGAGGACTTCGCCATCGAACGCGAGCTCGCAAGTGAAACGCCGGATTGGACGACGCCTCAACGCGCGCTCGACGCGATCAGCGAGGGGATGCGTCTACTGTCCTGGTCGCCTTTCACCTGCCGGAAGGCCGAACTGGGGAATGGCCGCTCGCGTGAATTGGTCGTGCCGTTCGGCGGCGCGGGCTATGTCGTGCTGTTCGAAATTGTCGGCAACGACGTGGTCGTGGGTGCTGTTCGACACCAGCGCGAAGAGGACTACCGCCTCTGAAATCGGGCACTCGGCCCAGAGGCCCAGCTCTGACTGCGCTGCGCTGAGCGTCAACAGCCGATTTGGAAGGAAGACCGAAATGCAAGCCCAACGGACGACTAGCCCTCGACAAAACCCGCGTGTTGCCTGCAAGCGCCGCTCCCCTCAAGCACTGGCCAATTCGCGCTTCTGAAATTCGCTCGCGGCTAGCGGAGAACCGGAACGGTGCCGGAGGGCGTGCGCTGAACACCAGTAGCCTTCATCCGGCGACCCAGCTCAGCGATCCGAGTCTCGCCCTCCCTCAGAGCGGCCGCGGAGGTGTGCACGGAATAGTTCCCGAGATGCAAGCCGTATGGGTGAGGCACGGCCGCGCCGAGCACGAATACTGCGTCCTCGGCACCGGCCTGAAAGTCGATCTCCTGCTCCGACTGCTCAAAGACAATCATTTCTCCAGGATGTATTGGCTCGCCGGCCTCAAGAGCTCCCTTGGCCAGAGCAAGCCAGCACACAGCCTGCCCGCCCGGCGGGTGGAAGGTCCAGCGCTGACCAGCGGGCAGCGTCACGAGAAGGTAGGTCACGCCCGGAGGCGCCGGAACCGGGCTCGCGACGCCGTCATAGCTACCTACGATCACAGATGCAGGCCCGGCGCTGCGCATGCCTGAAGCCTCGATACACCTGCTCTCGGGAACGCCGTTTTCGACGTCCGCCGGCAAGGCGAGCCAAAGCTGGAAGCCCTGTACCCGTGAGTAGCCCGGAACCGGCGACAGCTCCTTGCCATGCCAAACGCCGCTGCCAGCTCGCATCCACTCCACGCCGCCATAGGTCAGCGTACCTGCACCGAGGGACGGATCGTCGAACCGTAAGCCGCCTTCGGTGAACACGGTGACGGTAGCCACGCCCGAATGCGGATGCAGCGGCATGCCGTCGCCCTGGCTCATCGAATGCAGCATCTCCTCGCCCAGGTCGAAGATGTCGAGGAACACGAAAGGCTTCACCAGTTGCCCAAGGTCGGACGGGCTCATCAGCCGGGTGATCGGGCCATGCCCGTGCCCCCAGGTGCGGGTCGCGATACCGCGCGCCGGCGTGGGCTGCGCTTCGAATGGCACTTGGCGTGACGGGGCAGCAGCGATGGCAGATTGATTGAAGGTCATGGTGGTCTCCTGTACCAGGCCTGATCAGGCTGCTGCGGTCGTCGAAGCGGGCCGCAGACGCCAGGCGACGAAGACCGACAGTCCGCCCAGCACCACCGCGGGCAACGCGCTGCCGCCGATCGCCATGTGTGTGAACACGGCGCCCACCATGGTGGCCGTCAGCATCAGGCCCCCGAGAAAGCCAGCGAAGGGAATCAGGATCAGCAAGGCTCCGACAACCTCGACACCACCCGTCAGAACGCGGAACCACTGCCCGACGCCGATGGCATCAAACAGCTGGACCATGGCGGACAGGCCTAGCAGCTTGGCGCCACCGGCGGCACCGAACGCAACGGCAAGCAGGATCCGAACGCCCCAGACGAGACGGCGCTGCAGCGGGGATAGCGATGGTTGGGAGTTCATGGAAACGAGTCCTCGGTTTTGCTTCGACTCCACAGAGTACGGATCCACGCAACCTTAGACTAGGTGGACGAATTGGATTTCACTGATCCACTCAACGAAGGAATAAGGCGTGTTTGACTTGAACGATGTGGCGCTGTTTGTCGAAGTGGTCCGGTGCGGCAGCTTTGCCGAAGCTGGCCGGCGAAACGGCATGCCGGCCAACACCGTGAGCCGCCGCATTCAGGCGCTGGAAGCGCGGATGGATACGCGCTTGCTGCAGCGGTCCACGCGCAAGCTCACCCTCACCGCGGCCGGGCAGGCGTTCCATGAGCGCTGCGCGGGTGCGGTCGACGGATTGCTCGAGGCACAACAGGCATTGGTGACAGGAAGCTCGGCACCGAGCGGCCTTGTGCGGGTGGCGGCACCGGCTGACTTCTTTGATTTCGTTCCCATGAAGTGGGTGGTCGAGTACCTTGCCGCACATCCACAGGTTCAAATTGACTTCGTGCTCAGCGATTCGACCGCGGACCTGATTGCCGAACGGATCGACGTCGCGTTCCGCGGCGGTCCGTTGCCGGACTCAGGCTACGTCGGGCGCCGGCTGATGAATCCGGGTAGTGGCGGCCTCGTCGCCAGTCCGGCGTACCTTCGATCGAGAGGAACGCCGGCCTCGTTGCAGGACCTCGCAAATCACGACTGCATTGCAGCGCACCATCCCGGCGGTCGCGCCCGGTGGCGCCTGACCGATCAGCATGGCATGGTGGAGGAGGTGCAAGTCGTTGGCCGCTTCAGCGCCAATACCGCCCAGGCATTGCGCAAGGCTGCCGTCTCCGGGCTGGGTATCGCACTGCTGCCGCCCAATTTGGCGAAGCTGGATGTCGAGGCGGGTGTGCTGACGCCTGTTCTGCCGCAATATCGACTTGCTGGCCAAGGGCTCAACGCCCTCTATCCAAGCCGGCGGCACCTCCCGCCCGCCGTCACTGCATTCATCGACCATGTCGTGCACAAGCTGGGAACAGACAATGCACTGTTCCCGCCACCCTCTCCAAAAGCAGCGGCGACTGAAGGCGCCCGCAAGCGTCGGGCTGGCGTGTGGTAGCACAGACCAACCCCTCGCAGTCGAGGAGGAGAAGGAGGATCTTCCAGCCGGATCGATGACCTTCGAGCCCAATGGTCGATGCGGCGAGATGTCTGCGAGCAGGCGCGAGCCGCTTCGGCGAACCACGCTTTCTTTACTTTGGCCATCTTCAGAAGCTCGAAGCTGCGGTGCGAAAGCAGACACCGAAGATGCAGGGCAAGCTTCGCCATGAAGCCTGCGACATAGCGAGCCTGGGGGCGCTTGCTGAAGGTCGCGCCGCTCTAGGCGATGCGTGAGTAGACGCAGGTGTCGCGGGGATGCCCGTCGACGCCCAGCGCCTCGTTGCGCAGGATGCCCTCAAGCTCGAAGCCGCAGCGCTCGGCGACAGCCCGGCTCTTGACGTTGCGCGTGTCGCAGCGAATTTCCACGCGGCGCGCGCAGAGCTTGTCCAAAGCCATGGCCGTCAACAACTTCACCGCGTCGGTGACATGGCCCTGCCCCGCCGCCTCGGGGCGTATCCAGTAGCCGATCTCGAAGCGCCGCACGCTCCAGTCCATGCGGTGCAGGCCGGTGCCGCCAAGCATCCGCCCCG
This sequence comes from Roseateles sp. P1_C1_2, assembly GCF_056406535.1. Classification (NCBI taxonomy): domain Bacteria; kingdom Pseudomonadati; phylum Pseudomonadota; class Betaproteobacteria; order Burkholderiales; family Sphaerotilaceae; genus Roseateles; species Roseateles sp. P1_C1_2. The sequence goes on from NZ_JBFUAB010000001.1 coordinate 297,374, forward strand.
GGCTGCCGTCGGGTCGGCGGGCATACACCTGGAAGCACAGGTCGCGGCGGGCGATGAAGTCGGCCTGCATGCGGCGCACCACCATCTCTGAGCTCTCGGCCGTCGGCGCCTCCTGGGCCCAGGGCATCCACGGCCGCAGATGCGAGATCGACTGCGCGACGACCACGGCCATTTCGGCGCCGCTGCCGGTGCGCGGCGCCAGCAGCAGGGTGCGCTCGCCGTCCAGCCGTTCGGGAATATCGATGAGAACGGGATCCAAGCTCATGCCGTCACCACCTCAACCGGCTTGGGCAGTTCGCGCACGCCACGGATGACCGGGTGGCGCCAGGCCAGCGCCGCCAACAGGCAGGCGCCCACACCCGAGAACGCCAGCGCCGAGCGCAGGCCCATGTGCTCGCCGAGCCAGCCGCCGATCAGCGCGCCCGGCCCCGCCGGCAGCAGGATGAGCCAGCGCATCGTGCTGGTCATGCGGCCCAGCATGGGCGCCGGCGTGACGGCCTGGCGCAGCGACAGGAAGTTGATAAAGATCAGCACCGCGCCGAAGCCGAAGGCAAACAGCATCACGCCGAAGCTGACGACGCCGAGATGACCCGCCGGCACCAGCGCCAACTGCAGCCAGCCGACGCCGCAGGCCGCATAGCCCAGCACCAGGCAAGGCCCCGGACCGACGCGGCGGCTGATGCGGTGGCCGAAGATGCTCGCCAGCACCGTACCGGCGCCCAGCGCGACATAGGACAGGCCGACGGTCTGCGGCGCGAGCTGCAGCTCACGCGTCGCGAACAGGATCTGCACCACCAGGGCCGCGTTGTGGAAGAGCTGCCAGCCGCCGGTGGCCGTGGCAAGGCTGATCAGCAGCTTGTGCGAGCGCACAAAGGCCAGCCCCTCCTTCAACGAGGGCCAGAAAGCGCCGCGCGTGGCCGACAACTGCTCCTGCACGCGGATGCCACGCAGGATGACTGCCGACGCGAGCAGGGCCACGGCATCCACGGCCAAGGCCAGCGGAGCGCCCAGCAGCTTGATCAGCACGCCGGCCAGGCCCGGCCCGACGACCTCGGCGCCAGAACCGGCCAAGGCGTTCTTGGCATGCGCCTCGACGAGCCGCTCGCGTGGCACCACCTGGGTCAGCACGATCTGCGCGGCACTGCCAGCCGTCGTGTGCACCGTGCCGAGCACGAAACCGACTACATAGAGCCAGCCCATGCCCAGCCAACCCATCCACGCGGCCAGCGGCACCGTGGCCACCGCGAAGGCGAGCAGGGTCTCGCCGGCCACATAGACCGGCAGCTTGCGCATGCGGTCCAGCAGCACGCCCGAGGGCAGCGAGAACAGCACGAAGGGCAGGATTTCCATCGCCTGCAGCAGGCCCATCTGCGTGGGACTGGCGTTGAGCAGCACGGCGGCCGTCAGCGGCAGGGCCAGCATGGTGACCTGGCCGCCCAGGGATGAAATCAGGATGGACGACCACAGCCGCCGATAGACCACGTCGCGCAGCAGATCGCCGGGCGCGAGGGTGAAGAACTTGGAGAACATGACGCTTGAGGCTCCGACAGGACTCGACGGGCGGGTCAGCCCCGCCGGGATGAGGCAACGCGCAGGGGCGTCAGTCGAGGTCGAGCAGCTTGGTCATGCGACGCATGCTAGCAGCGCGGCCGCGCGGTGTCGCGTGCCGGTGGTCACGGCTTGAGGATGACAAGCTCGGTGTAGCCTGTCGACGCGTCGAACTCGCGTGACAGCGACCCGGTGGGTAGCGGTGCAATCAGCAGCTCGGCCGTCGTGCGGACCTCGCAGCCGGCGCAGACATGGCCGCCGAGGACGCGGCCCGAGGCATCGGACACGCTGGCGTGAAGATGCGCACCGTCGGGCGTCAGGCTGCCGCTCAGCGTCAGGATTTCGAGGGGCCCGGCGATGGTTGTCGGCTCCGGTTCGCCAGCGAATCGCAACTGCGCCTGCACGAGGCTGCCGATGCCCGCCACGACGAAGCCCGTGAGCCCGCTCGCCTCCAGCGCAGCGCGCAGGTCGTCGCCGGGGCTCAGTCGCAGCGGCTCAGCGTTCAGGGTCATGGCTACATCTGCTTGAATCGATGGGCATAGCTCTCGGCCACCAGCAGCGTCTCACCCCGCTCCTTGAGCCGCAGATGCAGCCTGCCGCGCAGATCGCGCGAGGCGGAGGCGATGGCCGTCAGATTGACGATGGTGCCACGGTGCACCTGCCAGAACTGCTGCGGGTCGAGCTCGTCGAGCAGCTCCTTGAGCGGCTTGCGGATCAGCGCTTCGGCGTTGCACAGGGCGACGCGGGTGTATTTGGTGTCGGCCTGGAAGTACAGCACCTCGTCCACGGTCAGCAGCTTGACGGTGTCGCCGATGGCCGCGTTGATCCAGCGCAGCGGCGCCGCCGGCTCCGGCGCTGCCCAGGGCGCCATGGGCTCGGCAACCGCACGCGGCAGGGTCGGGTCCGCCGCTAGGCGCCGCTGCAGCCGCGTGATCGTGGTCATCAGGCGCGGCAGCGACAGCGGCTTGAGCACGTAGTCCAGCGCACCGGCTTCGAAAGCCTCGATGGCGTGCTCGTCGTAGGCGGTGACGAACACCACATGGCTGTCGATGCCTGCCTGGCTCAGTTGGCGCAGCACATCCAGGCCGGTGATGCCGGGCATCTGGATGTCCAGGAACACCACATCGGGCTGATGCGCGGCGATCAGGCGCAGCGCGCTGATGCCGTCTTCGGCCTCAGCCACGATGAGCAGCTCCGGCCAGGCTTGGGCCAGGCGCTCGATGAGGTCCTGGCGCAGGGTGATCTCGTCTTCCGCGATCAGCGCGGTTTTGCGCGGTCGGTTCATGTCAGGGGACTTCAGTGGGCAAGGGACGCATGGGCCGCTTGAGGGCCTGGCGCAGCGACATCATCAACCGCTCCAGCTCGGCAGCGGCTTGCGCGGCGGCCTCAGGGTCGGCAAGCTGAGCCTCGACGGCGCTGAGGGTGTCGAACAGCGCCTGCGGGTCGACCCGGGCGGCGCGGGCCGCCAGACGTGTCCGGCTCGCCTCCTGGGCCAGGCGCGCCTGCTCGTCGAGCACGCTCTGCAACAGGTCGGCATGATGGCGGCGCCGCGCGAGCAGCTCGGTGGCCGCGGCGGCCAGGCCCGCCAGCGCCACCACGATGAGCGCCTCGCCGAGCGACTCCAGCCACGACTTGCCGCCCGGCACGGGCCGGCCGCAGACATCGCACAGCGGCGTGCCCCAGGCATCGGCCAGGGCCTGCGGCAGCGGCGAGCGCAGCAGCGCTGCGCAGGCGATGCTGCCCAGCAGCACCGCAAGCGCCAGGCGTCTCCCCCGCCAAGGGTGGAGGGCCTCGCCGCGAGCTGCCGGCAGCCAGCACAGCAGTACCAGCCCGGCCTGGGCCAGCAGCAGCAGCACCTGCAGCGCGAACGAGGCCGCCGATTGCTCCCGCAAGCCGAAGTCCATCCACACGCCCAGCCGTTCGGCCAGCAGGCACAGGGCCAACAGCGCCGCCACCGCCAGTTCTACGGCTCGCAGCGAACGCCAGCTCAGCCAAAGATGCCGCAGAGCGGCAGCGGCGAGTTGCAGTGCATCGTTCATGACACGGCTCCCCCAGGGACCGTGATGCGCGCCTGCACGCCGCGGGGGCGCAGTGCCTGCAGGTCCAGTTCAGCCTGCGGCCCGAAGAAGGCACGCAGGCGCGCCCGGGTGTTGGCCAGGCCCAGGCCGGTGCCGCCGGCGCCGGCACCAAAGCCGCCGCCATCGTCGCGCACTTCCAGCACGACCCGCCCGGCACTTTCGCGGCGAGCGGCGATCACCACCTGTCCGCCCTGTGGTACCGGGCTCAGGCCATGCTTGACCGCGTTCTCGACCAGCGTCGTCAGCACCAGCGGCGGCAGTTGCAGGTCGAGCAGCCCGGCGTCCGCCTCGATCGCAAAGCGCAGGCGCGCGCCCATGCGCATCTGCTGCAGCGCGAGGTAGTCGCTCACCGTCTGGAGTTCCTGGCGCAGCGTGGTCGCCCGGCTTTGCAGATGCGGCAGGCTGACGCGCAGATAGCCGATGAGCCGCTGCAGCATCTCTCGCCCGCGCTCGGGCTGGGTCTCGACCAGGCGCTTCACCGTGGCCAGCGTGTTGAACAGGAAGTGCGGCTCGATCTGCGCGTTGAGTGCCAGCAACTGCGCCTCGGCCTGCCGGGCTTGCTGCGCATCGCGCTCGCGCCGCGCCTGCGCGAGCCGGCCGCGCAACTCGGCGTCGCGCGTGCCCAGCACCAGCAGCGTGTACACCGCGGAGCCGATCAGGCCGTACAGCGCGGTGCGGCTGATCAGATAGCCCCAGTACAGCGGCGCGCCGGCCTCGTGGGCCCAGCCCAGCCTCAAGCCCTGCGACAGCGCGCAGGCCAGCACGACCGCACCCATCCGCCAGAGCCAGTCGCGGCCACGCGCGCCACGTTGGGCCAGCAGGGCCTCGGTGCAGGCCGCCGCCAGCAGCATCGGCAGGCCGGGCAGCGGCAGGGCCGCCCATGTGCTGAAACTGCCGACACCGAAGCCACTGAACAGCCGGGCCAAGGTCAGCAACAGGCTCAGCCCCAGCACCAGCGCCACGGTGCGGCGATTGAACACGGACCTGAAGGCCCGCAGCATGGCCGCGCGGCTAGCAGGCGCGTCAGGCACGGCCGCTGCGATCACAGGCTGGCGGCCCCGGCGCGGCGGGCGCGCTCTTGAGCCTGTGCGCGGCCGAGCGCGGCCAGGAAGCGCTGCGTCTCGGCCGAGGGCGCGGCCACGGGGCCGGGTTGGTCCAGCACGACACGCAAGCCTTCGAGCGATCCCACCATGTCGGTCGGGAAGCCGGCGCGACGCGACGACTGGAAGATCGGCCAGTGCCAGTTGCCGCCGCGCAGGACACGCTGCGCGCAGCCGGCGGAACCTTGCGGGCCGTCCAGCCAGGCCGCGGCGTCAGCGGGCGCGCCTTCGTAGTTGGCATGGTGGCAGTCCTGCATGTACTCCTGCACATTGCCCAGCGTGTCGTGCAGCCCCCAGGGATTGGCGCCGTACAGGCCCACCACGGTGGCGTAGTCGGCGCCGTCGTCGCAGGGCACGACGCCGACATGGTCCTTGGACTCCAGGCCATCGAAGTCGCGCTTGATCGCGGCCTCGGCGCGCCGGTCGGCCACATTGCCCCAGCGGCAGGCCGTGCTGGCAGACGGGTCGGCGTCCTCGCCGAAGAAGTGCGTGCCGGTGGTGCCGGCGCGCGCGGCGTACTCCCACTCGGCCTCGGTGGGCAGGCGGTACTTCTTGCCGGTCTCCTTGGCCAGCCACTGCACATAGGCATCGGCCCCGGCGGCGCCGATGCAGCTCACCGGCTCGAACTCGCTGCTCATCAGCCGGCGCTGCTGCCAGCTGCCGGGGATGTCGTCGAACCATTCCTTGCTGGCCATCTGCACGCACTTCTGCGGGCCCTGGTAGCCCGTGGCCGCGGCAAAGCGGGCGAACTCCTGCACCGTCACTTCGTACTTGCCAATCTGGAACGCCCGGACCTGGACCTTGCGGGCGGGCGAGGTGGTTTTCTTCTCATCATTTCCCATGACGAACGCGCCTGCCGGCACCGCGACGAGCACGGGTTCGATGACAGGTGCGGCGGCCCAGAGCGGGCCCTGCAGGGCGAGTATTGCCACCAGGGCGAGCGTCGATTGCTTCGATTTCCACATGCAAGATTTCCGTGTGAGTTGGGGAACGACGCGGATTGTTTTGACGCGCTCTCCCACTCACCAGGACCGAGTGACCACCTGGCGCCGGCACGGACGAAACCGGAAAAACCGGCGTCGAACCACCGGGATCAATAGCCGACAGCCGCCCCATCGCGGCGCGGATCGCTCGCGGCCACATAGCCTTGCACGCCGGGATCACCCAGCCGCCAGATGAACTGGCCGGCACCGAAGTCCTGGTAGCTGTCGTGGATGTCGCCGATCTCGTGGCCACGCGTGCGCAGCGCCTCGATGGTGGTCGCCGGCATGTGCGGCTCGACGTTGATCGACAGGCCCTCGTTGAAGCGCCAGCGCGGCGCGTCGCAGGCGGCTTGCGGGTTCTGGCCGTAGCAGAGCATGCGCACCAGCGTCTGCATATGGCCCTGCGGCTGCATATTGCCGCCCATCACACCAAAGCTCATGACCGGTGCGCCGTCCTTGGTCAGAAAGGCCGGGATGATGGTGTGGAAAGGCCGCTTTCCCGGCGCGACCTGGTTAGGGTGGCCCGGCTCCAGCGTGAAGCCGTGGCCGCGGTTCTGCAGGCTGATGCCGTAGCCCGGCAGCACCAGGCCCGAGCCGAAGCCCATGTAGTTGCTCTGGATGAAGCTGACCATCATGCCCGCCTCGTCGGCCGCGCTCAGGTAGATGGTGCCGCCCTTGACAGGGTTGCCGGCACCGAAGACCTGGGCGCGAGCCGGGTCGATGAGCTTGGCGCGCGAGGCAAGATAAGCCGGGTCCAGCAACTGCGCGGCGCTGACCTGCATCGCACCGGGCTCGGCGACGTAGCGGTAGACATCCGCAAAGGCCAACTTCATCGCCTCGATCATCAGATGCTGGGCTTCGGGGCTGTCGACGGCATGCGCCGTGACGTTGCAGTGCGCCAGCAGCCCCAGCGCCATCTGCGCCGCGATGCCCTGGCCATTGGGCGGGATCTCGTGCAGCGTGTGGCCGGCGAAGTCCTTGGCCAGCGGTGTGACCCATTCGGGCTGGTAGGCCGCGAGGTCGGCCTCGGTCAGTGCACCACCGGTCTCGCGCGCGAACCGCGCGAGCGCCTGCGCGATCTCGCCGCGGTAGAAGGCCTCGCCCTTGGATTCAGCGATCAGCTTCAGGCTGCGCGCCGCATCATTGAAGCGGAACAGCTCGCCGACTTCGGGCGCGCGGCCGTGCGGCAGGAAGGCCTGCGCAAAGCCGGGCTGCGACGTGAGCTCCGGCAGCGCAGCGGCCATCGCCCATTTGCCCTGCACGATGGGCGGCACCGCATAGCCGCGCTCGGCAATCTCGATGGCGGGCTGCATCAGGTCGGCGAAAGGCAGCTTGCCGAAGCGCTCGCTCAAGGCCATCCAGCCGCCGACTGCGCCGGGCACCGTGACCGAGCCCCAGCCGCGCTTGGGCATGACCTGACCCCCAAAGAACTCTGGCGTCCACGCGGCGGGTGCAGGCCCCGATGCGTTCAGGCCATGCAGTTGCTGGCCGTCCCACAGGATGCAGAAAGCATCCGAGCCCAGGCCGTTGCTGCAGGGCTCGACGAGCGTCATGCATGCGGCCGCGGCGATCGCCGCGTCGACCGCGTTGCCGCCGGCCTGCAGCATGCGCAGCCCGGCCTGGGCCGCGAGCGGATGCGAGGTCGACACGATATTGCGTGCGAACAGCGGGCTGCGGCGGCTGGGGTAGCCGGCCTGCCAGTCGAATCGGGATGCGGTGTTCATGAGGGTCGATTCTGCCGGTGTAAGGCTTTGCAACCGGGTCAACGCGGCGCTTCGAGGTGTCGTTGTGGCCACAAGCTTGCGCAAAGCCGAACCGAAATCCGAAACCACCCTGGAGCCCTCAAGATGAACACGCTGAAGACCACCATCGCCACCGCCCTCATCACGCTCGCATCTGGCGTGGCACTGGCGCAAAACCCGACCCCGGCCGCGACCATCGCTGCCCCTGCTGCTGCGACCACCGCGAAGGCCACGGCCGCCACGACGACCGTCGCCCAAGCCGCCACGCCGGCTCCGGCTGCCACCCCCGCCGCCAAGGCCACGCCGGCTGTCGCTACGACGACCACGGCTGCCGCGACGCCCGCCATGCCGGCTGAAGCGGCCAGTGCCGCCAAGCACCACAAGCGCCATGCCAAGAAGCATGCCGAAGCCAAGGCCGGCGATACCGCCGCCAAGACCGAGACCAAGACGCAGTAAGCGCATCAGCGCTCCGCGCAAGGCCGCTGCCCGCAAAGGCAGCGGCCATTTTTCGTTCTCGCCGCGCCGCGCGTCAGCGGATCGGCGCGATCTCCCGCAGCGCCTTCACGGCGCCCGCGCCCATGGCCGCGCCGAAGCGCTTGGCCAGGCGCTCGGCCACGTTGTCCTTGGGCGTGTAGTCGATGACATCCTCGGCCTTGACGACCTCGCGGGCCACGTAGTCGAGGTTGCCGAAGCGATCCGCCAGGCCGAGCTTGACGGCCTGCTCACCGTTCCAGAACAGGCCGGAGAAGATCTCCGGCGTTTCCTTGAGCCGCTTGCCGCGGCCTTCGCGCACGACGGCGATGAACTGCTGGTGGATCTGGTCCAGCATGGCCTGGGCATAGGCGCGCTGCTTGGGCGACAAGGGGCTGAACGGGTCCAGCATGCCCTTGTTCTCGCCGGCGGTCAGCAGGCGGCGCTCGACGCCGACCTTGTCCATCAGGCCGGTGAAGCCGAAGCCGTCCATCAGCACGCCGATGGAGCCGACGACCGAGGCCTTGTCGACAAAGATCTCGTCGGCCGCCGCGGCGATGTAGTAGGCCCCCGAAGCGCACATCTCCTCGACGACGGCATAGACCGGCTTGTCGTACTGCTTCTTGAGCCGCTTGATCTCGTCGTAGACGATGCCGGCCTGCACGGGGCTGCCGCCGGGCGAGTTGATGCGCAGCACGACGGCCTGGGCCCCGTCATCCTTGAAGGCTTCCTTCAGCGCGGCCAGCAGTTGCTCGGCACTGGCCTCGGTGTCGGCGGCGATCTCGCCGCGCACCTCGACGAGGGCCGTGTGCGGCGCCGTCGACGGCGTGACGTGGCGGCCCTGCAGCCACAGCGTGTAGACGAGCAGGCCCACGAGCAGCAGCCAGAACAGCCGGAACACCGTGCGCCAGCGCCGCTCCAGCCGCCGCTCGCGCAGGAAGTCGCGCGCCAGCTGCGCCAGCAGCGTCTCGTTGTGCGGCGTGAGCTGTACCGGCGCACCGACGGGCTCGGGCATCGGAGGCGGCAGGGAGTCGTCGGAGGTGCTGCTCATATCAATCTTCAAAAGCGGGTTTGGTATCTCGCGTGGGCTGCCAGAACACGTCGCCGTCACGCTCGGTCAGCTCGATCTTGGTCAGCCGGCCGCGGTTGCAGGGGCCCATCAGGCATTGGCCGGTCAGCGGGTCGTAGACGGCGCCGTGGATGCTGCACATGATGAAGCGCTTGTCGTTGTCGAGGAACTCGCCCTCCTGCCAGTCCATTTCCGTGGGCACATGAGCGCAGCGGTTCAGATAGGCGACGGCCTGGCCGTCGAAGCGCAGCGCAAAGGCGCGCACCGGCTCGCGCCACTGGATGACGTCGAAGCTGACGGCCTTGCCGCGTTCCAGCAGCTCGTCCGATGTGCACAGGCGCTGCAGCGGCGCGACTTCGGTTTCAGGCATGTGCGATCAACCAGTCGTGCAGCTCGCGCGTCGAATGCGCCACGAAGAGAGGCTTGAACTCGGCGAAGGTCTCGTGGTCATGCGCGCCGAAGCTGACCGCGACGCAGGGCACGCCGGCATTCATGGCCAGTTGCAGGTCGTGCGTCGTGTCGCCGATCATCAGCGTGCGCTCGGGCTCGGTGCCGAACTCGCGCATCAGCTCCAGCAACATCTGGGGATGGGGCTTGGAGCGCGTCTGATCAGCCGTGCGCGTGCCGTCGAACAGATGACCCAGTTCGCTGGACGCCAGCACGCGGTCCAGGCCCACGCGGTTCTTGCCGGTGGCCACGGCCAGCCAGTGGTGGCGCGCCTTCAAGGCCTCCAGCATTTCCAGCGTGCCGTCGAACAGTGCCAGCTCATGCTCCGAGGCCAGATAGTGGTGGCGGTAGCGCAAGCCCAGTTCGGGGTAGCGATCCTCGGCCAGCCCGGGCACGGCATGCTCCAGCGCATCGCGCAGGCCCAGGCCGATGACGTAACGGCAGTTGTCGAAGTCGGGTTCTGGCAGGCCGATGTCGACGGCGGCGCGCTGGATGCAGCGGGCGATCAGCGCGGTGGAATCGAACAGCGTGCCATCCCAGTCGAAGGCGATCAGGTCGAAGCGTTGAGGGCGAGTGGTCATGGGCAGATTGTCGGCGGTGACGGCGTCGGTCCGGCGGGTCTCAGGGCTTGGCGACGGGACGGAAGCTCGATGCCGAACCCGGTTCGGGCTCCAGCTTGCATTGCCAGGGCCGCACCTCCTGGCCTGGCACGAAAAGCGACTGGACGGCGAGCGTGTCCTTGGTGATGCCCGCCTGCTGGAGTACGCCCCAGATCACCTGGTAGCGGCTCGCCATGCCGTCTTCTTCCTGCACCTTCTGGCAAAAAGCCCCCACCAGAACCCCCTCCAGCGGGTTGCAGGCGTCGAACGCCTGCGGCGGCGAATAGGGCGTGGCGATGCCGCGAGACCAGCTCGCGAAATGTGGCTTCAGGACTTCGAACTCGTCCTCCAGTGCCGCAGCTCTCTGGAAGGCCTCCGCGACGAAGCAGGTCTTCGCCGGGCCGGCCGCACCGATGAGCCGATCAAAGGAATCCAGCTCGCCGCGTCTTGAAGCCGCGCTCAGCAGCCAATGCGGCCCTGGCCCGCCGGAGATCATCGGCTGCCCGCCAAACCGCATCATCAAGCCGGGCTGCAGCAGGCGCTGCTCGATCACGGCCCAAGGCAGGCCACCAGAGGCCAGCTCATGGGCCCGGCCGGCCCGCTCTTCAAGGGTCAGTGGTGCCAGGGCCCAGCGCCGCCGCAAGCGCTCCACCTCGGCGTCCTCAGCCTGCGCCCACAGATTGAGCAACCACCAGCGCCGGCCTTTGGGCGACGCGGTCGGCAACGCCTTCTCGGCCAGCCAGTGATAGAGCTCCGGGTGGCGCGTGCAGTCCGATGACTCGGCGCACAGGGCCGCAGTCGCCAGCGGCAGAGCAAGGCTCGACCTGCCCTGCTGCGACAAGCGCTGCCAGAACGCCGGCAGCCTGGGCTCGGCACCTTCGACGTAGCGCCCCAACTCGTCTGCCCATGTGAAGGCCTGCGATCCCGCTCGCAGGTCGCACCAGACATCGTCCTCTGCGCCCACGTCGGCCAGCAGCATGCCGCGGTGCCGAGGGCGGGCCGTGTCCTCCCCGCGCAGGGGCTTCATTTCGACCGCCAGCTTCAGGCCCAGGCGCTCCAGCCGCTGTTGAACGACGGCGATCCGGCGCTGGGTCAGTGCCGGCTCCGCCCGCGTGGCCGGCAAAACGTGCACGGCCAATCCTTCTGCCGGACACTGCCCGGCACGCACGGCAAGTTCGTCCAGGGCAAGTAGTCCTTCAAGCGTCAGGCGGTCCGTGCGGGCTTCGAACTGCAGGGCAATGGCCGGCGGAGGCATGATCGACATGGCGGTCGCCACAGAGCTTGCCAGCGCGGCCGCGGCGACGCAGGCCACCCGTCCCCGCCTCTTCATCACACGCCACAGATTCATCTGCCAGCCGCCACCAGATGCTGGCAATCGGCGGGCAGCGGCGCCTCACAGGTCACCGTCTCCCCCGTCGCCGGGTGCTGGAACTGCAGCCTCCGCGCATGCAGGAACATCCGATCAAACTTCTTCGGACCGCGCGCCAGCTCACGGTTGCGCTCGAAGTCGCCGTACTTGGGGTCGCCCACTATTGAATGGCCGGCTTGTTGCAGGTGGACGCGGATCTGGTGGGTGCGGCCGGTCTTGATGGTCACATCGAGCAGGCTGAACTGCGGCGTCTTCTGCATCACCTTCACCAGGCTGATCGACCGCTTGGCGTCTTCTTCATCCATCTTGCCCGGGCGCACCCAGCGCTCGCCGTCGCTGCCAACGAACTTGACCAGCGGCACATCGATGACCTTGAGCTTGGCCGGCCAGTCGCCCCAGACCAGGGCGGCGTAGGTCTTGCCGGTCTCGCGCTCGCGGAGCTGGTCCTGCAGATTGACAAGGGCGCTGCGCTTCTTGGCGATCATCAGCAGGCCCGAGGTTTCCTTGTCCAGCCGGTGCACCAGTTCCAGGAACTTGGCCGTCGGCCGCGAGCGGCGCAGCGCCTCGATGACGCCATAGCTGACGCCGGAGCCGCCATGCACCGCCACGCCGGCGGGCTTGTCGATGACGAGCAGGTGTTCGTCCTCGAAAACGACCGGAAACTCGCGGGCCGGCGCCTCGGGCTGGGCGGCGCGCTCCGGCAGGCGCACCGGCGGGATGCGCACTTCGTCACCAATTTCCAGGCGGGTGTCGGCTTGCGCCCGACCCTTATTGACCCGCACTTCGCCGGCCCGGATGACGCGGTAGACATGGGTCTTGGGCACACCCTTGAGCTCACGCAGCAGGAAATTGTCCAGTCGCTGCCCGGCGGAGCCTTCGTCCACCGTGACCCGCCGCACGGCCGGTGCCGTGGCAGGGGTTTGCGTGGTGTCGGGCAGCGTTTGGCCTGCCCCTATAATCCTTTTCACCACGTTGCTGCCGTAAGTATTTGATTTGCTTGATTTTAGCGGCGACAACGTGTGGTCGGCGGGGCCCAGCCCTGGCGACCACAGGCGATGCAACGCGAAAGACGGCCGGCAGGTTTCCTCCCCGAGTGAGTGAACGGCCCGCTTTCAGACGCGGCAGAGCGATGACACAAGAACCCCGCGGGCCCCGCTCGCCTTGAATGTTTCAAGGCACCCGGCGCCCGCAGACAACAAGGTTTCCATGGCGACAGAAAGCTGAGGCCCAGGCCGACGCGAGCTGTCACCAGCGTCCAGCAGCCCATGCAGATGAGCATGCCCCTCCCCCCACACGCACCCCTGCGGCCCCGGCTAGATCCCGGTGTGGCCGCCCTGCCCCGGCATGCCAGTAGGCTTGCCGGGCGGGTGCGCGCGGGAGCAGGCGGCTCGTCTCGCATGACAGCTGCTGCGGCGCACGCGCCAACGCCGGCTGCACGCTGACCCCCACGGTCGGCCGCGCTTTCGGTCCAGGGCGATTCCTTCCTCGGTTCTCGAGTCATTGCCCGTGCATCTTGAGCCGCTCTCGGGCGGCGCGATGAACGTGCGCGTTTTGCGGCGGCTGATGAGCCGCCCGGCGCGCGAGGAGATGACATGAAACGCATGCTGATCAATGCGACGCAGCCGGAAGAGCGGCGCCTCGCGATCGTTGATGGCCAGAAGCTGCTGGACTTCGAGACCGAAATCGAAGGCCGCGAACAGCGCAAGGGCAATATCTACAAGGCCGTCGTGACGCGCGTCGAGCCCTCGCTCGAAGCCTGTTTCGTCGACTACGGCGAGGACCGCCACGGCTTCCTGCCGTTCAAGGAAATCTCGCGCCAGTTCTTCCGCGAGGGCACCGACGTCAAGAACGCGACCATCAAGGACGCGATCAAGGAAGGCCAGGAACTGCTGGTCCAGGTCGAAAAGGAAGAGCGCGGCAACAAGGGCGCCGCACTCACCACCTTCGTCTCGCTGGCCGGCCGCTACCTCGTGCTGATGCCCAACAACCCGCGCGGTGGTGGCGTTTCGCGCCGCATCGAGGGCGAGGACCGCGAGGAACTCAAGGAAAACCTCGACCAGCTCGAGTACCCCAAGGGCATGTCCCTGATCGCGCGCACCGCCGGCATCGGCCGCACGGCGCCCGAGCTGCAGTGGGACTTGAACTACATGCTCAAGCTCTGGACCGCGATCGACGACGCGGCCAAGGGCGGCAAGGGCGCCTACCTGATCTACCAGGAGTCGTCGCTCGTCATTCGCGCGATCCGCGACTACTTCACGTCCGACATCGGCGAGATCCTGATCGACACGGACGACCTGTACGAGCAGGCCAGCCAGTTCATGAACCACGTGATGCCCGACCAGGGCCATCGCGTGAAGCGCTACCGCGACGACGCGCCGCTGTTCAGCCGCTTCCAGATCGAGCACCAGATCGAGACGGCCCACAGCCGCACCGTTAACCTGCCCTCGGGCGGCGCCATCGTCATCGACCACACCGAAGCGCTGGTCTCCGTCGACGTCAACTCGGCCCGCGCCACCCGCGGCGGCGACATCGAGGAAACCGCGACCCGCACCAACCTCGAAGCGGCCGACGAAATCGCCCGCCAGATGCGCCTGCGTGACCTCGGCGGCCTCATCGTCGTCGACTTCATCGACATGGAGGAGAGCAAGAACCGCCGTGACGTGGAACAGCGCCTGCGCGACGCGCTGCGCAACGACCGCGCCCGCGTGCAGTTCGCCTCCATCAGCAAGTTCGGCCTGCTCGAGATGAGCCGCCAGCGCCTGCGCCCGGCGCTGAGCGAAGGCAACCACATCACCTGCCCGCGCTGCAATGGCACCGGCCACATCCGCGACACCGAGTCCTCGGCGCTGCAGATCCTGCGCATGGTCCAGGAAGAGGCGATGAAGGACAACACCGCCGCCGTGCACGTGCAGGTGCCGGTGGAAGTGACCTCCTTCCTGCTCAACGAGAAGCGCACCGAGATCACCAAGATCGAACTCAAGCAGCGCGTCACCGTGCTGCTGGTGCCCAACAAGCACCTCGAGACGCCTAACTACAAGCTGGAGCGCCTGCGCCACGACGACCCGCGCCTGGAAAACCTGCAGGCCAGCTACACGATGATCGAGGAGCCGACCGACGAGGTGGGCATCACGCGCCGCGGCGACATCGAGAAGAAGAACAAGCAGGAGCCGGTCATCAAGGGCATCCTGCCCGAGCAGCCCGCGCCGGTGGCGGCACCCGCCCCCGTCGCCCCTGCACCCGCGCCGATCGTGGCCCCGCCGCCTCCGGCACCGGCGCCCGCCGAATCCAAGGGCTTCTTCAGCCGCCTGTTCAGCTTCTTCGGCGCCGGCACGCCGGCCCCGGCACCCGTGCCGGCCGTCCAGGCCCCCGCAGCAGCCCCGGCTGCCACCGACAAGCCCAAGCGCGAAGGTGGCCGTGACGGCCGCCGCGACGGTGGTCGAGGCGGCCGTGGCGAACGCGGCGAACGCAGCGAACGTGGAGAAGGCCGCGGTGGCCAGGGTGGCCGCCGCGACGGCAAGCCGCAGGAAGCCCGCGGTGAGCGTGGCGAGCGCGGTGATCGCAAGCCGCGCGCCGAAGGTGGCGACAAGCCCGAACAGCAGCAGCGCCCGGAGCGCGCCGAACGCGGCGAACGCGCTGAGCGCGGTGGTGAACGTGGCGAGCGTGGTGAGCGCGCTGAACGTGGCGAACGCCGCCCGCGTGGCGAGCGCCCGGAGCGCACGGACCGCACGCAGGCCGAGACAGTGGCCGCATTGCCGGTCGCCGCGCCGCTGAGCGAAGACCTGGCCGCCGTCCATGACGCGCCGCCGGCTTTCGTCGACAGCCAGGCCGAAGCCGCCCTGCCCCCGACCGGTGACACGCCGGCCGGTGAAGAGCGCCAGGGCCGTGGCCGACGCCGCCGCCGTGGCGGTCGTGACCGTGACGACCAGGCCGGCACCGAAGGCGCCGCCGAGGCCGGCGCTGAAGCTCCGGCTGAAGCCGCAGCCGACGCCGGCGCTGAAGCTGCTCCGGCGGCCGAAGGCGACGACACCGGCGAAGGCCAGGGCCGCGACGGCCGCCGCCGTGGCGGTCGCAATCGCAACCGCAACCGCCGTGAAGAAGGTGGCGTCGAAGGCCAGGACGCCCCGGCTTCCGAAGCCGCCGCCGCACCGGCGCAAAGCTCGCTGATCGAGGAAGCGATGGCCAGCGCCCCGGTGCCGGTCCAGGCACAGGCCCCCGTGGTTGCAGCGCCCGCTCCCATCGCGGCTCCCGTCGCAGCGCCCGTCGCTGCGCCCGCACCGGTCGTCGAGGCCTTCAAGCTGCCGATGGGCGAACTGCAGGCCATTGCCGAAGGTGCCGGCCTGCAATGGGTCAACTCCGACGCCGGCAAGATCGCCGCCGTGCAGGCCGCGATTGCCGCCGAGCCCGCACCCGCCGCGCTGGGCCGCGAACCGGCCGCGGTCGTCGTCGTCGACGAGGGCCCGCTGGTGCTCGTCGAGACCCGCAAGGACCTCAGCCAGGTGAAGCTGCCTTTCGAAGCCTGACCGAGGCCTGATCGCCCCGTAGTGCCCCTCCCCGAACGCCGCCGGCCACAAGCCGAGCGGCGTTTCTCATAGCCCGAACACGAGGCCACCGCCCATGACGAATACCGTCACCGCAGACGCCGCCACCGCGGCCAGCCCCGCGGCCAAGATGCCGCCGCAGATCCCCTACATCATCGGCAACGAAGGATGTGAGCGCTTCAGCTTCTACGGCATGCGCAACATCCTGACGGTCTTCATGATGACCAGCCTGCTGCTGGCCATCCCCGAGGACATGCGCAAGGCCGAGGCCAAGGAGGTCTTCCACTCCTTCGTCATCGGCGTCTATTTCTTCCCGCTGCTGGGCGGCTGGCTGGCCGACCGCTTCTTCGGCAAGTACCCGACGATCTTCTGGTTCAGCGTCATCTACTGCGCGGGCCACGCCTGCCTGGCGCTGTTCGACGACAACATCCGCGGCTTCTACTTCGGCCTGTTCCTGATCTCGCTGGGATCTGGGGGCATCAAACCGCTGGTAAGCAGCTTTGTCGGCGATCAGTTCGACAAGAGCAATCGCTCGCTGGCGCAGAAGGTCTATGACGCCTTCTACTGGATCATCAACTTCGGCAGCTTCTTCGCGTCGCTGCTGATGCCCCTCATCCTGAAGAACTACGGCGCCAGCGTGGCCTTCGCCTTGCCGGGCCTGCTGATGCTGGCCGCGACCGTCATCCTGTGGAGCGGCCGCAAGCAGTATGTGCACCAGCCGGCGCGCGGCGCCAACCCGCACAGCTTCCTGAAGGTGGTGTGGACGGCGCTGAAGGCCGGCGGCCTCGGCATGGGCGTCGCGGCGCTGGGCCTGCTGCTGGCGGCCTACAGCCTGAGCCAGATGGCCAGCCTGGGCTTCGTCGCCGCCGTCTGCCTGGCCCTGGTGCTGGTGATGGGCTTCGGCGGTGTCGGCGCCTCGCTGCAGCTGGACCGCGCCCGCGGCGCACATCCGGACGAAGCCGTGGACGGCGTGCGCGCCGTGCTGCGCGTGCTGGTGCTGTTCGCGCTGGTCACGCCGTTCTGGTCGCTGTTCGACCAGAAGGCCTCGACCTGGGTGCTGCAGGCTGACCAGATGGCCAAGCCCGAGTGGTTCCAGTCCTCCATGATGCAGGCGCTGAACCCCTTGCTGGTGATGATCCTCATCCCCTTCAACAACCTGGTGCTCTACCCGGCGCTGCAGCGCTCGGGCCTGAAGGTGACGGCGCTGCGCCGCATGGGCGCGGGCATTGCACTGGCCGGCGCGGCCTGGATCGTCGCCGGCGTGCTGCAGCTGTGGCTGGACGAAGGCTCCAAGGTCAGCATCGTCTGGCAGATGCTGCCCTATGCCCTGCTGACGCTCGGCGAGGTGCTGGTCTCGGCCACCGGCCTGGAGTTCGCCTACAGCCAGGCGCCGCTGTCCATGAAGGGCACGATCATGAGCTTCTGGAACCTGTCGGTGACGGTGGGCAACCTCTGGGTGCTGCTGTCCAACGTCAGCATCAAGAGCCCGTCGGCGCTCTCGGCCATCAAGTCCACCGGCTACAGCGAGACAGCCTGCCTGATGTTCTTCTTCGCCGGCTTTGCGCTGGTGGCCGCCGCGCTGTTCGCGCTGGTGGCCAAACGCTATCCGATGTTGAACAACTACCGCAGTTGACGCGCTGCGGTGAATAGCCACATCGGTTTCTGCGTCCGGGGTCAGTAAGCTGCGCGGGAATGACGGACGCACGCAATCACCGCCCCTACGTCGACCCCACGCAAGTCGACCACTCACTGCCCCCCGCCGCGCCTGAGCCCCCGCCCGAGCCGGCGGCCTGGCAGCAGTCCTCGCACCGGCCGCGCCCGGCGGGCGCCCGGCCGCCGGCGCGCACGCGCGTCGTCAAGGAAGCGCAACGCGGCTACTTCTCCCGCCACTGGCATGGCGAGATGAGCCTGGTGCGCAGCTACTGGGTCAACAACTTCCTGGTGGCCACGCCGCTGGCCTTCCTGCTGACGGGGCTGATGACGTGGATCAGCGTCAAGGGCGACTCGCTGCAGGTCAGCGCCATCTCGCTGCTGGTGACGATGCCCTTGCTGCTGCTGCTGAACCTGTGGTGCATCGTCGGCGCCTGGCGCGCCGCGAGCAACTATCTGCGCGAGAGTGGCTCGGCGCTGTGGGGCTGGCTGGCGCGCATCACGCTGGCGCTGAGCACGCTGCAGTTGCTGGCCTCGGTGGTGTTCGGCTTCCTGCCGAGCGTGGGCGAATACTGGTCGATGGCCCGCGGCGTCGACCCGCTGGGGCAGGCCAAGTTCAGCTTCTCGGCCGACGGCCGCAGCCTGAAGCTGGAAGGCGTCATCGGCATGGGCGACGGCGAGCGGATGCGCCAGTTGCTCGACAGCGAGGCCGCCAAGGAAATCAAGCGCGTCGAGCTGGTGTCGCCCGGCGGCCGGGTGCGCGAGGCCGAGCGCATGGCCGCGGCGCTGAAGTCACATGGCCACGCCAGCCGTGCCGTAGGCACCTGCGCCAGCGCCTGCACGCTGGTCTTCCTGGCCGGCCAGCCGCGTCATCTCACGCCGACCGGCGAACTGGGTTTCCACCGCGCGTCCACCGGCACCTACAACCCCGTCTTCGAGGAACTGGCCAACCAGCAGCTGGCCAAGACCTATGGCGAACTGGGCCTGCCCCAGCCCATGATCGACAAGACGCTGCGCACGCCGTCGCGCAGCATGTGGTTCGTGCCGCGCGAGGAGCTGCTCTCCTATTCGCTGATCGCCCCCTCGCCGCGCACGCTGGCCGTGCCCCTGCCGGACGCCAACGCCAAGCCGACCGACCTCAACGACGTGCTGCACATGCATCCGGTGTGGGAGGCGCTCGACCGCCGCATGCCGGGCACCGTGGACGAGGTGGCCAAGCGCATGTGGGACGCCCGTGTTGCCGGCGCCGCCGACGAGGCGGTGCAGGCCATGGCGCTGTCACCCCTGGCCCGCCAGATGCCCGCCATCCTGAACGGCACCGACCCCATCCTGCGCCGCCGCTATGTGCAACTGGTGTCCGAGCAGCTGAAGGCGCTGCGCGGAGCCAACGCCACCGGCGCCTGCCGTGACCTGCTGGAGGGGCGCATGAGCGCGCGCCCGCAGCTGCCGGAGGAGCTGCAGATCCTGGAAGCACAATGGGTGCGGGAGGCCGCCGACAGCGCGCCGGCGAACCGGCAGCCCAAGCCGCCCAGCGCCATCGAGATGGAGGTGCTGGAACGCTCCGTCGGGCCGACCGCCCTGGGCATGCTGTCCCGCCTGTGGGCCGACGCGCCGGATGCGACCCGGCCCGGCCCCAGCTGCGATCCCGTCATCACGATGCTGGACCGTCTGCAGGCCCAGCCGCCGGCCCGCCGTGACCTGGCCGCGCGCCTGCTCTTCCAGCCATCGCGCTGATCAGGACCGCATAAGTTCGCGTGGGTGAAATTACCCAAGGGGGCTGACGCCAACCCCTGAGGGCCGCCTTCTACGATGCCGTCCGGCTGCCAGTTCGGCACCGTTTTCATGGAGTTGCCCTCGTGACCATCGCCTCCCCGCTGCGCCTGACCCTGCTCGGTGCCCTGCTTGGCCTCAATCTCGCTGCGCAGGCGGCACCCAGCGCGCCCGCCGCCGTCAGCTTCGACACCACGCCGCGCGCCGGCCAGCACCAGCGCCAGCAGATCGACCTGCAGGCCGTCATGAAGATGCGCGTCGAGGCCGGCCCCGACGCGACCGAAGAGCAGCGCAGCAAGATCGCCACCGCGGCCGCGAACATCGACCGCATGGGGGCCATGAAGATGGCCATGCGCATGGAGCAGACCCTGAAGGTCGACGCGCCGGACGCCGAGGGCTGGCTGCCGATGCAACTGTCGGTCGGCGCCAAGAGCGGCAGCGTGGAGATCGGCGGCAAGCCGACGCAGTTGCCCAACCTCGGCAAGACGGAGATGAGCTTCGCCGCGCGTTTCAACCCCAAGGACTTCGCCTTCGAGATGCAGAAGTTCGAGGGCGGCTCGCCTGAGGTGAGCGAGGCCATGCTCAACCAGGGCAAGGCCGCCATCGGCGAGTCGCTGCAGCTGTTCAAGGCCCTGAGCCAGCGCCCGCTGAAGATCGGCGAAAGCTTCGAGGTGCCGCTGAACATGGCCCTGCCCATGCCCTTGCCCGGTGGTGCCGGCAATATGCAGGGTCTGGTGCGCTACACGCTGGCGCGCGTCGACAAGGGCGTGGCCCATTTCGACCTGGACATGAGTCTCAACATGAACGTCGACACGCCGCTGCCCAGACCGGCTGCGGCGGCGTCCGCGGCAAGCGCTGCGGCGACGAGCGACGCACCGCCGCAGATGCTGCACATGCAGATCACCGGCGGCGGCAAGGGCACGAGCGCGATGCGCATGGCCGACCGCCTGCCGCTGTCCAACCAGCTCGCGATGAACATGAAGATGACGATGAACGGGCCCGACAACGGCCGCATGTTCATGGACATGGATATGGACATGAAGTCCAAGGGCGAGTCTCTGGCCAAGCCCGCGGCCGCCAAGGCAGCGGTCAAGAAGGCGCCTTGAGCGCGGGCGGCGCCAGGATTCGAAGCTAGGGCGCCGTCTTCTCCACGACGACGAAGGCGACGGCATAGTCCTGCTCGTCGCTGACCGTCACATGCGCGCTCAGGCCGCGCGCGGCGAACCAGTCGGCCAGCGCGCCGTGCAGCGCGATCTCGGGCTTGCCGCTGCGCGCCTTGACGACCTCCATGGCGCGCCAGGTCATGGGCATGCGCATCCCCATGCCTATGGCCTTGGAGAAGGCCTCCTTGGCCGCGAAGCGCGTCGCCAGATAGGCCTCGCCCCGCGCCTCGACCTTGGCGCGGCGCTCCCTGAAGACGGCCAGCTCATGCGGCCCCAGCACCTTCTCGGCAAAGCGCTCGCCGCGCCGCGCCAGCGTGGCGCGGATGCGGCGGATGTCGCAGACGTCGGTGCCGATGCCGTAGATCATGTCGACTCCCCGCCCGCCGGGTACGGCGGTCTACCCTCCGAGAGGGTCGGTCCTTGCTTGGGACGGCCCGGCACTGCGGCCCGCATCACACGTAGGCCGTCGCAATGACTTGCTGATAGGCCCGGATCGTCTCGGCATAGCCGAGCTCCAGCGCATCGGCGATCAGCGCATGACCGATGGAGACCTCCTGAACGCCGGGCACATGGCGCAGGAACAGGCTGAGGTTGTCGCGGTTCAAGTCATGGCCGGCATTGATGCCGAGACCAACCTTCAGAGCCGCCTCGGCCGTGGCCGTGAAGCCGGCCAGCACGGCGTCCTGGCGCTCGGTGCCGAAGGCGCTCGCAAAGGTCTCGGTGTAGAGCTCGATGCGGTCGGCGCCGAGCGCCGCCACCGCCGCCATCGCGGCCGGGTTGGGGTCCATGAAGAGGCTGACGCGCGCACCGAGGCTCTGGGCTTCCTGGATCAGCGGCTTCAGGCGCTCGGCATCCTGGGGCAGCGTCCAGCCATGGTCGGAAGTGAACTGGTCTTCCGAGTCCGGCACGAAGGTGACCTGGTGCGGGCGGTGGCGGCGCACGAAGTCCATCAGGTTCTGCGTCGGGTTGCCCTCGATGTTGAACTCGGCCTGGGGCCAGTCGCGCAAGAAGGCCGCGAGGTCGTCGACATCGCCCGGGCGGATGTGGCGTTCATCGGGCCGCGGGTGCACCGTGATGCCCTGGGCGCCCGCCAGCAGGCATTGCTCGGCGGCGCGCAGCACGCTGGGAATGCCGAGATGGCGGGTGTTGCGCAGCAGCGCGACCTTGTTGACGTTGACCGACAGGGCGCAGCGGGCGCCGGCATGGGCGAGAGGGTTCATGGGGTCACGAGTCGAGCAGTTGTTGCACGTCCACCAGCAGTGCGCGGGTGCGCAGCGGCTGGTGCCCCAAATGGTAGTGGAGCAGCCCGCGCAACGTCGTCTTCAGGGTTTGGGGGGCGGCGGCGCAGGCCTGGCGCAGCGCCGCCATGCTGCCGTGCAGCAGTGCAGCCTGGAGCTGGATCAGCAATGCGCCAGGCAGGCTGGCGTCGCTGGTGGGCGGGATGAGGCCGGACTCGGCCGACAGCTGGTAGCGGCGCGCCGGATCGATGACGGCCTGGGTGGGCGTGACGACGCTGAGGTCCGGCAACAGGCCCAGCTCGGCCAGCAGCCTGATCTCGAAGGCCCGCAGCACCGAATCACCCTCGGCCAGATGCGCCAGCGTGTCGGCGTAGGCATCGAACAGCTGCGGATGCGGGTCATGCCGGGCCAGCAGCTTGAGCAGCAGCTCGTTCAGGTAGTAGCCGGAGAACAGGGCGGCGCCGGCGGGCAGCGTCGCGCCGCCGCCCCATTCGGCGCCGCGCAGCGTCTGCACGTCGCCGCCATCGACCTTGGCGGGCTTGGACAGGCTGACGCTGATGCGCTGCAATGGCAGCAGCACGGCGCGCAACTGCGAATACGGCCGCTTGGCACCCTTGGCCGCGACGGCGATGCGGCCGGACTCGCGCGTGAACAGGTCGAGGATGAGGCTGGACTCGCTCCAGTCGTGCTGGTGCAGCACATAGGCCGACTGCACCGACGGAGTCCGCACGGGGCTCACTCGTAGCCGTAGCTGCGCAGATGCTCTTCGGTGTCGGCCCAGCCCGAGCGAACCTTGACCCACAGTTCCAGGAAGACGCGGCCATCCATCAGATGCTCCAGCTCCTGGCGCGATTCCGAACCGATGCGCTTCAGGCGTTCGCCGCCCTGGCCGATGATCATGCCCTTGTGGGCGTCGCGCTCGACGACGATGCTGGCGCTGATGCGGCGCAGCTCGCCCTCCTCTTCCCATTTGTCGATGATGACGGTGGAGGTGTAGGGCAGTTCATCGCCGGTCAGGCGGAACAGCTTCTCGCGGATGATTTCGCTGGCCAGGAACTTCTCGCTGCGGTCGGTCAGCGCGTCTTCCTCGTAGAACCAGCCCTGCTCGGGCAGATAGGGCTTGAGGATCTTGAAGAGGCGGGTGACGTCGCTTTCCTTCTTGGCCGACAGCGGCACGAACTCGGTGAAGTTGCGGCGCTCCTGCATGCCCTTGAGCCAGGGCGCCAGTTCGGCGCGGCGGTGCACGGCGTCGAGCTTGTTGGCGATCAGCACGACCGGCTTGTCCTCGGGCAGCAGGCCCAGCACCTTGGCGTCGTCCAGGCCGAAGCGGCCGGCCTCGACGACGAAAAGCACCAGGTCCACGTCGGCCAGCACGCCGTGCACGGTGCGGTTCAGCGTGCGGTTCAAGGCGGCGTTGTGCTTGGTCTGGAAGCCGGGCGTGTCGACGAAGACGAACTGGGCTTCCTCGACGGTGCGCACGCCGGTGATGCGGTGGCGCGTCGTCTGGGCCTTGTCGGACGTGATGCTGACCTTCTGGCCGACCAACGCGTTCAGCAGCGTGGACTTGCCGACGTTGGGGCGACCGACGATGGCGATCAGGCCACAGCGCTGGGCAGGGCCGTCAGCAGGGGCAGCGGCGGGGGGTACAGCGTCGGTGGTCATGGTTTGCCTCGTTCGGCGGTAAGTCTATCCAGCAGGCGGCGGGCTGCCTCCTGCTCGGCGGTGCGCCGCGAGCGGCCTTCGCCCATTTCGGCCACGTCCAGTGCCGGCACCGCGCATTCGACCTCGAAGGTCTGGGCGTGGGCCTGGCCGCGTGTCGCGACGATACGGTAGTTCGGCACCGCGATGCGGCGGGCCTGCAGCCATTCCTGCAGTGCGGTCTTGGCGTCCTTGGCGAAGTCGCCGGCGCTGCTTGCGGTCGAGATGGTCTCGCCGAGCAGGCGGCGCACGATGGCCAGGGCGACGTCGTAGCCAGCGTCGATATAGGCCGCGCCCAGCACGGCCTCGACGGCGTCGGCCAGGATGGAAGGCCGCTGCGCGCCGCCGCCGCGGGCCTCGCCGTCGGACATCTTCAGCACCGCCGGCAGGCCCATGGCCAGGGCCAGTTTGTGCAGGCTGTCCTCGCGCACGAGATGGGCCCGCACACGGGTCAGGTCGCCTTCGTCGGAGCCGGCGTAGCGTTCGTAAAGCAGGCTGGACACGGCCAGGCTGAGCACGGCGTCGCCGAGGAACTCGAGACGCTCGTTGTGGTCGGCGCCATAGCTGCGATGGGTCAGGGCGCGCGCCAGCAACTCGGGTCGCTGGAAGCGATGGCCCAGGCGCTTCTGCAGGGCCTCAAGCACGACGCTCATCGAAGCGGGGGCAAGGTCAACGCGACTTGCCGTGGTATTTGATCAGCAGGTAGACCGGCCCGAAGAGGTCGATCTCCTTGTCCCAGGCAAACTCGATGACGACCTTGTCGTTGGCGTCCTTGGTGATCACGAGGTCGCTGCCCTTGAGGCTCTGGATGGAGTACTCGACCATGGTGGCCTGGTCGAATTCCTGGCGCACCTGGGGCACGGTCGCCGGGTTGCCTGCCGCGATGCGGTCGACCACGCGCTGCACGGTGTAGTACTCCAGCACCGTCGGGAAGACTTTCATGCCGACGACGGCAGTGGTAGCGACGACGACACCCCAGAACAGCAGGCCGAACAGCGTGACGCCACGCTGGCTGCGAAGAGGAGCGGAGGGTTGGAGGCGGCGGCTCATCTGGGGCATCAATTGAAGAAGGTACCGATGCGCTTGAGATTACCGAAATTCATCCAGACCAAGAAGGCCTTGCCGACGATGTTTTCATCCGGCACGAACCCCCAGTAGCGCGAATCGCGTGAGTTGTCACGGTTGTCGCCCAGCATGAAGTAGTGGCCGGCCGGCACCTTGCAGGTCACGCCTTCGATGGTGTAGCGGCAATTTTCCTGGAAGGGGAAGGGGCCGTCGGCGCGGTCGGCGCGGAAAAAGGTCTGGGCCTCGGGCTGCACGAGGATCTCGTGCTCCTTGTCGCCGAGCTTTTCCATGAAGCGGGGCCGGTAGACGCGCGGCGAGCCGCTGTCGTCGTAGAAGTTGCCCTGGGGTTGCACCGGGGCAGCCTGGCCATTGATGTAGAGCTTCTGGTTGACGTAGCTGATTTCGTCACCCGGAATGCCGGCCACGCGCTTGATGAAGTCGGTGCTCGGGTCCTCGGGGTAGCGGAACACCATCACGTCGCCGCGCTTGACGTCGTTGTTGGCGATGATCTTCTTGTTGATCACCGGCAGACGGATGCCGTAGTGGAATTTGTTGACCAGGATGAGGTCGCCCACGAGCAGCGTCGGCACCATGGAGCCCGACGGGATCTTGAAGGGCTCGAACAGGAAGCTGCGCAGCAGGAAGACGACCAGGATCACCGGGAACAGGCCGGCGGTCCAGTCCAGCCACCAGGGCTGCTGCAGGATCTGCTGGCGGGCCGGCTCGACGTCGCCATCGACGCGGGCAATGCCCTGGGCGGCCAGGTTCTCGCGGCGCTTGGCGTCGTTGGACACCAGGGCTTCGGCCGCGGCACGGCGGGCCGGCGCGAAATGGAAACGCTCGGCCAGCCAGTAGAACAGCGTGACCGCCGTCAGGATGAAGAGCAGCAGCGCGAAGTTGCCGTTCCACCTCCCGGTGTACCAGCCGCCCAGATAGGCCACCAGGGCCGCGTACAAAACACCGGTCAGAGCGCTCATCAATGAGGTATTCAAGGCTGGAGGGGGGGGGTCAGTCGTCGACTTGCAGGATGGCGAGGAAGGCTTCTTGCGGCACTTCCACGGAGCCGATCTGCTTCATGCGCTTCTTGCCGGCTTTTTGCTTTTCCAGCAGCTTGCGCTTGCGGGTGATGTCGCCGCCGTAGCATTTTGCCAGCACGTTCTTGCGCAGCGCCTTGATGTTCTCGCGGGCGATGATGTTGGCGCCGATGGCGGCCTGGATGGCCACGTCATACATCTGGCGCGGGATCTGCTCGCGCATCTTGGCCGCCACGCCGCGGCCGCGGTACTGGCTCTGGCTGCGGTGCACGATCATGGACAGCGGGTCGACCTTCTCGCCGTTGATCAGGATGTCGACCTTGACGACGTCGGCGGCGCGGTATTCCTTGAACTCGTAGTCCATGGACGCGTAGCCACGCGAGACCGACTTCAGCTTGTCGAAGAAGTCCAGCACGATCTCGGCCAGCGGGATCTCGTAGGTCAGCATGACCTGCTTGCCGTGGTAGGCCATGTTCAGCTGCACGCCACGCTTCTGGTTGGCCAGCGTCATGACGACGCCGACATAGTCCTGCGGCATATAGAGATGCACCGTGACGATGGGCTCGCGGATCTCGCGCATGGCGCCGATCTCGGGCATCTTGGACGGGTTCTCGACCTGGATGACGTCGCCGGTGTTCAGCTCCACCTCGTAGATGACGCTGGGCGCGGTGGTCACCAGGTCCTGGTCGAACTCGCGCTCCAGGCGCTCCTGCACGATCTCCATGTGCAGCAGGCCCAGGAAGCCGCAGCGGAAACCGAAGCCCAGGGCCTGGCTGACCTCGGGCTCGTAGCGCAGCGACGAATCGTTGAGGCTGAGCTTTTCCAGCGCATCGCGCAGCTGGTCGTACTCGCTGGCCTCGGTCGGGTACAGGCCCGCGAACACCTGGGGCTGGATTTCCTTGAAGCCGGGCAGCGCCTCGGTCGCCGGGCCGGCGTTGTTGGGCAGCTTCTTTTCCAGCGTGACGGTGTCGCCGACCTTGGCCGCAGCCAGTTCCTTGATGCCGCAGATGATGAAACCCACCTCGCCAGCCTTCAGGCCATCGCGGTTCTCGCTCTTGGGCGTGAACACGCCCAGGTGCTCGATCGGATAGACCGTGTTGGTGTTCATCATGCGGATGCGCTCGCCCTTGCGCAGCTCGCCGTCCACCACGCGCACCAGCATGACGACGCCGACGTAGTTGTCGAACCAGGCGTCGATGATCATGGCGCGCGGCGCGCCGTCGGGGTTGCCGCGCGGCGCCGGCATGCGGGCGATGACGGCCTCGATGATCTCGTCGATGCCCATGCCGGTCTTGGCCGAGCAGGGGATGGCGTCGTCGGCGTCGATGCCGATGACGTCCTCGATTTCGGCCTTGGCGTTGTCGGGGTCCGCCGAGGCCAGGTCCATCTTGTTCAGCACCGGCACGACCGTCACGCCGAGGTC
The DNA here is from genome assembly GCF_056406535.1 of Roseateles sp. P1_C1_2. Taxonomy (NCBI): domain Bacteria; kingdom Pseudomonadati; phylum Pseudomonadota; class Betaproteobacteria; order Burkholderiales; family Sphaerotilaceae; genus Roseateles; species Roseateles sp. P1_C1_2. The sequence goes on from NZ_JBFUAB010000001.1 coordinate 324,359, forward strand.
TAGCGCCGTGTAGCAGTTGGCCACGGTCTGCGCCTCGACACCCTGGGATGCGTCAACGACCAGCAGAGCGCCCTCGCAGGCCGACAGCGAGCGGCTGACTTCATATGAGAAGTCCACATGCCCCGGCGTGTCGATCAGGTTGAGGTTGTAGATCTGGCCGTCCTTGGCCTTGTACTGAAGCGCGGCCGTCTGCGCCTTGATCGTGATGCCGCGCTCGCGCTCCAGGTCCATCGAGTCCAGCACCTGCGCTTCCATCTCGCGGTCGCTCAGGCCTCCGCAGCGCTGAATGATGCGGTCGGCCAACGTGCTCTTGCCGTGGTCGATGTGGGCAATGATGGAGAAGTTGCGGATGTGATTCATGGAGTCGTGGGCCGCGCCGGGACCGGCAGGACGCAAGGGCGGGAGCCCTTGCTGGGCAAGCTCATGTCGCGAGGCGACGTGAGGCTCTGATGCGGCGTGCGGGAGCTAAAAAAAAGGCACGTCGAAGAGGCGACGTGCCTTCCAACAAAAGGTATGGCAACTGCTTGTTGGGCCTTCATTGTAGCCAAAAGGCCTTCCCGGGAAACCGCACCAGCATTGGTTTTCCGGCCGTTGCAGGCTGCCAACAAGGAATTTTAACCACAGGTTATCCACAAGTTCCTGTGGATCGCCTGTGGAAGAAATCCAGGTGTCATCAACGGCCTTCGATTCCACCGCCGGACACCGCTTTCCAGGGGTCGTCTAACCGTGATTTTAGCGGATGGCGCGAACAATCCCCATCCCAGTGCGAAAGTTAGCCGGCGCCAACTTCCCGAAACGGTGGACAACCTCGACCGCCGGCCGCCGCTGACTTGCCGCATCGCGGAAAGACCGAGGCGGCGGCTGAGGTTTTGTGCCAGTTCAGCGGGCCGGCTTCAACAGGATGAAGCTGGTGACGTCCTCCCGGCGCACGACCAGGTTGAGGGCCTTGGCCTTGTCCGCCTTGGCAACCTGCGCCTGGAAGGACTTGACCGACGCCACCTCGACGTTGTCCACCGACAGGATGAGGTCGCCCTCCCGCAGACCGGCGCGCGCGGCGGCACCGGTGGCGCTGTCGACCTTGACGCCCGACTTGAGCTTCATCTCCTTGCGCTGGGCGTCGGTCAGTTCCGACACCTTGAGGCCGAGGGCGGCGCTGGGCGCGGCCACGGCCGGCGCCGGCTCGGCGCTGCCTTCGCTGGCGCTGCCCGGCTTCTTGCTGCGCTCGTCCTCGCCGATGGTGACGACGATGTCCTTGGTCGCGCCGCGGCGGAACACGGTCAGCGTCGTCTTGGCGCCGGGCTTCACGTTCGCGACGAGGCGGCGCAGGTCGGCGGCCTTGTCGACGACCTTGCCATCGACCTTGGTGACGACGTCGCCGCCCTCGACACCCGCCTTCTCGGCCGGGCTGCCGGCAATGACGGAACGGACCACCGCACCCTGCGGTTTGCCCAGACCGATGGCCTCGGCGATCTCCTTGGTGAGGTCGTCAGGCAGCACGCCCAGGTAGCCGCGCACGACGCGGCCGCCGGCGCGCAACTCGTCGGCCACGCGAATGGCATCGGCGATGGGGATCGCGAACGAGATGCCCATATAGCCGCCGTTCTGGCTGTAGATCTGCGAGTTGATGCCGATGACCTCGCCGCGCATGTTGACGAGGGGGCCGCCGGAGTTGCCGGGGTTGATGGCCACGTCGGTCTGGATCAGCGGCAGCAGGTCGCCGGTGTCGCGCTGCTTGGCGCTGATGATGCCGGCCGTCACGGTGTTCTCAAGGCCAAAGGGCGAGCCGATGGCCATGACCCATTCGCCGACGCGGGACTTGTTGCTGTCACCGACCTTGACGAACGGCAGGCCGGTGGCCTCAACCTTGACGACGGCGACGTCGGAGCGCTGGTCGGCGCCGATCAGCTTGGCCTTGAGTTCACGCTTGTCCGTCAGCGTGACGATGACCTCGTCGGCGCCCTGCACGACGTGGGCATTGGTCAGCACATAGCCGTCGGCGCTGAGGATGAAGCCGGAGCCGACACCGCGGCGCATCGGGCCGTCATCGTCCGGCGTGCCGCCACCGCGGGGCGCGCCACGGCGCTGGTTGGGCACGGGGATGCCGAAGCGGCGGAAGAACTCCTGCATCTGCTCGTTCATCTCCGCCTGGCCTTCGGGCACCTTGACCTTCTCGGCGGTGCGGATGTTGACGACCGCGGGACCGACTCTCTCCACCAGCTCGGCGAAATCCGGCAGCTCGCGCGGCTGGGCGGCGGCAGGTGCCTGGCCCAGCGCCAACGCCAGCGCGATGGCCGTGCTCGACAGCAGGAGGCGCGTGCGCGCGGAATGGAGACGGTTCTCAGCGTGCATATGGATTTCCGGAAATCAGCAGAACGGAAGGAAAGCAGATGAGGCGGTGCCGCGTCACTTCAAGGACGCGGCGCGGAGGCGGCGGGCTCCGGCAGGGTCAGCCCCCAGTCGATGATCTCGGCCGGCGCTTCCCCCGGCAATCCGGGCTCCCGCGCCGCGCCCACGGCCGGCAGCGTACGGCCTGCGGCCGTCTGCGCAAAGCTAAGGCCGTTAAGCCCCTGCGCGCGCGGTGTTGAGATCGGCACAGCGGCGACGAAGGCATCGGGGGCGGGCGCGGGCCGCAGCGCAGCCATGCCTATCGCCATGGCCACGAAACCCGCGGCGACGGCAAAGGGCGCGAACCACTCGCGCCGGCGTGGCGGCTCGGCCTGGACGAGGGGCAGCTGCGCATGCAGGGCCGTGAGCAGGGCTTGGGGTTCGCGATGCAGATCGGGCAGCTCGGCGGCGCGCAGGCCGTCGGCGGCGGCATGCCAGAGGGCCCAGCGCTCGCGCAGGCTCGGGTCGTCTGCCCAGGCCGCATTCACGCGCGCCCAATCGGCAGGCGTCGCGTGACCGTCCATGACGGCCGACAAGGCCTCGTTCAGCGCGTCATCGGTAGGCTTCACCATGGCCGCCCTCCTCCACCCAGCAGCGGCCGCAGCCGCGCGGCCACGGCTTCGCGGGCGCGAAAGATGCGCGAGCGCACGGTGCCCGGCGGGCAGCCCATCAAATCGCCGATCTCGTCGTAGCTCAAGCCATCCACCTCTCGCAACAGCAGCGCCCGGCGCTGCTCCTCGGCCAGGGTTGCGACGGCCGCGTCCAGCTCGCGCGCCAGTTGGCGGCCGGCAAGCAGGGCTTCGGGAGTCGCATCGTCGCTTGGAGCCGCGTCGGTGCCGAAAGTTCCCTCGTCGTCGTCCAGGGATTCGACGGGCCGCTGCCGGGCGCGATGGCGCTTGGCGGCATTGATCGCGATGCGATAGATCCAGGTGTAGAAGGCGCTCTCGCCGCGGAAGGCCGGCAGCGCACGGTAGGCCGCCAGGAAAGTTTCCTGGCAAAGGTCGGCCACGTCGGCGGGGTCGCGCACGCTGCGCGACAGCAGGCGCTCGACGCGGCGCTGGTACTTCAGCACCAGCATGTCGAAGGCGCCGCGGTTGCCTTGCTGGGCCTGCAGCACCAACTGGGCGTCGACGTCCACCGTCATCGCTGCACCGCCGCGCCGTTTGCGGCGAACAGCGTCGCCCGCAGGGCGCCCCACGCCGGCTGCTGGCCACGCGAAAGCGCCAGCCAGCGCGGGCCAGGGCCTGCGCCTGCCCGCAGCAGCAGCCAGGCATCGAGGTCGATCAGCAGGGCGAGTTGCACGGCGGTCTCGTCATCACGGCCGGGCTCGGTCAGCCACCAGGCCTGGCCGTCCCAGCGCAGCCGGCGCGGCAATGCGGCGGCGGCCCGCCAGGCCCACAAAGCGGCCAACGGGACGATCAGCACTACAGGCCAGGCAAGGAATTGGTGGCTGCACGCCCAGGCGGCAAGACCGCCTGAGGCCAAAGCCGCGATCAAGGCGACGAGAGCTTGCACTGCCGGCTGGCGCTGGACCTGCACGACGACCGGCGGCGTGCGACGCATCGCCGGGGCGCCGCGTCGTCAGACGCGCTTGAAGATCAGCGTGCCGTTGGTGCCGCCGAAACCGAAGTTGTTCTTGGCCGCGACGTCGATCTTCATGGGCCGCGCCTCGTTGGCGCAGTAGTCCAGGTCGCACTCGGGATCCTGGTTGAAGATGTTGATCGTCGGCGGGGCGATCTGGTCGCGGATGGCCAGGGCCGTGAACACCGACTCGATGCCGCCCGCGCCGCCCAGCAGGTGGCCGGTCATGGACTTGGTCGAGCTGATGACCATCTGCTTGGCGTGATCGCCGAAGGCCAGCTTGATCGCGTTGGTCTCGTTCACGTCGCCCAGCGGCGTGGAGGTGCCGTGGGCGTTCATGTACTGGACCTGGTCGGGGTTCATGCCCGCGTTGCGCAGCGCCGCACGCATGGAGCGCTTGGGGCCGTCAACGTTGGGCGCGGTCATGTGGAACGCGTCCGCACCCATGCCGAAGCCGGCCAGCTCGCAATAGATCTTGGCGCCGCGCTTCTTGGCGTGTTCGTACTCTTCGAGCACCAGCACGCCGGCACCCTCGCCCAGCACGAAGCCGTCGCGGTCCTTGTCCCAGGGGCGGGAGGCGGTCGCGGGGTCGTCGTTGCGGGTGGAGAGCGCCCGGGCCGCGGCGAAACCGCCGATGCCCAGCGGCGACACCGCACCTTCGGCGCCGCCCGCGATCATCACGTCGGCGTCGCCGTACTCGATGAGGCGGCCGGCTTCGCCGATCGCGTGCAGGCCCGTGGTGCAGGCCGTCACGATCGCCAGGTTGGGACCCTGGAAGCCGAAGTTGATGGAGACATGGCCCGAGATCATGTTGATGATCGAGGCCGGGATGAAGAACGGCGAGATGCGGCGCGGGCCGCGGTTCATCAGCTCGGTCTTGGTTTCCTCGATCAGCGGCAGGCCGCCGATGCCGGAACCCACGAGCACGCCGATGCGCTCGGCCTGTTCTTCGGTCAGTTGATCGCCGGTGGGAATACCGGAGTCACGCACCGCCTGGAAGGCCGCCGCCAGGCCGTAGTGGATGAAGCCATCCATGTGCCGGGCTTCTTTCGCGGGGATGTACTCCTCGATGTTGAAGCCCTTGACCTCACCCGCGAAATGACATGCCAGGTTGCTGGCATCGAAGCGGGTGACGGTGGCAATGCCGGAACGACCGGCGAGGATATTGGCCCAGCCTTCGGCAACGGTATTGCCGACGGGACTGATCAGGCCAAGACCGGTGACGACAACGCGGCGACGGCTCATGCAGTGCGGATCAGAGTTGCGAGAGAAAGAAGGCCTTCAGGCCTTCTGGTGCTTGACGGCGTAGTCGATCGCCAGCTGCACGGTGGTGATCTTCTCGGCTTCTTCGTCCGGGATCTCGATGCCGAACTCGTCTTCGAGGGCCATCACCAGTTCCACGGTGTCCAGAGAATCGGCGCCCAGGTCGGCCACGAAAGCCTTTTCGTTCGTGACGTCGGCTTCCGCCACGCCGAGTTGCTCGGCGATGATTTTCTTGACTCGTGCTTCGATATCGCTCATGACACTCCTCCGGGAGGGGTTTGCAGAAAACAGCCCAGCATTCTACGGGCACTAGATGGGCGCCCCTAAATCAGGGCGCCCGGGCCATTCAGGCCATGTACATGCCGCCGTTGACGTGCAGCTCGCTGCCCGTGATGTAAGCACCGCCGGGTGACGCCAGGAAGACGACGGCCGCGGCGATCTCCTCGGGCGCGCCGAGGCGACCTAGCGGGATCTGCGCCAGCAGCGCGGCCTTCTGGGCCTCGGGCAGCACTTCGGTCATGTCGGTGGCGATGAAGCCGGGCGCGACACAGTTGACCGTGATGCCACGGCTGCCGAGTTCGCGGGCCAGGGAGCGGGTCAGGCCGGCCACGCCGGCCTTGGCGGCGGCGTAGTTCGCCTGGCCGGCATTGCCGGAGGCGCCGACGACGGACGTGATGTTGATGATGCGGCCCGAGCGCTGCTTCATCATCGGCTTGGTGGCCGCGCGGGCGAGGCGGAAGACCGCCTTGAGATTGGTGTCCAGCACGGCGTCCCAGTCGTCGTCCTTCATGCGCATGGACAGCGTGTCGCGCGTGATGCCGGCGTTGTTGACGAGGACGTGCAGGCCGCCGTCCTTGGCGACGATGTCGTCGACGGCGGCCTGGCTGGCGGCGGCGTCGGTCACGTTCAGTGCAATGCCACGGCCACCGTGAGCGGCCAACGCCTCGGTGATGCCGGCAGCGCCGGACTCGGTCGTTGCGGTGCCGATGACGCGCCAGCCTTCGTTGGCCAGCGCCAGCGCGATGGCGCGGCCGATGCCGCGGCTGGCGCCGGTGACGAGGGCGACGCCCTTGGATGCGGATTCAGTCATTTCAGCCACCTCCCAGCTGCGCACGGGCTTCGGCCAGCGAAGCGGGGTCGAAGACACAGCTGGCCTGCAGCTCGGCGTCGATGCGTTTGGCCATGCCGGTCAGCACCTTGCCGGGGCCGGCTTCGATGATGTGGCCGACACCGCAGGCCTTCAGCGCCTGCACGACCTCGACCCAGCGCACCGGACCGAAGGCCTGACGGTAGAGGGCGTCGCGCAGAGCTTCGTCGTTGTCGGTGATGGCCACGTCGATGTTGTTGATGACGGGGAAGGCGGCGGCATGGAACTGCACCGTCGCCAGCTTTTCCTTCAGCCGCTCGGCGGCCGGCTTCATCAGGCTGGAGTGGAAAGGCGCGGACACCGACAGCGGCAGCGCGCGCTTGGCGCCGGCCGCCTTCAGGATTTCGGCGGCCTTGTCGGCGCCGGCCTTGCTGCCGGCGATCACCGTCTGCTTGGGGTCGTTGAAGTTGACCGCCTCGACGGCCTCGCCTGTCTCGGCGGCGGCCTGCGCACAACCCGCGCGGACGGCGTCGCCGTCCAGGCCCAGGATGGCGTACATCGCGCCCGCACCGACCGGCACGGCTTCCTGCATGGCCTGGGCGCGAAAGCGCACCAGCGGCAGCGCGTCGGCCAGGCTCAAGGCGCCAGCGGCCACCAGGGCCGTGTACTCGCCCAGCGAGTGGCCGGCCGCAGCGACGGGCACCGCGCCGGTCTCGGCGACGAAGGCGCGCCAGCAGGCGATGCCGGCCGTCAGCATGACGGGCTGGGTGTTGGTCGTCAGATCCAGCTGTTCCTTGGGGCCGGCGTGGATCAGCGCGGCGATGTCCTCGCCGAGGGCGGCGGAGGCTTCTTCCAGCGTGCGGCGGACTTCCAGGTGGTCGCCCCAGGCGTCGAGCATGCCGACGGCCTGCGAGCCTTGGCCGGGAAAGACAACGGCAAAAGGTGCAGTCATGAGATCAGTTCCAAATCAGTAGCGGTCGGAGTGCCGAGGCGGCAGCACGTGGACGGCTAGTACTTCAGCAGGGCCGCGCCCCAGGTGAAGCCGCCGCCGACGCCTTCCAGCATGAGGGTGTCGCCGCGCTGGATGCGGCCGCTGCGCACGGCGACGTCCAGGGCCAGCGGCACGGAGGCGGCCGAGGTGTTGCCATGCTCGTCGACGGTGGCGATGAGCTTGTTCAGGTCCAGCTTCAGCTTCTTGGCCGTGCCCTGCATGATGCGGATATTGGCCTGGTGGGGGATCAGCCAGTCCAGATCGGCCTCGGTCAGGCCGGCCTTGTCGAGCACGGAACGGGCGACCTTCTCCAGCACGCCGACGGCGAGCTTGAACACGGCCTGGCCGTCCATCTTCAGGAAGGGGCTGCCGAGCACCTGGCCGCCAGCGACGGTGCCGGGCGTGCACAGGACGTCGACATGGCGCGAATCGGCATGCAACTCGGTCGCGAGGATGCCGGGCTCGGCGCTGGCACCCAGCACGACGGCACCGGCGCCGTCGCCGAACAGCACGCAGGTGGTGCGGTCCTTGAAGTCGAGGATGCGCGAGAACACCTCGGCACCGACGACCAGCGCCTTGTTGGCAGCGCCGCTCTTGATCATCGAGTCGGCCACGCTCAGCGCGTAGACGAAGCCCGAGCAGACGGCCTGCACGTCGAAGGCGGCGCAGCCATGCACGCCCAGCTTCTTCTGCAGCAGGCAGGCGGTGGACGGGAACACCATGTCCGGCGTGGACGTGGCGACGATGATGAGGTCGATCTCTTCAGCGGCAATGCCGGCGGCTTCCAGCGCTGACTGCGCGGCCGGGAAGGCGAGGTCGCTGGCGCCCTGATCGGCTGCCGCGAAATGGCGGGCGCGGATGCCGGTGCGCTCGACGATCCAGTCGTCCGAGGTCTCGACGCCGTCGGCCGCCAGGCGGTCAGCCAGGGCCTGGTTGGTCACGCGGTCGGCCGGCAGGAAGCTGCCGGTGCCGAGGATGCGGGAATAACGGGGGGTGTGGATTCCAGTAGGGCTCATGCAGCCTGCGCGACGGAGTTCGCCGCGTTGTCTCCAGCATCATTCGCCTTGGCTTGCAGCGTGGCGACGATGCGGTCGTGGACCCGGTCAAGCAGCCGGTTGCGGGCGGCATCATAAGCGCGGGCCAAAGCCTGCTCGAAGGCAAAGGCATCGGCCGAGCCATGGCTCTTGAACACCAGGCCGCGCAGGCCCAGCAGGGCCGCGCCGTTGAAGCGGCGGTGGTCGACGCGGTGCTTGAAGGCCTTGAGGATGGGCAGGGCCAGCACGGCGACCAATTTGGTCAGCAAGTTGCGGCTGAACTCTTCCTTGATGAAGGCGCCGATCATGGTGGCCAAGCCCTCGGAGGTCTTGAGCATGACATTGCCGACGAAGCCGTCGCAGACGACGATGTCCGTCGTGCCCTTGTAGATGTCATTGCCTTCGACATTGCCGAAGAAGTTCAGCTGGCCAGCCGCCCCGGCGGCGCGCAGCAGTTCGCCGGCCTGCTTGATGGTCTCGCTGCCCTTGATGGCTTCTTCGCCGATATTGAGCAGGCCGACGCTGGGTTCCTCGTTGCCTTCGACCGCCGACACCAGGGCGCTGCCCATGACGGCGAACTGCAGCAGGTGTTCGGCGCTGCAGTCCACGTTGGCGCCGAGGTCCAGCACCGTCGTGAAGCGGCCGCGCTGGTTGGGCATGACGGTGGCGATGGCCGGGCGGTCGATGCCGTCCAGCGTCTTCAGCAGATAGCGGGCCACCGCCATCAACGCGCCGGTGTTGCCGGCCGACACGCAGGCGTGGGCCAGGGCCGGGTTGCCGTCGCGGTCGGCCTTGAGCTGCTGGATGGCGACGCGCATCGACGAGTCGCGCTTGCGCCGCAACGCCACCTCGATGGGGTCGTCCATCGTGACGACCTCGCTGGCGCCGACGACGCGGCAACGCGGCCAGGCCGCGGCGGCGGTCAGCTCTTCAGGCTTGCCGACGAGGATGAGTTCGGCGCCGGGGTGCTTGTCGAGAAAGGCGCGGCAAGCCGGCAACGTGACCGAGGGGCCGTGGTCGCCGCCCATGCAGTCGACGGCCAGCCGGATCGGTTCGGGCAGGGGAGCGGCGGTCATTTCAGTGGTTTTCGTGAGCCACAAAGACCAAACCCGGCCCTGCGCGGTACGCAGGCCGGGTCGGCAGATTCATCGATGGTTCGGCGCCGCGCCAGGCGGCACCCGGCACCATCAGGCCGCGTCGGCCTTGCTCTTCAGCACCTTGCGACCACGGTAGAAACCGGTCGGGCTGATGTGGTGACGCAGATGCACTTCGCCCGTCGTCGGCTCGATGGCCGTGCCCGGGGTGACCAGGGCATTGTGGGAACGGTGCATGCCGCGCTTGGAAGGCGACTTCTTGTTTTGCTGAACGGCCATGAAATTCTCCAGACTCTGCGGAACTTGGGGACGCGACCCCGGGGAGCGAGATCAAAGCTCGAGCTCCAGGCCGCAGAAAAGCCCATGAGTGTAGCACCGGATGCAGGATCCGCCAAATTGCGTGGGTGGGCGACCTGGGCAAAGCGGCGCGAGCCATGGTTTCAGGCGCTACCGCCACGCTTCAGGGCTGCGAGCTTGGCAAAGGGGTTGGGGCGCTCGTCCTCTTCCGCCTCGGGCAGCTCATCCGTGTGGGCCAACGGCTCGGGGCAGACCTCGTGGCGCGGCACCAGCGGCAGGGCCAGCAGCAATTCGTCCTCGATCAGTTCGCGTGCATCCAGGTGGCGCGGCAGGGCCAGCACGTCGTCGTCGCTGTCGACGTCCAGCGCCGCCGCTTCGGCCTCGGTGTCGACAAAGCGGATCCAGCGGTCGATGTCGATGTCTTCATGCACCGGCTGCAGGCAGCGCTGGCAGGTCAAGGCGACCTGGCCGGACGAGGTGAGATGCAACCAGGTCTGGGCCTTGCCGCCCTTGGGATGGCGGATCTCGCCGTGCAGGGCCCACTGCACTGCCGGCCAGCCGCTGGCGGCGGCCTCGGGGGCAGCCGAGTCGGCCAGGCGCGGCAGCGAGGCCGCCGGCCATTCCCCGGTCAGGCTGGCATCGTCATGGGCCAGGGCTGCGACGTCGAGCTTCTCGGGAACAAAGGCGCGCGATTTCATGGGTGAGAGTTTAGGCGGGGGAGAATGCCGCGATGCCTCAGCTGATCCTTGCCTCGACCTCGCGCTATCGACAGGAATTGCTGGCCCGGCTGCGCCTGCCCTTCGAGGCCGTCGCACCCGAGGTCGACGAGACCGCCCTGCCCGGCGAAGCCCCAGCGGCCCTGGCGGAGCGCCTGGCCCTGGCCAAGGCGCGCGTGGTCGCAGCAAGATTCCCCGGCGCCATCGTCATCGGCTCCGACCAGGTGGCCGATCTGGCCGGCGAGGCAATCGGCAAACCCGGCACTCACGAGGCCGCCACCGCGCAGTTGCGGCGAATGAGCGGCCGCGAGGTCGTGTTCCAGACCGCCGTCGCCGTCGTGGCGCCGGGCCTGGCGGCCATCGAGCGCGCCGAGGTGCGGGTGCGCCTGCGCGAACTCAGCGACGCGGCCATCGAGGCCTATCTGCGCGCCGATGAACCCTACGACTGCGCCGGCAGCGCCAAGGTCGAGAGCCTGGGCATCGCGCTGCTCGATGCGGTGGAATCCGACGATCCGACGGCGCTGATCGGCCTGCCGCTGATCCGCACCTGTGCCCTGCTGCGTCGCGCCGGCCTGGAGCCTCTCGCATGAACAAAGGCCGACTCATCCTGATGCCCAACACGCTGGACTTCGGCGTGGACGATTCTCTGGACCTGCGCGAGGTGCTGCCCCAGCGCGTCATCGAGCAGGCGGCAAAGCTCACACACTGGGCCGCCGAGAACGCCAAGACGACGCGCTCGCTGCTCAAGCGCGTGGATGCGATTGCGCCTCTGGCTCAGCCGCTGCAGGCCATGCAGATTGCCGAACTGCCCCGCCCGCCCAAAGGTGGCAGGGGCGGTGGCGACGACGCGGCCGCCTGGCTGGCCCTGCTGGACCCGACGCAGGCTGGACACGACCTCGGCCTGATTTCGGAAGCCGGCCTGCCCGCGGTGGCCGACCCGGGCGCACGCCTGGTAGCCCTGGCGCACGAAGCCGGCATCGAGGTCGTGGCCCTGTCCGGGCCCAGTTCCTTGCTGCTCGCGCTGGCGGCGAGCGGGCTCAATGGCCAGAGCTTCGCCTTCGTCGGCTATCTGCCGGTGGACGCCGGGCCACGCACCGCGCGCATCCGCGAGCTGGAGGCCCTGTCCGCCAAGGCCCAGCAAACCCAGTTGCTGATCGAGACGCCCTACCGCAACGAGGCCTTGCGCCAGGCCCTGCTGACGGCGCTGAAGCCGGGCACGCGGCTGTCGATCAGCGTCGGCCTGACGCTGCCCGGCGGCTGGACACAGACCGCCACGGTGGCGGACTGGCGCTCCAACGGCAGCAAACTGCCCGACCGCATCCCGGCCGTGTTTGCGATCCTGGCTTAGGACTCGGCCGGTTCCGCGGCGCGCTTGGCGCCGAACAGCGCGGCGACCTGCTTCTTGGGCTTGATGTAGCTGGACAGGCCCTTGGCGGTGGTGGGCGCTGCAGCCTTGGCCTTCTCCCAGGCCGCCGGCTCGGCGCCGCCTGCGCTCGCCTCATAGGGCTTGTCGAAGAAGGGGTCCTTGGGCGGTGCCGGCGGGCGGTACGAAGGCCGTGCCGCAGGGCGGGCCTCGAAAGAAGCTTCTCTTTCCTCGCGAGGACGCTCGAAGCGCGGCGGGCGGCTGTCCTGCAGTTCGAAGGGGTCGAGGTCGATCTTGCGCTTGAGCAGTTTCTCGATGTCGGCCACCAGGCGCGCATCGGACTTGGTGACCAGCGTGACGGCCAGTCCCGAAGCGCCCGCGCGGCCGGTGCGGCCAATGCGGTGGACGTAGTCCTCGGCGTTGAAGGGCACGTCGAAATTGAACACGGCCGGCAGATCGGCGATGTCCAGGCCGCGCGCGGCCACGTCGGTCGCGACCAGCACGTCCACTTCGCCACGCTTGAAGGCGTCCAACGACTTCAGGCGCTCATCCTGCGACTTGTCGCCATGCAGGGCCGCTGTGCGCAGGCCGTCACGCTCGAAGGAACGCGCCAGACGGGCGACGCCCAGCTTGGAATTGCCGAAGACGATGGCCTGGCGAAGAGAACGCTCCTTCAGGATCTGCTTCACGACGGCACGCTTGTCGTCGTCCGTGCAGGCGATGAAGCGCTGCTCGACGGTCGTGGCCGCCTGATTCGGGCGGGCCGTCTCGACGAGGATGGGGTCCTGCAGATAGCTCTGGGCCAGGCGCTTGATCTCGGGCGAGAAGGTGGCCGAGAACAGCAGCGTCTGGCGCGCCTTGGGCAGGTAGCTGAGGATGCGCTGCAGGTCAGGCAGGAAGCCGATGTCCAGCATGCGGTCGGCCTCGTCGAGCACGACGTACTCGACCTGGTTGAGCACGCAGTTCTTCGCCTCGATGTGGTCCAGCAGGCGGCCCGGTGTGGCGATCAGCACCTCGACACCGGCCTTGAGCGCGGCCGTCTGCGGCTTCATGTCGATGCCACCGAAAACGACGACGGAGCGCAGATGCGTGTGCTTGGCGTACTTCTTGACGTTCTCGGCGACCTGGTCGGCCAGCTCGCGCGTCGGGGCCAGCACCAGGGCTCGCACCGGGTGGCGCGCGGGCGAGACGCTGGGGTTCTCGTGCTTGAGCATGCGCTGCAGCAGCGGGATGGAGAAGGCGGCCGTCTTGCCGGTGCCGGTCTGCGCCGCGCCCATCACATCCTTGCCGTCCAGCACGATGGGAATCGCCTTGGCCTGGATGGGCGTCATCGTCATGTAGCCGGAATCGGCCACCGCGCGCAGCAGTTTGGCGTCGAGGGGAAGGGTGTCGAAGCGGGCGGGCGCCGCTTCAACGGGCGCCGCGTCAGCGGACTCGGGGGTTTCTTGCATCCGCTGATTATCCCGGATGCAGGAAAACTGCGCCCGCCCTACTCCGGCCGGGCCATCGGCGGCCGGGTTTCGGCCCGCGGATGGAGCACCATCCAGCGTGGCGTGCGGAAGCGCACGATGCGCCAGTACAGCAGCACATAGAAGACGACAAACAGCCCCAGGATGATCTGCAGCATGACGGTGTCGTCCCACCAGATCGTGGCCGGCACGACGGACAGGCTGCACAGCACCCACAGATAGGGCGCCGTCAGCGCATTGCGGCGCGTCAGCACGGCAGCGTCTTTGCTGCCGATGGCCCAGCGCATCAGGCGGCGGTAGATCAGGCTGTGCAGATGGATGCCGTCGGGCATGCCGACCGGCCGGCCGCGCACGACCTTGCGGCGGTACATGGAGAACACCGTCTCCCAGACCGGATAGGCGCACAGCAGCAGCGGGAACATCGGCGAGACCTCGGGGTTGCGCACCAGCAGCAGGATGGCGAGCTCCGACAGGATGAAGCCGAGGAAATAGGCGCCGCCGTCGCCGAGGAAGATCAGCCCGAAGGGGTAGTTCCACATGAAGAAGCCGAGCACGGCACCGATGACGGCGATGGCCATGGCCGCGACGAACTGGTCGCCCGCCTGCAGGGCGACATAGGCCAGGCCCGCCAGCATGATGGCCGCGCACATCGAGGCCAGGCCGTTCATGCCGTCGATGATGTTGATCGAATTGGCGACGCCGCTGACGACGAGCAGGGCAAGCACATAGCCGCCGACCGTCGTGGCCGCGATCAGGTCCAGCCCCGGGATGGCGGTCTCCTTGATCTGCGCGCCCAGCAGCCAGGCCCCCAACGCCGCGGCGAGCAGCGTGGCCAGCATGCGGCGCAGCGGGCTGACGCGCTTGGTCAGGTCCTCGATGACGCCGGAGATGAAGGCCGGCACGCTGCAGGCCAGCAGCAGGGCCGCCATGGTGCGCATGGCCGGATAGCGCCAGGCCAGCAAGGCGGTGCCGACGGTGAAGCCGCTGAAGATGGCCAGGCCGCCAATGCGCGGCACCGGCCGCGAATGGAATTTCTGGGGCCCCGACAGGTCATGGTCGGCCGACAGCGCGCCATGCAAGTGCGACGAGCGGATGATGAGCAGCGTCGCGGCTGCCGCAATGGCAAAACTCAGGGCGAGGATGGGAAGCATGCAGTTCCGCGGGCCATGGGCGGGGGGTACCCCGGCGGTCAGCCCGCCTGTAGACCCGAGGACGGAAGTGTAGCCAGTGACCTTTGCGCGCCGCAGCACGGCCCGTGGCGCTGGCTAGAATCCGCGCCGCCTTTGCCCTCTCCATGGGGCGAGTGCGCGAACCGTCAATCCATACGAGCCTCGTCAATGAATATCAGCGTGCCCAGGGACCGAACACCGTTTTTGACCGGGTTGCTCAAGGGAACGGCGGCGCTGGCCATGGCGGCCAGCCTGGGCCTGCACGGCGTGGCGATGGCGGCAGACGACAACAACGACGCCAATCCGGTCGGCCCCGTGCGCCTGCTGGTGCCGAACAAGCAGGGCGCGAACAGCAGCGCCGACCAGCAGAACGCGGCACCGCTGGCGCCCTCGCAGCGTGAGACCGTGCTCCAGCAGCAGCAACAGATGCTGCTGCAGCTGCAGATGCTGCTGCAACCCATCCCCGGCCAGCCCCTGACCCGCGAACAGCTGGCGGCCCGCGCCGCCCAGCAGACCGAGTTCGAGCGCTATGTGCAGCGCGCGGTGGGCGACGACGTCGAGATCAAGCGCTTCGGCTCCGAGCTGATGACGCCGGGCCTGCCCCAACCCTATGAACTGCAGCAGCCGCAGCAGCAGCTCCAGCAGCAGCGCTCGGGCCCGGCCTTGCTGGGCGAGACCTCGAGCCAGATCCCGTCGGACTATGTGATCAGCGTCGGCGACGAGGTGCTCGTCAACATCTGGGGCGCGGTCGAGGCCGATCTGCGCCTGACCGTCGACCGCGGCGGCCGCATCACCATCCCGCGCGTGGGCCCCGTGCTGGTGGCCGGCGTGCGCTATGCCGACCTCAACACCACGCTGGAGCAGCGCGTCGGCCAGGTGTTCCGCAACTACAAGCTCAGCGCCGCGCTGGGCAAGTTGCGAGGCATCCGCATCTATGTGACGGGTTTCACCCAGCGCCCCGGCGCCTACACCGTCAGCAGCCTGTCGACCATCGTCAACGCGATGATCCAGGCCGGCGGGCCCTCGGCCTCGGGGAGCTTCCGCAATCTGGAACTGCGCCGCGGCGGCAAGCTGGTCAGCAGCTTCGACCTCTATGACCTGCTGCTGCGCGGCGACCGCAGCGGCGACCGCCTGCTGCAGGCCGACGACGTCGTCCACATCGGCCCCATCGGCCAGCAGGCGGCGCTGATCGGCAGCGTCAACCGCCAGGCCATCTTCGAGCTCAAGCCCGGAGAGACCGTCAACGACCTGATGCTGATGGGCGGCGGCCTGAGCGCCGCAGCGGAGCGCGGGCGCCTGGCCATCGAGAGCATGGCCACGCGCAACGAAGGCCGCGTCGCCGAGGTCAAGCTGCCGCAGCAGGGCAACCTGGCGCTGCAGGGTGGCGACGTCGTGCGCGCCTTCAACGCCCTCGACACGGTGCTGCCCCAGTACAAGCAGAACAAGCGTGTCCGCGTCGATGGCGAAGTGCAGCGGCCGGGCGAATACATCCTGCCGCCCAGCAGCACGCTGGCCGACGTGATCAAGGCCGCGGGCGGCCTGACGCCGGCCGCCTTCATCTACGGCTCCGAGCTCAGCCGGGAAAGCGTGCGCATCGCGCAGCAGGCCCAGTACGACCGCGCGCTGCGCGACCTCGAAGGCGAATTCGCCCGCGTCATGGTCAAGCCGCGTGCAACGACGACGCCCGACGATCCCACCACGCAGAGCAACCGCGGCCAGGCCTCCGGCCGCCTGATCGACCGCCTGCGCGGCGTCAAGCTGACGGGCCGCATCGTGATGCAGATCTCCCCGACGGCGAACAACCTGCCCGAACTGGCCGTCGAGGACGGTGACCGCCTCACCGTCCCGGCTCGCCCCACTACAGTGGGCGTGTTCGGCAGCGTCTACAACACCGGCAGCTATGTCTACAGCCAGGGCGCCAGCGTCGACGACATGCTGCGCCTGGCCGGCGGCCCGACGCGCGGCGCCGACGCCGGCAGCGCCTTCGTCATCCGCGCCAACGGCAATGTGGTCAGCTCGCGACAGCAGAGCAGCGGCTGGTTCAGTTCGGGGACGGGCCTGTCGGCCGTCGGCGCGCAGCCGGGCGACACGATCTACGTGCCTGAAGACCTGACCAAGGTCACCTTCAGCCAGGAGGCGAAGGAGTGGACGCAGATCCTGTACCAGTTCGGCCTGGGTGCTGCGGCCCTGAACTCCCTGAAGAACTAAGCGATGAACAGTTCCAGCACCCCGCAGGCCACCCTCGCGGCGCCTGAAGAGTTCCCCATCGGTGCCATCGTTGGCGCGCTGTGGCGGCGCCGCCTGCTGATGGTGGGTGTGCCCCTGCTGGTCAGCGCGCTGGCCCTGGGTGGCAGCTACCTGGTGCCACCCACCTATGCGGCGCGCGTCAGCTTCCTGCCGCCCCAGCAGCAGCAAAGCGGCGCGGCCGGCGCCCTGGCCTCGCTGGGCGCGCTGGCGAGCCTCGCCGGGGCCGGTGGCGGCATCAAGAACAACGGCGATCAATACCTGGCCCTGGTGCAGAGCGTCACCGTCGCCGACCGCATGGTCGAGCGCTTCGACCTGGTCAACAAATACGAGCGCAAGTTCAAGGTCGACGCGCGCAAGGAACTGGGCGAGAACACGCGCGTCACGCTGGGCCGCAAGGATGGCCTGATCACGCTGGAGGTCGACGACCACGATCCCAAGGTCGCGGCCGACATGGCCACGGCCTATATCGAGGAGCTGCGCGCGCTGACGGCCAGGCTGGCCCTGACGGAAGCCCAGCAGCGCCGCATCTTCTTCGAGAAGCAGCTGGGCTTGGTGAAGGACAAGCTGACGGCGGCCCAGCAGGCCCTGGCGGCCACCGGCATCAGCATCGGCGCATTGAAGGCCGAGCCCAAGGCCACCGCCGAGGGTGTCGCCAAGCTCAAGGCCGAGCTGACGACCGCCGAGGTCAAGCTGCAGGTGCTGCGCCGGGCCATGTCCGACAGCGCGGCCGAGGTCATGGCGGTGTCGGCCCAGGTGTCGGCCCTGCGCGCCGAGATGGACAAGCTGGGGCAGAACGAGGCCCCGTCCACCCAGGGCAGCTACATCTCCGCCTACCGGGAGTTCAAGTACCAGGAAGCGCTGTTCGAGCAGATCTCGCGCCAGTTCGAGGTTGCCCGCATCGACGAGAGCCGCGACGGCGGCCAGCTGCAGGTGGTGGACAAGGCCGAGATCCCCGAGCGCAAGACCAAGCCCAAGCGCAGCACCTACATGCTGGTGGCCTTCATGCTGGCCTTCCTGGCCTGCGCCGGCCTGGTGCTGCGCCGCGAGTACAAGGAAAAGGGTCGCCTGGGCTGAGCAATCGTTCAGACAACAAAAAGGCCGCTCGGTTGAGCGGCCATTTTGTTGGCGTGTGCCTGTCAGGCCCCGGGCTTGCGCCAGACCTTGCGGTTCACGAAGCCGGTGTAGCTGACGATGATGCGCAGGATCTTGTCGGAGACATTGGCCGGCGCGTAGTCGTTGACGAGCCGCAGCAAGCGCTCGTCGCCACGCGGCTGGGTCTCCAGGATGCGCAGGCCGTCCAGCACGCGCTCGACGTCGAAGCCCACCATCATGACGGCGGCTTCCTCGAAGCCTTCGGGGCGCTCGTGCACCTCGCGCAGGTTCAGCGCCGGGAAGTTCAGGATGGAGGACTCTTCGGTGATGGTGCCGCTGTCCGACAGCACGGCCCGCGCGCCGCTCTGCAGCTTGATGTAGTCCAGGAAACCGAAGGGCTTCATGAACTGCACCCGGGGGTGCATGGCCTGCGTGGCCAGCAGCGTCTCCAGGCGCTTGCGGGTGCGCGGGTGGGTCGAGACGATGACGGGCTCGTCATAGCGCTCGGCCAGCGTGTTCAGCACCACCAGCAGGCGTTGCAGGCTTTCCGGCGCGTCGACGTTCTCCTCGCGGTGCGAGCTGACGACGAAGTACTTGCCGGGCACCAGGCCCTGTCGCTGCAGCACATCGGAGGCGTCGATACCGGGGCGGTAATGCTCGATGACTTCGCGCATCGGGCTGCCGGTGACGATGACCTGGTCGGGCGGAAAACCCTCGCGCAGCAGGTAGTCGCGGGCGATCTGGCTGTAGCTGAGGTTGATGTCCGAGGTGTGGTCGACGATGCGGCGGTTGATCTCTTCCGGCACGCGGAAGTCGAAGCAGCGGTTGCCGGCCTCCATGTGGAAGATCGGCACCTTGCGGCGCTTGGCGGCGATGGCCGCCAGGCATGAGTTGGTATCGCCGAGGATGAGCAGCGCGTCGGGCTGGGTCAGCTCCAGCACCTTGTCGACGTTCTGGATGACCTGGGCGATGGTCTCGGCGGCGGTGGCGCCGGCGGCTTCCAGGAAGTGGTCGGGCTTGCGGATGCCGAGGTCGCTGAAGAAGACCTCATTGAGCTCGTAGTCGTAGTTCTGGCCGGTGTGCACCAGCACATGCTCGCAGTGGCGGTCGAGCTGGGCGATGACGCGGGACAGCCGGATGATCTCCGGCCGCGTGCCCACGACGGTCATGACCTTAAGCATTCACGGCCTCCTTGATGAGGTCCAGCTGCAGCAGCACCTGCTTGACCTCTTCGACGCTCAGCCGCTGGGTGTTGTGCGAGGTGTAGTCGTCGATCTCGGAGATCGCCGTCTCACCCTCGACGAAGTACTTGGCGTAGTTCAGATCGCGCGAGTCGGCCGGGATGCGGTAGTAGCCGCCCAGGTCCTCGGAGCGGGCCATCTCCTCACGCGAGACCAGGGACTCGTAGAGCTTCTCGCCGTGGCGGGTGCCGATGATGTTGATGTCGTTGCTCTTCTTCAGCAACTGGCGCATCGCCTCGGCCAGGTCGCCGACGGTGGAAGCCGGTGCCTTCTGCACGAAGATGTCGCCGGGGTGGGCATGCTGGAATGCGTACAGCACCAGGTCGACCGACTCTTCCAGCGACATCAGGAAGCGCGTCATCGTCGGGTCGGTGATGGTCAGCGGCTTGCCGTCCTGCAGCTGCTGCAGGAACAGCGGGATGACCGAGCCACGCGAGGCCATCACGTTGCCGTAGCGCGTCGCCGACAGCACCGTCTTGGCCGGGTCGCACAGACGCGACTTGGCGACCATGACCTTCTCCATCATGGCCTTGGACATGCCCATCGCATTGATGGGGTAGACGGCCTTGTCGGTGGACAGCACGACGACGCGGCTGACGCCCTGGGCGATGGCCGCGCGCATGACGTTCTCGGCGCCGACGACATTGGTCTTCACCGCCTCCATCGGATAGAACTCGCAGGACGGCACCTGCTTGAGCGCAGCCGCATGGAAGACGTAGTCGACGCCGTTCAGCGCGTCATGCACGCTGTCGTAGTCGCGCACGTCGCCGATGTAGAACTTGACCTTGTCGCTCTTCAGGGCGATGCGCATGTCCTCCTGCTTCTTCTCGTCGCGGCTGAAGATGCGGATCTCGGCGAAGTCGGATTTCAGGAAGCGCTGCAGCACGGCGTTGCCGAAGCTGCCGGTGCCGCCGGTGATCAGCAGGACTTTGTCTTTGAACATGGGATCTCTCGAAAAAGGGCTCAGCCGAAGGCGCGCATCTCGCGCACCAGCTCGGGCCAGGAGGGCGGCGCATAGCCGGTGGCCGCACGGAAGCGGCTGGAATCCAGCGAGCGGTCGATGACCAGCTTGTCGTCGGGGGCGATGTCGTTGTCTCGGCCGTATTCGGCGGCGGCCAGCTTGAGCAGGCTGTACTTGTCGATGGGCTCGGCCGACACATGCCAGGTGCCGCGCAGCTCGGGGTGCGGCACGACGAAGTCCTTCATGATGCGGGCGAGCTCGACGGTCGGGAAGCCCGAGAACACCGCCTTGGTAAAGCCGCGCACCGGCCCGTTTTGCGCCAGGAACCAGCCGATCAGGCCGTGGGCGCTGGCCAGCTCGTGGCCGATGATGGAGGTGCGCAGCGTGACGGCGTTCTCGTAGTCGACCTCACCCATCAGCTTGCTGCGGCCGTAGAGGTCGTAGGCGTCAGATGGGTCGGTTTCCAGGTAGCCGCCCTTCTTGCCCGAGAACACGCAGTCGGTGCTGACGTGGATGAGGCGGGCGCCGGCCACTTGCGCCAGGCGCGCGAGGCGGTGCGGCAGCAGCGCATTGATCGGAATGGCCGTCAGCGGATCGTCGGCCTCGGCGAGCTGCTTGACGACGCCGATGCAGTTGATGACGAGGTCGGGGCGCACCTGGCCGAAGACCCGCGTCAGGCTGTCCAGGCTCTCGACATCGACGCCGGCCGCGAACTGCGCCGCGGGCGCCTTGGCCTGCAGCGTGGCGATGACGCTAGGGCTGCGCACCGACCCGAAGACCTCGTAGGCCGGATCGGCCGCAAACACACGCAGCACCGCGTTGCCCAGCATGCCGCTGGCGCCCAGCACCAGCAGGCGCCGCTTGTTCTGACTCATCGCAACTTCTTCTTTCATCAGCGGCGCGCCGCGACGGCGCGCTCGAAATGTCCCACCAGGGCCCGGGCCAGGCGGTCCGGCTCGTAATGCTCGGCGTAGTAGCGCCGGCCGGCCTCGCCCATCCCTTGCCGCTGCTCGGGCGACATGGCCTGCAAGGCCTGCGCCGCTTTGGCCAGCCCTTCAGCATCCTCCGCCGCACTGGCCAGGCCCGCACCGGCGGCCTGCACGACCCGGGCCCCTTCGCCGTCCATGGAGGCGAGGATGGGCCGGCCGGCGGCCAGATAGGCCTGTATTTTGCTCGGAACCGTCCGGCTCAAGGCCGGGCCGCCGGTCAGGCTGACCAGCAACGCGCCGGCCTGTTCGAAGACGGCCGGCATCTGCTCGGGCGGCAGGCGCCCGGCCAGCCTCACCTGCGTCAGTCCRCGACGGGCCACCTGCTCGGCCAACCAGGCGTCGCGCGCGCCGCTGCCGACCAGCACCCAGCGCACCCCGCTGTGCGCGCCCAGTTGCTCGGCGGCGTCGAGCACGCAGTCCAGCGACTGCACCGTGCCCAGGTTGCCGGCAAAGACGATATTGAATTCAGCCGGGTCGAGCTGCAGCGCCGTGGGCACGCGCGGCGCCGACGAGGCGCGGTCGCCGGGGTTCTCGTGCACCTGCACCGGCGTGCCACCCGCCATCGCCTCGACCGGCGCCACGAAGGCGGGCGACTGCACCAGCAGCAGATCACTGCGCCGGTAGATCCAGCGCACCACCGTGGCGACGGCCGCCAGCAGCCGCGGGCTCTTCACGAAGCCGGTGATCTGCAGGCTGTCCGGCCACAGGTCCTGCACCCAGACGACCAGGGCGGCGCCCTTGAGCCACTTCAGCACGATGGCTGCGATGGCCTGCAGGATGGGGCTGGTGCCGTAGACAAAGATGGCGTCGAAGCGCCGCCCGCGCAGGGCCCAGGGCCCCATCATGGAGGCGCAGAACAGGAAGGACAGGTAGTTCAGCACCAGGCGCTTGGCGCCGCCCACGCCGCGCGGCAGCAGCGGCACGCGCACGATGTCATAGCCCTCGTGGCGCTCGCGCTGGATGCCGCCGACGCGATAGCCCGGGAACAGCTGACCTTCCGGGTAGTTGGGCTTGCCGGTCAGCACCGTGACCTCGCAGCCCTGCTCGACGAGGGACTGGGCCACCTCGTTGATGCGAAAGGACTCGGGCCAGAAATGCTGGCTCAGCAGCAAGACCTTCATGCGTCGAACAGAGCCTGCAGGAAGTCCGCCGCGCGGGCCGGCTGCAAGGGCGCTTCGCCCTGGCCCAGAAAGCGCTTCACGGCGCGGGCGATGGACACGGCGGAGGCCGGATCGAAGGTCTGCACCGGTTCGCAGACGTCACGCACGAAGTCGAGCTCGCCCGCCAGGATGGGCAGGCCGGCCTGACGCGCCTCGATCAGCGGCAGTCCGAAGGATTCACCCTTGGACGGGAAGACCAGGGCCTTGGCGCTGCGATACAGCGCCAGCACTTCCTCGTGCGAGCGAGGGCCGAGGTTGCTGATCTTCAGGCCATGCTCTCCCGCCTGCGACTGTACCCAGGCTGCGAGGCCGGCGTCGCGGTCAGACAGAGTCAGCGCCAGCGTCGGGTGCAGGCCCTGCTCGGCCAGCAGCCGCCAGGCCTCGACGAGGCTGCGATGGTTCTTGTGGGCCTCGCCATCGGCGACGAAGATGAAGTCCCAGGCCTTGCCAGCGGCGGGCAGCGACTCCGGTGCCGGCGGCGCGAAAGGCAGCACGCGGATGTCAGCCTTTTCCGGCCCGTACCAGTCCTGCACGGCGCGCGCCATCGATGGCGTCTGCACCCAGTAGCGCGCCACGCGGTAGCGCAGCCAGCGGCTGATGGCCTGCTCGAAGCGCAGGCGCTGGCGCGTCTTCCAGCCGAAGGCTGCGAGCGGCACCTGGCCGAGGTAGTTGCGGTTCTGCTGGAACAGCCACACCGGCGCGGCATTGCGCATCAGCGGCGGCAGGCCGTGGAAGCACAGCAGCCGGTCCTTCGCGGTGCCGGCGGACGCGAGCGAAACCTCGGCACCCAGGCGCGACCCGGCCGATGCCTGCACCCATTGCACGGCAGCCCCTGCAGGCACCGCCAGCCGCTCGCGCGCACGCGCATCGAGCCAGGCGACCAGGGGCCGCTCCGTCGGCCAGGCTGCCAGCAAGGCCTGCAGCAGCACAAAGCCGCCACCCGTGTGGACATTGGGCGCGTACAGCAACAGGCGCCCCGCCTGCAGCGTCACGGCTTGGGGCCTTGGTAGACGTCCTTCTTGCCCAGGCCCTGCGGCACCAGCGCACGCACGCCCTGGCGCAGCCCGTTGTCGACGCGGGCCAGCAGGCGCAGCAGCGGCTGCTCGGGCCGGGCGCTGAACGATGTGACGTTGAAATAGTCCTCGCCAGTCGGTGAGCGGGGCGAGAAGTAGTAGTTGGAGACGCAGCAGCGCGTGCCCTCGGCGACGACGGGGCTGACCGAATGCCAGGAGGTCGGCGTCGTCTCCATGATGGCCAGGCGGTTGAAGCGGCTGACGATGGTGACGTTGTCGCGCACGCGCTGGTCCCAGAGCTCCAGGTTGCCGCCGTTTTCCAGCGCCCAGCCCGGTGTCACGTAGTACAGCAGGTTGAGGGTGCGGTAGTAGCGGCGCGACGCCTCGTGCGAATTGTCGATGTGGGGGCCCAGGTGGTGGCCCTTGACCATCGCGCTCAGGCCCCCGGCGTAGAGGCTGGCGTCCGGGATCTGCTCCTGGATGCCGGTGATGCGCCCGACGATCTCGATGACGCGCGGATCCTGGATCGCGAACGTGATGTCGGCCAGCACGGGGTCGAAGCGATCAAAGTCCTTGGACGTGTACTTGCACTCGCGAAAGCTGTCCATCAGCCGCATCTGCGAAGGAGCCGGGAAGGCCGCGGCGATGCGCTCCGCCACATCGGTCGGCAGCAGATCGTCCACCACGGCATGGCGCACCCCCACCTGCCGACCCGAGGCCTCGAAATCCGCGGTCAACTGGGCCAGGGATGACTCCAGCCGCGCGCAGATCAGGTCGGTCAGCTCGGCTTTGGACGGTAGGGATGAGGACATGGTCAGATGCGAGGCACCCCGATGCCATCGGCAAGGGCGCAATTCAATGAGGACACGGCGCCAGCCGCCTGCACTCATCCCCGCGGGGAGAGGTCACGGCTGGGCGCCGGCATTGTAGGCACTGGGGTTGGCCCGGCCGGCTGGCGGCTGGCCTCCCGCAGCCAGAAGTAGCCATAGGCCGCCAGCAGCACCGGCCCGGAGAAATAGCCCGTCCCACGCAGCAGCAGGCCGACCAGGCCGCAAAGCAGCAGGCTCAGCATCAGGCGTGTCTGTTCCGTTTGCAATCCGTCCTGCCCATGCAGCAAATGCCGAAAGCGCCACGCCCGCCAAGCGCACCACAGCCACAGCAGCGCGGCGAAGTAACCCATTTCGCTCAGGGCCTTGGAAGCGAGGAAGGAACCGTCGTTGTAGTTGCCATCCTCCAGGCCCAGCAAATCGAGCACCTCCACGCCGTCGGTGACCGGCCTGGGCTCGCAGCCCATGCGGTTGAAGCCCAGCCCCCAGCCACCGGAGTTGTGCAGGTTTTCGATCGCCAGTTCCCAGCCCATCACATAGACCACGCTGGAGACGTTGGCGTCCGTGCTCTGGTTGCCCAGGCTGGTGACCCGGTCCATGAAGTCAGACCAGAACGGCGACACATAGGCCACACCGGCAAACACGACCGACAGCACCATGACCTGAAGGATCTTGAACAGGCCCAGGCGCCGGCCATGCTGCGCCAGCCACATCACAGCCAGACCGACGGCCAGCAGCAGGAACAGGGTGGCCGAGGCTGCCAACCACAGGCTGAGCACCGCGCCCACCACGCCATGGCGCCGCCAACGCGGGTTCTCGTCGAGGATCAGATAGATCAGCAGCGGCGCAATGGTCAGCGCGAAATGGCTGGGTTCGGAGAAAAAGCCGCTCGGCCGGATCGTCTCGCGGGCACCGGTCGCCACAAGATAGATCTTCTCGACCACCACCGCCGCCACCAGCACGGTGACCAATCGCGCGATGCCGCGCTGGGAAGGCGTGCTGCGCGCCGCACTCGCCAGCAGACAGAGCGAGGCGATCACCAGGATGAGCAGCACTTGCGATGCGACCGACTTGAGCATCAGGTCGCGGCAGGTGTCCAGGCTCTCGGCAACCACGGTGTGGCACAGCAGCAGCGCCGCCACGCTGAAACCCAGCACCAGCCCCTGCCAGGTCGCACGCCCGTCGAAGATCGAAAGCCATCCGGCCAGCAACACGAACAGGGCGACCTGCGGGCCAACGCTGGTGGAAACGCCGGCCGTGAGCGCAGGCGCCAGCAAGCCGATCCAGACGATATGAAGCGGAGTGGGCCTCCAGCGGCCCTCTCTGGGGCTGCGCCGGTCGGCGATCATCTAGCTCTCCCGTACAACTGACTCCATTGTCACTCAGCCAATGCCGGCCGAGGACGCTGGCCGGGTCAAAGGCCTTCGGCCACCCGCAGTTCGGCTGGAGGTGCTGGCTCTTCGACCTGGACCACACCCATGCGCCGACGCATGAACCAGCCCAGCAGCAGAGCCAGTACTGTCATCTGCAACAGGAAGGGCGTGAGCAATCTTGGGAAGCTCAACTGTGTCAATGCGTTAGCGACCGCGACGCAGATCAACGCCACGGGCACCATCTGGTGGTGCAACAGGCGCCGGATCAGCATTTCGTAGGCCAGGCCCAGCACCATCATCAGCAGCGTCAGGCCAAAGATCAGCACCATCTGCCCGGTCAGGCTGATGACGCCGAAATAACCCGGCAGGGTCAAGAAGGTCAGGCCTTGCAGGAACTCGTACTTGCCGCCGGAAAGCTGCTGGTAGATGGAGTCGACGCCGATGGCCGGATCCTCGCCCATCAGCCGCCAGAAGAGTTCGGTCGAGCGACCCGGCTCGGCCACCGCCACCATCAAGGCCTCGGCGCCGACCCAGCGGTCCAGCGCCAGCAGGCTGCTTTCAACAAGAAAGAAGGACAACATCTCCCGGTCGACGCTGCCGATGCCCGAGAACACCTGCACGCGGTAGATCGACACCACCCCCAGCACGACGACCAGGAAGAGCGCGAACAACAGCACCGGCAGCTTGCTGAAGCGATAACGCCCCCAGCGCGACTGCAGGTAGTAGGCGCCCAGCAGGATGGGGACGGACTGCATGATGACGGCCGCGCGGCTGGCCATGGAGATGGAGGCGATGGACGTGACCATCAGCACCGAGACCGCTGCGCCTATCGTCAGCCGGCCGCGCTCGGCGACGTCGCGCGACACATAGGTGGCCAGCACCATGGCAAAACCGATCAGCGCCATGAAAGCGAGCGGGGCGTTCAAAGCGAAGGGCAGCGTGACCCGGGCGTTCACCCCAGTCACGAAGAAGGCGGCCAGGTTGTTGATCAGGTAGAACACCGCCGCCACACCGATCAGTCCACCCCATTCCTTGGCACTGACAGGGCCGGCCATGAATCGGATACGGCGCTCGTGCGGCGGGCGCCGGTCCCAGAAGGCCAGACTGAGCAGCCGCCCGAGCAGCAGCGCCACGCCGATGGCCAGCGCGAACTCGTAGTACTCCACCCACTCCGACGGGGCACCGGAAAAGTTGCCGGAAGGCTCGACATAGGGAATGTCGGTGATGTGGTGGGCCATGACCTTGAACCAGCAGCCCAGCACATAGAACACGGCCATGAAGCTGTAGAACCAGGACACGGTCGTGCACTTCATCAGCACCAGCAGGCCGATGCTGACCGCCGTGAGCGCCCACAGCAGCGGGCCATGGCCAACGGTCGCGTCGGCCACCCCGGCCAGCACGATCATGGCCGGCAGCAGCCCGAGCCAGAACAGCTTGCCCTTCACTTCAGGCGACTCGCGTCGACGCGCGCAGCTGGTACCAGCCGCGGCGCAGGAAACCGACCAGCAATTGCCGCCAGATACCCAGATCGAACAGCAGACCCGGGCGGCGCTTGAGCGCCTGGGCAAAGCAGCGCAGCGCCGCGCCGATCCGGCCGGACTGGCCATGGTTCTTGGCTGCAAGGCTGTAGGCGCGCGCAATCGACCGCTGGGCACCGGCCTGCCCCGGCCGCGCGGCCCAGTAGGCCTGCATGACCCGCACGATCTCCTCGGCGCGGGCTTCGGGCATCACGCGAAACGATGCCGAGCCCTCGTGGATGCGGTATTCGGCCAGCACTTCGGGCACGCGGACAAAACCGCCCTGCCCCGCGGCGCGCAGCCAGAACTCGTAGTCCGGCACCTGGCGCAGGTCAGGCCGCCAGCCACCGCTTGCCTCGAACACGCCGCGGCGGAAAAACGCCCCCGGGCCCGGCTGGCAGACCAGATCCACGCTGAGCCGCTCGGCATCGAACTCCTCGGTTCGGGACTCGCGCAGGCGACTGCCCTGCGCATCGATGAGCCAGAAGTCGCAATAGGCCACGACGGTCGCCGGCTTGGCCTGCAACACCTCGACCATGCGCCGCACGGCGCCCGGCACCAGGCAGTCGTCGGAGCTCAGATAGGCCAGGATCTCGCCCCTGGCCATGCCCCAGCCGCGGTTCAGCGTGGCGGCCTGGCCGCTGTTGGCCTGGGTCAGCACGGTGAGGCGGCCCGGGTGAGAGGCCTCGTAGCGCCGCGCCAGGGCCAGCGATTCATCGCTGGAGCCGTCGTCGATGACGATGTATTCCAGCGCCGCATAGTCCTGGGCCAGCACGCTTTCGATGGTCGCCGCCAGGTATTCGGCCTGGTTGTAGACGGGAGTGACGAGGGTGACGAGGGGCTGGGACATGGGTCGGCTGGAGAGGCGCGGCGATTGTAGGCAGCCGGTGCGACGCGCCTTACTGGCTGCGTCGCTCCAGGCGGCACAGCCAGAACAGGGCCGCGGCGTCACCCACCATGCGCAGCAGCCAGGCCGTGGCCGCGCCCATCAGGCCCCATTGGGCGCTCAGCATCCACAGCGCCAGCAGGAATAGCGGCAGCTCGGCGCAATGCAGCAGGGCCGGCGCTCGGAAGCGTCCGGCGCCGTGCAGCCAGGTCAGCGGTACGTGGGCCAGGCAGTTGATGAGGATGCCCACGGAGAACACGCGCAGGATGGGCGCACTGTGCGCCGCCAGCTCCGGCCCTATCCATAGCGTCAGGATGGGGCTGGCGAACAGGCCCAGCACCGCGCAGATCGGCAGCAGCACGGCAAACAGGATGCGTACGGCCTTGTCGTAGAGGGCCCAGGCGTCGGCGTCCTTGCGGGCGGCCTGGGCCGCGAAGGCGGGGAACAGCACGGCCGTCAGCGCGCCCGGGATGATCCAGAGCTTGGTGACGATCTCCTGGGGTGTCGCGTAATAGGCGACGGCCGCGGCAGACACGGTGGCACCGATCATGAAGCGGTCCACGTAGCCCATGAAGGGGCTGACGATGTTGCTCAGCGTCAGCCAGCCACCCGACACCAGCAGCGGGCGCAGCCACGCTGCCTGCCAGTGCAGCCGGCCGCGCAACTGCGGCAGGGCCCGCCAGGCCAGCCAGCCATGCACGGCAAAGCCGACGACGCGGCCCAACGCCAGCGCGACGGTGATGAGGAGCAGGTTGGGACCGACCCAGTGCAGCACGATCCAGGGCCCGGCGAAGGTCCACAGCCCCATGGGCAGGCGCACATAGTTCAGCACCTCGAAGGCATGGCAGGCCTCGAGCATGCCGCGCAGGCCGGCGGTCACGACGATGAAGGGCACGGCCAGGCCCATGGCCCAGCAG
Organism: Roseateles sp. P1_C1_2; assembly: GCF_056406535.1. Lineage (NCBI taxonomy): Bacteria > Pseudomonadati > Pseudomonadota > Betaproteobacteria > Burkholderiales > Sphaerotilaceae > Roseateles > Roseateles sp. P1_C1_2. The sequence goes on from NZ_JBFUAB010000001.1 coordinate 353,031, forward strand.
GCGGCGATGGCCTCGCCGCGATTCGGCAAGGCCTTGATGAGGTCCACGCCCCAGGGGGCCAGCAGGATCATCAGCGCGCCAGCGACGGCACCCAGGGCCGCCATCAGCAGCAGCGCCGAGGCGCTGAGCGGGCCGATGCGCTCGTCTTGCTTGCGGTCGATCAGGATGGCCAGTTGCTGCGTCAGCGCCCGCCCCAGGCCCAGGTCGAAGAGCCCGAAGTAGCTGGTCACGGCCCAGACCAGGGTCAGCAGGCCGAAACGCTCGACGCCCAGGCCATGCATCAGCGCCGGGATGGAGAACAGCGCCAGCAGCAGCGGTGCGCCAAGGCCGAACAGGTTGAGGAGCGTGTGCTTGGCGAGCTTCAAGAAGGAGGGGCCGGCGAAGGGGGAGAAGGGGCGCGGATTGTAAGGAGCCCCCCCGCCCGCGAGCCCGGCCGCCGGCTTCACAAATCGATACCTTGGTCAGCCCGATAAAATGGAGGTTTTGGCCGTCCGCGAGTGTCGGGTGGCTTAGCGCCCGGCTGATCCGGGCCGTTCAAGATCCCGACATGAAGCCGTCCCCTCTTCTGCTGTGCGTGGCGCTGTACTTGGCACTGGTGAGCCTGCCGGCGCAGGCCTACATCGACCCCAATGCCGGCGGCATGCTGTTCCAGCTGCTGGCCCCGGTGTTCGCGGGCCTTGTGGGTGTCTGGCTGTTCCTGCGCCAATGGATCAGCGCGCTGGCGCGCCGCCTGTGGCGCCGACTGACCGGACGCGGCGCTGAATGAAGCTCGGCGCGAGCGCCGAACGCTCCCATCCTGAGTTGCCGCCGGCGCAGTTTCGCGCCTGTTTCGGCGTTGCCTTCGCGGCGCTGGGCCTGCTGTGGATGCCCTGGGTGCTGCTGCGCCAGGTCGACGCCTTCCTGGCCTTCCAGACCACGGCCGAGCTCGCGCGCGACGTCGCGCTGGCGCTGCTGCTGCTGACGCTGCCGGCCCTGTTGCTGGCCGGCCTCTCCGTCGCCTTGGCGGGACTGCTGCGGCGCCTGGGCGCCTCCGCCGCCAGTGCCCATGTCGTGGGCTGGGCCGCGACGCTGCTGCCGGTTTGCTGGATCTGCCTGTGGCAGTTCGGCTCGGCCAGCTGGGCCTGGTTGAAACTGGTGACGGAAGGCGACTTCGCGCTGTCCGCCAATGCGCGGCTGGTCGCCGTGGCGCTGCTGCTGGTGGCCTCGGGGCTGATGCTGCGCGGCCGGCGCCTGTCCTATGTGCTCGCTCGCCTCGTGCCGCCGCTGCGCAGCCTGCAGGCGCCGGCACTGCTGCTGCTGTTCGTGTCGGTGGTCTGGCTGCTGCTGCACCCGCCGCGCATGACGGGCCTGACGCCCCCCCCCGACTCGGCGCCGGTGCGCGCCCAGTTGCCCGATGTCTACCTGATCACCATCGACACGCTGGCCGCGGAGGACGCGGCCGTCTGCGCAGACGCGCCTGGCGGCCCGACGACGATGCCGCGGCTGCGCGAGTTCGCCGGCCGCGCGAGCTGCTTCGACCGCCACTACGCCTCGGGCAACTTCACGACGCCCAGCACGGCCACCATGGAAACCGGCGCCCTGCCCTGGTCGCACTGGGGCGTACAGATCGTCGCCAAGATGGCGCCGGCCATGCGCGGCCAGACGCTGGCCAGCCAGCTGCGCGCCCAGGGCTATGAAGCCCACTCCATCAGTGCCAACCTGATGGCCAGCCCGCGCCACCATGGCAGCTACGACGAGTACACGACGCAGGCCATCGCGCCCTCGCCGTCGCTGGGCCTGAAGCCGCGCGTCGCGCTGAGCGCCTTCCCCGACACGACGCTGCCCTTCTGGCTGTCCGGCCTGATCCCGCTGCTGGACACGCTGGACGTGCGCCTCTTCCCCGAGCGCAGCCCGTTCGCGCCCGAGCAGACCTACGACGCCGCCCGGCCGCTGCTCGCGCGCGCCCAGCAGAACCAGCGCCCGCAATTCATGTGGCTGCACACGCTGCCGCCGCACGACCCCTATCTGCCGCCGCCCAGCACCAAGCACAAGCTGCTGCCCGAGGGCGAGCTGGACCACTGGTCGCAGATGCTGGGCATGACGCGCTACAACCCGCCGCAGCAGGCGCTGATCGACAAGCACCGGCTCCGCTACCGCGAGGCCATCATGGGTGCCGACGAGGCGCTGGGTCGCTTCTTCGACGAACTCGAGCGCCAGGGCAAGCTGGACAGCGCCCTGGTCGTCGTCACCTCTGACCACGGCGAGTCCTTCGAGCGCGGCTATATCGGCCATGCCGGCCAATGGCTGCACGAGGCGGTCATCCGCGTGCCCCTGGTCATCAAGCTGCCGGGCCAGCGCACGGCGCGCGTGGTGCACACGCCGGTCGGCCTGGACGACGTGGCGCCGACCATCGCCGACGTGCTGGGTCTGGCGCCCCTGCCGCAGGCCGACGGCCGCAGCCTCAAGCCCGCCTTGCTGGGCGAAGCCCTGCCAGCGCAGCCCGTGTATGCGATGGCCATGGAGCGCCAGAGCCGCTTCCAGCCGATCCAGCACGGGCACTACGCTGTCATCGACGGCTCGCACAAGCTGGTGCTGGACCTCGGCGAGAACCAGGCCGAGCTGTTCGACCTGGCTGCCGACCCGCACGAACTCCACGACCTGAGCAAGACCGACGCCGACACGGCCAGGCGCCTGCGCACGCTGCTGGACCAGCAGCTCGCTGCTGTCGAGAAGCGCCGCGCCGCGCAGTTCGACCCGCGATGAGTACCAGCCCGCTGCACAGCTTCGATGCCGAGCTGCTGAAGTGGCTGCGGGCAGGCGCGGGCTGGTCGTCGCTGGCCTTGGGCACGCGCGCCCAGCTGCGCTGGCGCTCTGCCTGGGCGACGCTGAACCGCAAGCTGAGCGAAGCCCGCGTCGCGGATGCGCAGCCCCTCGCACCGCCCCTCTTCATCGTCGGCCCCTGGCGCAGCGGCACGACGGTCATGCACGAACTGTTGACGGCCGCGACGGGCTGGCCCACGCCGCTGACCTGGCAGTGCATGAACGCCACCGCCTTCCAGTTGCTGCCGGCGCCTCCCGCCCGCAGCGGCGTGGCACGGCCGATGGATGGGCTGGAGATCAGCGCGCTGTCGCCGCAGGAGGACGAGTTCGCGCTGCTGACGCTGGGCGTCGATTCGGCCTACCGCGGCTTCCTGATGCCGGAGCGCCTGCCGACGCTGCTGCACACGCTGGACCCCGGCTACTGGAACGCCCATGAGGCCGAATGGCTGCCGCGCTTCGAGCGCTTCATGGCTGGCGTGCTCGCGTCCGGCGGCCAACCCGGCCGACGACTGATCCTCAAGTCGCCCAACCACAGCTTTCGCCTGCCGGCGCTGCTGAAACGCTTCCCCGAGGCCCAGGTCGTCTGGATGGTGCGCGATGCGGCGACCGTCTTCCACTCCAATCGCAAGATGTGGCAGGCGATGTTTGCCGAGCACCGCTTGACGCCGGGCGCCCCTGACGGGCTGGATGCCTTTCTGGGCACGGCGCTGCAGGGCTGCGCCCAGGTGCTGCAGCAACTGCAGGCCGAGCTGCCGCCGGGGCGCTGGATCAGCGTCGAGCAGACCGCACTGGCAGCCGACCCTCGGGCCACGGTGGCCCGGGTGATGCAACAGCTGGGCCTGCAGGCGGGCCCCGAGGCGGCGCTGGCGGCGGCACTGGGTCGAGTCCGCCAGGGGCGTATCGAGCACTACGAACAACCCGTTCCACCTCCCGCAGCACCAGGCGTCGCGGCGCTGGATGCCGCGCAACGCGGCTGATCTCAGACGAGCGTATCGAAGCTCGTGATGGCCATCATGACGGCCACCATGACGACGCCGATGACGGCGCCAATGAGGATGATGGCGATGGGTTCGATCAGGCCCAGCATGCGGCGCTGAAGCACGGCGGCCGCGTCACGCTGGCTGTGGCCCAGGGCCAGCAGCATCTTGGGCAGTTCGCCCGACCGCTCACCGACGCGGATGAGGTTGAGCCGTGTGCGCGGGAACCAGGCCTGGGTCTCCAGGCCGGCGCTGAGCGACTGGCCCTGCTGCAGGCCCTTGGTGGCACGCTCCAGGCCCGAGCGCAGCATGCCGAGGCGGATGACGCCCTGGGCCAGTTCCATGGCCGTCAGGACCGGCACGCGGTTGGACAGCAGGCTGCCCAGCACCGTGGCCCAGCGGCCGATCTCGGCCTGCACCAGCCAGGGGCCGACGACCGGCAGGCGCGCCAGGCTCTGCAGCAGGGCCTGACGCGTCGACTCGCGCGACAGGCTGGTCACGATGATGCCGACCAGCGCCGCAATGATGAGGGCCGACTCGAAGAGATGGCCGCGGACGTAGACGCCCGATTCGATGACCCAGCGCGACAGCTCGGGCACCTGGCGGCTGCCCTTGATCAGGTTGGCAAAGCGCGGCACGACGCCGACGAAGATGAAGAACACGGCCAGCGAGCCGGCACCGACGAGCACGCTCGGATAGATGAGGGCGCTGCGCAGGTCCTCGTTGGCCTTGCGGGCAAGCTCCATCTGCTCGGCTGATTCCTGCAGCGCGCGGGCGATGTCGCCGCTGGCCTCGCCGGCCTGGGCCAGCGCAATCACATAGACCGGCATGCGCAGCGACGTGATGCGCAAGGCGTCCGACAGCCGGCCACCACCGCGCACCAGGGTCTCCATCTGCGCGAGCGGCACCCCCAGTGGTTGGCCTTCGTAGGCCTCGGAAAGGCTGGGCAATGCATCGCCGAGCGTCACGCCAGCGGTGAGCAGCGTGGCCAGCTCGCGCAGCAGCACGACCTGATCGGCCAGCTTGATGCTGCCGCGTGCCTTGGACCGCACCGGTACGGCCGTGCGCGCCTGCAGGCTGACGGGCGTCATGCCCTGGGCCGTCAGGCGCGCCATGGCGTCGGCCTGGTCGGTCGCTTCGAGCTGGCCACTGTGGGGCTGGCCCGCGACGTCGCGTGCGGTGTAGTCGAAGCGCATCAGGCGTCAGCCGTGCCGGTGGCGCGCAGCACTTCATCCAGCGTCGTCACGCCCTGCACGACCTTGAGCGCGCCTTCCTGGGCGAGCGAGCGGTAGCCGGTCTGGCGCGCCATGGCGACCAGCTCGGGCAGGCCCACTTCGCGGGCGATCGCGTGCTGCATCTCGGCGCCCACATCCAGCATCTCGTAGATGCCGACGCGGCCCTTGAAGCCGGTGTTCTGGCAGGCCGGGCAGCCGACATGGCGGCGCCAGCGCGGCAGCTCCGCGGCGCCGTCCTCGGCGCGTGCATCGGCGATTGCCCGTGTCAGGTCGGCATCACCCAGCGCCGGGGTTTCGTCGGTGGGAACGGCGCAGACCTCGCAGAGGCGTCGCACCAGGCGCTGGGCCATGACGGCGCGCAGCGAGGCGCCGACAAGGAAGGGCTCGACGCCCATGTCCACCAGCCGCGTCACGGCCGAGGGCGCGTCGTTGGTGTGCAGCGTCGCCAGCACCAGGTGGCCGGTCAGCGCGGACTGGATGGCGATCTCGGCCGTCTCGCGGTCGCGGATTTCGCCGACCATGATGATGTCCGGGTCGTGGCGCAGGAAGGCGCGCAGGGCCCGCGCAAAGGTGTAGCCGATCTCGGGCTGGGCCTGCACCTGGATGACCTGCGGCAGGCGGAACTCGACCGGGTCCTCGACGGTGAGGATCTTGCGCGTCTGGTCGTTGGTGGCGGCCAGCGCGGAATACAGCGTCGTGCTCTTGCCGGCACCGGTCGGGCCCGTCACCAGCACCAGGCCGTTGGCCAGGCCCAGCCAGCGCTTGAACTGGCGCAACTGCGAGGGCCGCAGACCCAGCCGCTCCAGCGTCAGGTCGGCGCGCTTCTTGGGCAGCAGGCGCATGACGATGGACTCGCCATAGACGGCCGGGATGGACGAGACCCGCACGTCCATCTCGGCGCCGGCGGCGCGCGTGGAGATGCGGCCGTCCTGCGGCAGGCGGCGCTCGGCGATGTCGACGCCGGCGATCAGCTTGATGCGCGAGGCGACGGCCGGATAGCGGTCCATGCCCAGGGCCAGTCGCGTGTGCAGCTGGCCGTCGATGCGCAGCCTGACCTCGAACTCGCGCTCGCCGGGCTCCAGGTGGATGTCCGAAGCGCGCGACTCGACGGCCTGGGCGATGAGGTTGTTGACCCAGGCGATGACGGGCGCGTCCTCGGCCATCTCGCGCAGGGTCCGCTCGTCCAGCATCTGCATGGCGAGGTCGCCCTGCTGCAGGCGCTGGACCCAGCGCTGGGCGTCGTCAGGGGCGATCAGCCACCAGCGCGCCGCTTTGAGCGCCGGCTGCTGTTGCGCAAACTCGCGCACCTCGGCCTCCAGAGGATCGGCACAGGCAAGCTGCCAGCCCGCCTCGTCGAGCCAGGGCAGCACGCCCAGCCTGAGCAGTTGCGCCGAGCTGCTCTGCAGCTCCTGCAGCCCCAGGCGCAGGGCCGCCTCGTCGAGTTCGTCAAAGCTCAGCCAGCCCATGCCGAGCTGCTCGGACAGCGCGGCGTACAGCCGCTCGGCGGTGATTGCGCCCATGCGCAGCAGCACCGCGCCGATGCGACCGCCCTGCTCCGCCTGGAAGCGCAGCGCCGCGTTGAGGTCGTCGGGGCGGATCTGCTCCCGGGCGAGCAGCAGCTCGCCGATCAGGCGCGGAGCGACGGATTCGGTCATGGCTTCGGCGCGGAGCTTCCGGCTTCAGGCGCCGGCACACGGGCCCAGTCGCCCAGGCTCTTGCGGAAGCTCTCGGTGATCGCCTCGGCCTCGGTGGAGTCGTTGGCGATGTAGGGCGTGATCAGGATGATCATCTCGCGACGTGTCTTCTTGACCGTCTGGTTGCGAAACAGGCTGCCCAGGATGGGGATGTCCTTGAGGAAGGGCACGCCGCCGTTGCCATCGGAGGAGGTGCCGTCGATCAGGCCCGCCAGCAGCATGGTCGCGCCGTTGCGCAGCGTGAGCTTGGTCTCGACGCGGCGGGTGGAAATGGTCGGCGTCGTGGTGATCCCCGAGGTCGTCTGCACGGGTTGACTGACTTCCTGGGAAAGATCGATGTCGATCTGGTCGCCCGAGTGGATGACGGGCCTGATCTTCAGGATGACGCCCGTCGAGCGGTACTGGTAGGTCGCCAGCAGATTGCCGGCGGAGCCGCCCGTGGTGCTGGGCGTGGCGATCTGCTGGCTCAGCACCGGCACCTCGTCACCGACCTGGATCAACGCCGTCTCGCCGTTGCGGGCCATCAGGCGCGGGCTGGAGAGGATGGTGGCGCGAGAGTTGCTGGCCAATGCATCGATGGCCACGCGCTGGCCGCCCAGCGAATTGAGGACAGAAATGTTGAAGCCGCCGACGGCGCCCGAACCGCTGCCAGCATTGGCCGTGAAGCCCGCCTTGCCTTCCAGATGACTGGTGAGCCACTGCACGCCCAGCTGCGCACCATCCTCGAGCTTCAGCTCGGCGACCGTCACTTCGATCAGTGCGGACTTGGTCGGCTTGTCCAGAGTCTGCAGCAGGGCCGAGACCTGCCCGAACTCTTCAGGGTTGACCTGGAAGATCAGCGTGTTGCTGGCCTTGTCGACCACGACGTTGGACAAGCGGCTGGCCGTCGTCGTCGTGGTGGCGGTGCTGCCAGTGGGGGATGTGCCGCCAGCTGCCTGGGTGGTGCTGGCGACCGACCCACCGCCGCCCAGCACACGCTCCAGAGTCACTGCGAGCTGCTCGGCGTCCTTGTGCTTGACGGGGTAGGTGAACAGGTTCTTGCCGACACCGCGCTCGTTGGGTCGGTCCAGGGTCTTGGCCCATTCGGCAATATGGGCGGCCACCTTGTCACCGGCGGCAAAGACGAAGACCTGGTTCAGGCTCGAGATCGGCAGCAGGATGATCGGACTGCGCAAGCCCCCCTGGGTGATCGCGGAGCCTACCGGGTGGACCGCATAGCCCTCCGCCGACAGCACCTCGCCAAGACGACGGGCCAGTTCCTCTGCGGACCAGAAGGCGGGCGTCAGCGTCAGGCTGGTGCGTCCCTTGAGCGCGGGTTGGTCAAGCACCGCGAGGGCTTCGATGGCCGCCTTGACGTTGTCGGGGTTGCCGCTGATCAGCACCGCATTGCGGGTCGAGTCTTCCTGCACCCTGATGCGGTCACCAAACAGCGTGCGCAGCCAGCCCGTCACGTCGACCTGGCGGACCGACTCCAACGGAATCAGCTGAAAGACCGGACGCAGCGACGGCGGGACTTCCGGAAGTGCGGCGCCATAACGGATGCCCGGCAGGTCGCCGCCCTGGTTGGCGTTGTCGGGCACCACGCGCACGAGTCCGCCCACCTCGATCACCGAGAGGCCGTAGCTCTTGAGTAGCAGGCGCACCGCGGTCTCGACCTGAGCCGCCGTCTGGCCGCCACCGGCCTTGAACGTGACGAGATCAGGCCGGGCAATCACGGCCGGGTCGACGCTGACGTTCTTCTTCAGCACATCGGCGTACACGACCTGGATGAAGGTGGGCAGGGCCACCTGCTGCAGGTTGACCGCAGCAACGACCTCGTCCCGGGGCTGGGCCACCGGGGCCGTGACTGCCAGGCTGGGCGTGTCGACCTCGGGCGCCTTGGGGCCGGGGACAACGCGCGTTGCATCACGGCCGCCAGTCTCCCCTTGCGTAGCGGAATTGGGGGCCAGGCTGGCCACTGGCAGCGGCTTGGGCAATACGGGCACGATGGGTGCACAGCCGCTCAGGGCGACCATGGCACCGGCCGCGAGGGCGATCGGTCGCAGCGTCAGGAACATTTTGTTTTCACTCACGGTAATCAGCTCCCAACGGAACCTGCTTGTTGCCGACGCGGATCAGCACCTCGCCGTCGCGGATCAGGGTGATGCGCTCACCGCTGGGAACCTTGTCACCCACGGCCAGTCGCAGCGGCGCCTTGCCGGCAGTGACAAAGCTGATGAGCACCTTGCGCTCCTGCCCACGCCCGAACACGCCGGCGACACGCCAACGCTTGTCTTCGGCCTTGGCTGCTGCGTCGGCCGCAGCGGCCGCCAAAACAGCCGCTTCGGGTTCGAAGATGGGCGAGGCAGCCAAGGCCATCGCGCGGCTTGCCTGGTCGGGGCGCTGCGGCAGGTCGGGCAGCCTCCAACTTTCCTTGCGAGCCTGGATGAGCGAAGGATCGGCCTCGGGCGCCGGCGCGATCAGCCAACCCAGGCCGAGTGCCACCGCCAACAAGACCCAGGGCATGGCCTTCATGGCTTACCCCCCGGCCTGGCAAGGATGCGCAGGTCCATGTCAGCGACCGCCGGCTGACTCTGGCTGCGGATGGACAGGCGCTCGACGACGATGCGCCGCTCCTGGTTGGCCATTTCGGCCAGCAGCACGAACAGCGGCGTGCGCTGCAGCTCGACGCTGACGCGAGCATGCAGCTCGACATAGCCCGCCGGCACATTCCCCGCGGGCTTGGCAGAAGGTTCGGCGCGTACGAGAGTGATCTCGCGCACCTTCAGGCCCAGGCGCTGCGTCACGTTGCGCAACCAGTCCTGCAGGCCGGCTTCGGACAGCGCGATGTCCGGCTCCATCCAGACGGCCGTGTCGTAGGCGACCTTGAGGGCCGTGGCCTCGCGACGGCGCTCGGGCCAGTCCTTTTCCTTGGCCAGCGCCTGCAGGCGGGCCAGCTCAACCACCGAGCCACGGTTGCGCTCGAGCAGCGCATCGACCTCATCAAAGCCGGCAAGCAGCAGGTAGACGCTCAGCAGCGCGACGCCCAGCCAGGCACCCAGGCGGACCAGGCGGGATTCCTGCCACTGCTCGCGCAATTGCGCCCATGGCGTCAGCACAGCGTCACGACTCATCAGCGGTTCGGTATGGCATTGAAAACATCCGGGGGCGGCAGACCGTTCGCATCCGGCTTGGCGATGATGGGCTTGGCTGGCCCCTGCGGGACGGGCTGCGGGCGCGCCGGCGCGGGCGAGACCTGCGCCGGGGCGGGCATGGGCGCCTGCGCGATCGGCGCTGGCGCAGCCGTTGCTGGCGCGGGTTGCGGTGCGGCAACTGCGGCAGTCACCGTGGCTTCAGCGCTGCCAGCCGCCGGCGGACGCAAGCCGACGATGCGCATCTCCATCGTCAACAGGCCGCGCGCGTTATCGGCGCGCACTTCGTTCACGTCGACAAACCAGCCGCCGGATTGAAGGTCCTTCACGATGCCGGCGCGCGTCGCGCTGGGCGTGAGCTGCAGGCCGAGGCGCAGCTTGTTGCCTTCAAGGTCAAGGTCCTTGACCTGCACGCCGGACCTGCCCAGCGTGTCATTCAGATAGCCGATCACATCCACGGGCAGTGGCAGCGCAAACCAGGCGGCAAGCTTCTCGACTTCGTCGACGGCGGCGATGGTGGCGTCACGCGCCGTGAGCACTGGCGCCGTTGCAGTCCTGATATCGGCAATCTGCCGGGCCAGCGCCTGGCCTTGCTGGCGCGCGTCCCAGAGCTGATGCGCCAGCACGCCGCCCGCCAGCGTGAGCGCCAAGGCGCCGACGAACACCAGACGCTGTTCCACGCCCTCGGCCCCTTCCGCGGCGGCATGCAAGGGGTAGTGCTTGATCCACGCGCTGTCCAGCGCGAGTTGCTGCGGTTGCGGCAGTGCACCGCCGGCGTCTGGCCCCGCGCCGCTGGCGTGGACGAACTCCTGCCAGTCTTGTGCCGTGAGCGGCTCGGCCCACCAGCGGCTGGCGCGCAGGAATCCGTCTCGCCAGCATTGCGCCTCGAAGCCTTCGGCGCCCCGCAGCAGGCGCAGCCCATCCGGGCCAACAGGTTGCATCAGGGTTTCGGGAATGAACTGGCAGCGCTCGGGCTGCATGCCGTCACCCAGCAGTTGCTGGTGGGCAGACGTGGCATCCCAGGCGACGGCCAGGCCGTCTTCGCCGAGCAGCACGAGTCGAGCCGCGGTGTTCTCGAACGGTCGCCAAGCTTCGACCTGCAGCCGCAACGCGGCCAGCCTCTCGGCCGACTGAAGACCTGTCAGGCGAAACCAGCGCAGGCGGCAGCGGCTTCGGGAAACGATGACGGTGGTGCGGGCCCACCAACTTGCACGCGGCGCCGCGTCCAAGCCCTCAAGGCGCAGGACTGCTTGCGGCCTGGGGCCGAGTACCGAGCGCAAGGGGGAAAGGGAGAGCTGGGGGAGCTTCATCAGTGAATGTAAGCCGCGAGATGCTGTGCTGTTCTGTGATCACCCACGGGCCAAGCTCCCCTGCAGGTATCAACCGGACATTGTACTCAAGGGCCCTTGGCAGCCCGGGCGCCCAGATGGTGATGCGACTCTCGTAGCCCGGCGAGAAAACGAAGTCGTCGCTGTCAAAAGGCAGGCCCGTCAGGGCCTGGGCGGCGCGCCCGTCCCGCAACTGGTCGGAGTGGCTCAGCGTCTGCACCAGTTCGAGCTGGGCAGGGTTGGCGGTGGGCAGCACGGCCTTCAACACGGCCAGTGGTGCGGTTGAGGGATTGATCGAGTGGCCGATATCGCCGCTGAACACCCGCATCCATCGCGCCAACTGGGCTGGATCATCGCGCCATAGCGGCATGGCTTCCAACTCGCGTGGGGTGACCAACCAGTCGTTGCGTGGCCCAGGCAAGTCGAGCGCCTTGTATTCCGGCCGCTCCGCGCCGTTGAGCCGCTTGAGGTTGTCAGTGTCGATGTAGTCGTCCAGCACATCGATCATGGCCTGCGCACGCGGCAGCGGCACGCCGTCCTGGACCAACAGGTTGCTCAGCAGCGGGCGGCTCACGCCGTTGATCGCAAGCAGCCCGCGGAAATCCTGCACGGTGACGAAAGCGCCTTCAGTCGTGGTGTAGCGCCGCCCGTCGTGTCGCAGTTGGTTGTCCAGCACGCCGCGACCTGCCGGCATCAGCTGGCGCGTGGCATTCCAGTACAGCGTGGCCGACAACGCGCTCGCCGTTGCCGCGCGGGCCTGTGCGTATTGGCTGAAGTCCAGCGCATTGCGACGCAGTTCGTCGTTGCGCAGGGCGAAGCGCTGCGCCACAAATGCCATCACCGCGAGAGCTGCCAGGACCATCAACAACACGTAGCCCCGCTGGCCCCTCGCACCGGACTGCATGGCTCTCACTGCCGCTCCCATTGAGCCCGGCGCATGCGGCCAGGCTCGGTGACGCTCAAGGCCGTCACCAGCGCTCCGCCGACGTCGCCACCCATCTCCAGCCACACGGCCCGTGGCAGGCGCGGCACGCCGGCTCGTGCCGCCCGCATGTCGTCGTCTTCGCCTCCCGCGGCGGCCAGGCGCGTCGAGAGTGGCGGAGGCCACTGATCGAGCCATTGCCCGCTCGCATCAAGAAAGCGGATGGCGCCAGGCTTGCCCTGCCAGGCGAGCACTTCAACCGGCGCGGCAGGGGTTCGCAAACCCTGGGCGAAAGCGTCGGTAGCAGGGGCCTCGGAAAGCATCAACCGCTGTCGCCCCGAGCTGGGATCGGACTCAAAGCGGATCAACAACTTTGTGGCCCGCATACCCGGCAGGCGTTGAGCTTCGGCGCTGGCGATGGTGAGTTGTTGGTTGTCACCTTCCAATTGCCGCGGTGCACCGGTCTGCTCCACCAAGCTGGCCTGAATCAAGCCGCGCAACCATTCGCGGCGCACGACGTCCAGTTGCCCGTCAACGCCCGACCGCTGCAGCAGTTGCTCCACTCTCAGCACCTGTTGCAGGGCCCCCCAGAGCAGCGACGAGATCATGGCCATCAACGCCAGCGTCACGAGCATCTCGACCAGCGTGAAGCCGCGTCGGGCGCGCTCAAGCTTGAACCCAGCAGGCTTCTTCATGGAACGCCAATCTTCGGCGCGGTCGCCGGAGCGGCAAAGACGGACCTCCAGCCGGTGGAGACTTGCTCCCATTCGGTCCGCATGCCGCCGTCCACGCGTGTGATGCTTGCGTTCACGCGGTACAGCCCGATCATCCAGCGCGGCACGATGGCACCGCCAAAATCGAACTCGGGACGCATCGGTTCCAGCAGGGTCGCACGCCAGGTCAGACGCAAGCCGCCCATTTCTCGCTCCCCTTCAGGCTCGGCGACAGGGTTGATCGTCGCCAGCCAGGACACGCCTTCGATCTGCAATTGGGAACGGGCCTGCGACTCACGCAGCCGTGTGGCCGTCGCCAGGTTCTGGTTGATCCAGCCGAAAAGCACCAGCCCGGCGGTGGACAGGATGACCAGCGCAACGATCACCTCGAGCAGGGTGAATCCGCGCGGCCGGGCCCCGACGCGGCAGCTTCGACGGAAGCGAGGCCTGCTCGACATCGCGTCAGGGTCCCTCGACGACACGGCCACTGAAAGGCTCGACCACCCACACTTCGCGCACGCCGCCACGCTTGAACTGCATGCGGCCGCCGCTTGCAGCGCCGGTCGGGTCATAGGTCAGAGGTTCAGGCAATTGCAGCTCAAGTCCCGGTGGGCCTCCCGGGACGGCAGCCAGGATGGCGGCCGCATCCAGCCGTTTTTCTTCCCCGGACAGGAAGGCGCGAACGGGCATGGCTTCGATGTAGGCGCGCAGGTCGGCACGCCAGCCGCGCTCCTGCACGCTGTCCAGCCACCCCGCCGCCCGCGGCAGCACGATGCCCGTTGCCAGTGCCATAAGCGCCAGGACGACCAGCATCTCCAGCAGCGTGAAACCACGGTGGCGGCTGAGGCTCATGTCATTGATGCCGGGACCGTCATCGACGGCTTGGCACGGCCCATGGATGGATAGCTCAGTTGGCCGGCAGAACGCCGAGATCCTGAGCATCGCCCTCGCCACCGGGCTGGCCGTCGGCACCCAGCGAATACAGGGCAAAAGGCTGACCATCACGGCCGGGCAGCGAATATTGGTAGGCCTTGGACCAGGGGTCCAGCGGCACGGTTTCTTCAAGGTAGGGGCCGCGCCAGCGTGAAGCCAAGGCGGGATCGGCGGGCGGCTTGTTCAGCAGGGCCAAACCTTCCTGAGCGGTTGGATAGCGACCGATGTCCAAGCGCAGATTCTCGACCGCCCCACGCAACTGCTTGATCTGGATCGTCGCCGCCGTTATGCGCGACTGATCAACCTTCCTGAAAAGCCGCGGACCCACCAAGCCTGCAATCAAACCGATGATGGCGAGCACCACCAGCATTTCAAGCAGAGTGAAACCGCGCGAACGCAGCTGAGAATCAGAATTGGAGCGGACCATGGGGGTGCAGTTTCGCAAGAGGTCGGCAGTGTAAGTGATGGCCTTGGCCATGAAAAAAGGGCACCCGAAGGTGCCCTTTTTGCTCGGCGCGAAAGCGCTTTTGCTTAGTACGTGTTGGCGCCGTACGGACGCTCCAGGGGGATGTAGCCAGCAGCAGCGCCGTTGATGGCTTGCTGGTACACGCCCTTGACGACGCCGATGTTGGCGTTGATCGTGAAGGTGATCGAACCACGCTTGCCGGTGCTGAACGTGCAGATGTCAGCAGCGTTCAGAGCGGTCGTGCCGGTCGCCAGCTTGCCCGACTTGGCGGTGCCGTACGTCACGGTGACGCCGGTTTCAGCCTGGCAGGTTGCCGAGTAGTCGGCCATCTGCGAACCCGTGTTCTGGAAGAAGAAGCGGGTCAGGTTGCCGTTGGTGTTGTCGTTGTTGAAGAACGCCGAACGCAGCTCGATGCCGTTCGCGCCCCACACCCACCAGCTGGCGTTGCCAGCCAGGGCTTGGGCACCAACGCCAGCCAGCGCCGGGTTCGCAACAGCGGACACGCCGAAGGTACGGGCGGTACCCAGCGACTGCGTCAGAGCGGAGCTCAGGCTGACCTGAACGGCGGTATTGCCGGTCTGGTTCAGTTGCGGGCCGGTCACCGTGAACACGGCGGTACCAGCGGTGGCGTTGTACGTCACGGCAGGAGCGCCGACGGCACCATTGCTGACGATCACGGAGCTGTTGCCAGCGCCGTTGAAGCTCGTGATCAGGCCGGAGAAGTCACCAGCAACGGTCACGACGATGTTCGTCAGGATGCTGTTGGCCGTCACGGCGATGCCGCTGGAATTCAGCAACGAGCCATTGATACCAATGGTGAAGTTGGCGCTGGCGTTGGTGGTCGTGTCGTCGTTCTGAGCGACGAAACCGAACAGCGGCTGGTTACCGGCGTTGAAGTTGACGTCGGCCTTGGTGCCGGTGTCTTGCGTAGCCGTCAGCGTGATAGCGCGGGCAGACGTAGCAACCGTGGCGGTGATGTCGTTGGAGTTGTCGACGCGGGCGGTTTCACCCGTGTCATACAGCGCAACGTTCAGCTTCTCAATCGCACCGACCGTCGCCAGGCTGTGAGCGTTGATGGCCAGGTTGGGGAAGGTGATGTTGCCACCGACGTTGATGTCGGTCGTGACGTTCACGTCCCACACGCACTCGGTAGCCGAGGTGCGCTTGACGGTGATGTTGGCAGCACCGCCACCCGAAACCGTCGGCACAGCGCCGCAGCTCAGGGTCGTCGTGGCGCCAGCAGGCTCACGCACGATGATGGTGAAGGGCTGCGACACCACGCGGGAGACGCCCATCGTGTAGATGACGGGAGACAGGGTGATGGGGCTGCTCGAAGTGATGGCCTCGACAGCATACTTCGCCGTCGTCGAGGACACCGAGCCTGCCTGAGCACCAGCACCACAAACCGCAGCGGTCGCGACGGCCAGGGCCTTGTAGGTGAAGTTCTTCATTAAATGAACCTTCCGGATCGTTGTTGCAACAAATTAACCGAACACAAGCGAAGCTGAACACTCAGACACCGCATTGGGTCGATTGCCTCGGCCCGTTTCCGGACCGCCGCAGCCACCAACGCGGCGACCACTGCGTCGACACAAAGCGCTCATGCTTCGCCTCCCCTACTATGACTGGCACGGCTCAATACCCTCCAGCTCAGCAGGTTGTCCGGCAGCATAGCAGACGATTACAGGCGTTTGTCCGTCCGGCATCGGTCGCGGGTCGGGGTTTGCCCCAGATGCGTTGCTTGTTCACATCAGTAGTCAGCGCCTATGACGGCGCTTTCCCCTCGCCCGTTTGGCTCAGTCAATGCCGCGTCGGCAGCACTGACCTGACCGCACCACAGACAGATCCGGCCTGACCCGCCCTTTAGAATCCTAGGCTCACTTGAGCGATCTGGCCAGCCCGGCGCGTCGCCCACCCCGCACCTGAAGCGTCAAGTCACCGCTTCCCCGCTACAGCTCACGCTCTTCCTCGCGATATGACCACTGCAGATAACCCCGTCCTGGTCGACGAGACCCTCGACAAGCTGGAACGAGCCGTATTTCAACGTCAGACACGGGAAGGCGTTGCGCTGCTGCTGAACCTGCTGAGCTACATCAGCCAGACACGCAACCCCTTCGGGATTCTTGCCCCCACCTGCACGCCAGAACAGCGTCGCGCCGCGTACACGCGGATCGCCGCGATGATCTCGGCATTGCTGTGCAGCCCGGATTTTCAAATTGATCTCGGGCAAATCGAATTTCTGGCGGGCCGCAAGCCCGCACTCGAAGCCATTTTTGAGCTCAGTGGCTACGAGGGCCCGTTTCATTTGCTGCGCTATCACGGCATTCGAAATGCCAATGGCAGCCTGACGCTGAAGCCCAATCAGGTCTTCGTGCTGTCGCTGTTTTATTCATTGGACGATATGCCGGCGGAGTTGATGTCGGGGGTGCTCAAACTGCCGCCGGATCAACTCCTGCCGCTGATGCTGGGGTGGTTTACCGCTCCGTTCGTCCACAACGCCCAGGGCGAAACGAACCGCGGCCTGCTGATCGACAACTCGACCCTCATCGAGGAGGCGGTGCCGACACAGGGCATCATCCAGGCATTGACGTCGGCCTGGATGCACTGCAGCTATGCCGATCACGCGCACAAGCACAATCTCAAGAAATCCCTCAACGCCGTCTGGTTGCGAATCGACAAGACGGGCGGGCTCAAATCCCGAAGCAGCAACTACAGGATCGTTGACCGGCCCACCGTCTTGGTTGCGGCGGAGCGGATGTCCACCGGCCATGCGATGTATCGCAGCTATGCGGCCAGCATCCGCCAGTTGAAGACGCGCTACAACACGGTCTGCATGGCAGTGAAGGGATTTGTCTCGGAATCCGCGTTTGACTTGTTCGACGATGTCATCCTGCTCGAACAGGGCACCAATATGAAAGACATCGGCGCGCACATCGTAAAAATCGCGCCGGACATCATTTACTACCCGAGTCTGGGCATGTCGGAATGGACGCAGATGGTCGCCAACCTGCGATATGCGCCGATTCAGGTCATGACACTGGGACATCCGGCGCCAGCGATGATGGACACGATGGACTACACCCTCGTGCAAGCCGGCCACGGCGAGGCATCCCTGGAATTCGGTGCCAAGGTGCTGGAACGCAAGGCCTGGGGCAGTTTTGCGCCCTATAGCGAAGACATCGACTTCGGCATCGAAAAGCTGCCGTTTGATGATGGCGCCCTCCATATCGCCGTCAACAGCTCCTTGATGAAGTTGTCGCCCAGATTCCTGGCCTTGTGCGAACGCCTGGAAAAGGAATCCACCCGACCCATCCATTTCCATTTCTTTGCCAGTGCTGCGGGTGTCATGTATGACCGCATCCGGCAGGTGTTCGAGCGCCGTTTCAGAAGCTTCACCCTGGAGCCCTCGCGCCCCTACGCGTCGTTCTTGCACCAGCTCAAGCGCTGCGACCTGGCTCTGGCCGCCTTCCCCTTCGGCAACACCAACAGCACCGTCGACACCTGCTTGCTGGGCGTGCCCACGGTGGCCTACTACGCCAACGAGGTGCTCAGCATTGGCGACCGCGACGTGATGCGCATGGTCGGCCTGCCTACCTGGCTGGTGTCGGACAACGATGAGGCCTACTTCCAGGCCGCCATGAAGGTGATCCACGATGACGAGGCCCGCCAGGCCATCGTTGATCAGTTGAAGGCCACCAACGTCAAGGCCAAGCTCTTCCAGCCGCCGAGCCCCGAAGACGCGACCGAATTCGTCGACGCCTTCGACTGGATGTACCAGAACCACGAAGCCCTGCAGGCCAGCTCGCAGCATCTGCTGAAGGTCGGCGAGCCCATCCCCGCCTGAATCCCATGAGCCAGAAACCCATCTACGTCACCCAGCCCCACCTGCCGCCGCTGGAGGAATTCCTGCCCTATCTGAAGGAGGTGTGGGACAGCAAGTTCCTCACCAACGGCGGGCCGATGCACCAGAAGTTCGAGCGGGCGCTGTGCGAATACCTGGGCGTGCCCGAGATCGCGCTGTTCTCCAACGGCACGCTGGCGCTGCTGACGGCGCTGCAGTCGCTGCGCATCACGGGTGAAGTCATCACGACGCCCTATTCCTTCGTCGCGACGGCCCACTCGCTGCTGTGGAACGGCATCAAGCCCGTCTTCGTCGACGTGGACCCGGTCAACCTGAACCTGGACCCGGCCAAGATCGAAGCCGCCATCACGCCGCAGACCACGGCCATCATGCCGGTGCACTGCTATGGCCACCCCTGCGATGTGGCGGCCATCGAGAAGATCGCCGAGAACTACAACCTCAAGGTCATCTACGACGCGGCGCATTCCTTCGGCGTCGAGTCCGACGGCCAGAGCGTGCTGAATGCCGGTGACCTGTCGGTGCTGAGCTTCCACGCCACCAAGGTCTTCAACACCTTCGAAGGCGGCGCCATCGTCTGCAAGGACGCCAAGACCAAGCTACGCATCGACCAGCTGAAGAACTTCGGCTTCGTCGACGAGACCACCGTCGTCGCACCCGGCATCAACGGCAAGATGAGCGAGTTCAACGCCGCCCTCGGCCTGCTGCAGCTCAACCATGTCGACGAAGCCCTGCGCCAGCGCGGCGAAGTGGACGTGCGCTACCGCGCCATGCTGGCCGACGTCCCCGGCATCGAATGCCTGCCGCCCAGCCCCGGCAGCAAGCACAACTACTCCTACTTCCCCATCCTGGTGAAGCCGGAATACGGCGCCACGCGTGACGAGCTGTACTCGGCCATGCGCACCAAGAACATCTACGCACGCCGCTACTTCTATCCGCTGATCAGCAGCTTCCCGATGTACCGCGCCCTGCCATCGGCGGCACCGGCCAACCTGCCGGTGGCCTCGCGCGCGGCCGAGCAGGTGCTGTGCCTGCCCATCTACCCCGGCCTGACGCCGGAGCAGCAGGACCAGATCGTCGACATGATCCGCTCGCAGCGGAAGTAAGCGTCCATGCGGCTGGCCATCATGCAGCCCTACTTCCTGCCCTACATCGGCTACTGGCAGCTGATGGGGGCGGTGGATGCCTTCGTCGTCTACGACCGCATCAAGTACACCAAGAAGGGCTGGATCAACCGCAACCGCATGCTGCAAAACGGCGATGCGGCCATGTTCTCGCTGCCGCTGGCGGCGGGGTCCGACCAGCTCATGGTCTGCGAACGGGATCTGGCGTCGACCTTCGACCGCCGCAAGCTGCTGGCGCAGTTCGACGGCTGCTACCGCAAGGCGCCGCAGTACGAGACGCTGCGCCCGTGGCTTCAGGACGTCGTACTGGACCCGGCCAACAACCTGTTCGACTACCTCTGGCAGTCCATCGTCAAGACGCGCGACCATCTCGGCCTGACGACGCAGCTGATCGTGTCGTCCGAAGTGCCGCATGACGAAGACCTCAAGGCCCAGGACAAGGTACTGGCCATCTGCAAGGCACTCGGCGCCACGACCTATGTCAACGCCATCGGCGGCATGGAGCTCTACGAGCGCGAGGCCTTTGCGGCCGAAGGCGTGGAACTGCGCTTCCACAAGGCCCGCCCCTTCGAGTACGCCCAGTTCGGCGCCGCCTTTGTGCCCTGGCTGTCCATCCTCGACGTGCTGATGTTCAACCCCGCCGCGGTCGTCGACGACGCCGTGCGCCACCAGTTCGACCTGCTGTGACCTCTTATCGCTGGACCAAGCTGGGCCGCCCCTTCGTGCCCCAGCAAGTCGAGGGCCGCCCCTGGTTGCGCAGCTTCGCGCAGGCGCCCCACACCCTGCTGCTGGACGACCGCATCCGCGTCTACTTCTCCTGCCGGCCCGAACCCGATGCGCGCGGCCAGTTCGTCAGCTACTCGGCCTGGGTGGACCTGGACCGCCGCGACCCCATGCGCGTGCTGGACATGGCCACCGAGCCCATCCTGTCTCTCGGCGGCCTGGGCTGCTTCGACGAGTTCGGCACCTACCCGGTGTCGGTGATCCAGCAGGGCGACGTGCTGCGCGCCTACTACGCGGGCTGGACACGCTGCGAGTCCGTGCCTTTCGACACCGCCATCGGCACGGCCATCAGCCGCGACGGCGGCAAGCACTTCGAGCGCGAGGGCGACGGCCCGGTGCTGGCCGCCAGCCTGAACGAACCCTTCGTCATCAGCGGCCCCAAGATCCGCCGCTTCGGCAACCAGTACCAGCTCTTCTACATCGCCGGCCGCTGCTGGAAGATGGTCGACGGCCGCGCCGAGCCGGTCTACAAGATCCGCATGGCCACGTCCGATGACGGCCTGAACTGGCAGCGCGAAGACCGCGACCTCATCGAGAGCCGCATCGAGGCCGACGAGGCCCAGGCCAGCCCCGACGTCTTCGAGTCGGGCGGGCGCTTCCACATGTTCTTCTGCTACCGCTACAGCTCGGGCTTTCGCGGCAAGGAAAAGGGCTACCGCATCGGCTATGCGTCCAGCACGGACATGAAGCACTGGACACGCGACGACGCCAAGGCCGGCCTGGAGCTGTCGGCGGAAGGCTGGGACAGCGAGATGGTTGCCTACCCGCACATCTTCAAGGTCGACGGCGTGACCTATATGGGCTATCTGGGCAACGGCGTGGGCCGCGAAGGGTTCGGCCTGGCCCGCCTGGAAGGGGAGCTCTGATGCACTGGCGCAAGCTCGGCCGCATCTTCAACCCCTTCGAGCACGAACTGCCCGGGGCGGGCGCAGGGTTTGCGCAGTCGCCGCAGGCCGTCGTCTTCGACGACTTCGTGCGCATCTACTTCTCCACCCGCGCCAAGGGCGGCGATGGCAAGTTCCTCAGCCAGGTCGCCTTCGCCGACTTCAGCAAGGACCTGCAACAGGTGCTGCGCGTGAACACTGAACCGGTGCTGGGCCTCGGCGGCCTGGGCTGCTTCGACGAGCACGGCATCTTCCCCTTCAGCCCGACGCCGGTCGGCAAAGAGATCTGGGCCTACACGACCGGCTGGGCCCGCCGCGTGGCCGTCTCCGTCGAGACGGCCGTGGGCCTGGTCATCAGCCGTGATGGTGGCGCGACGTTTGAGCGCGCCGGTCCCGGTCCGGTGCTGGGCCCGAGCGTCCATGAGCCCTGCCTCGTCGGCGACGCCTTCGTGCGCCAGTTCGACGGCCGCTTCCACATGTGGACGATGTTCGGCACCGGCTGGAAGCATTTCCCCGGCGAAGCCGCACCCGACCGCATCTACAAGATCGGCCACGCCAGCTCGGCCGACGGCATCCACTGGACCAAGGACGAAGGCCAGGCCCTGGTGCCCGACCGCCTCGGACCCGACGAATGCCAGGCCCTGCCGGCCGTCATCCGCGTCGGCGAGCGCTGGCTGATGGTGTTCTGCTATCGCGAGGCCTCGGGCTTTCGCACCGACCCGACGCGCGGCTACCGCCTGGGCCAGGCCTGGTCCGACGACCTGCGCACCTGGGCGCGCGCCGACGACCTGCCCCGCTTCGACCGCGACGCCGGCGCCTGGGACGGCGACATGGTCTGCTACCCCCACCTGACCGAGATCGACGGCCGCATCGTGCTGCTCTACAACGGCAACGCCTTTGGCCGCGAAGGCTTTGGCGCAGCCGTGCTCGAGGCATGAACTTCCTGCTCGACAGTGCAGACGCCAGCACGTTGCTGGCCCATCTGCGCGCGGCCGACACGAGCTTCGCGCCGCCGCTGAGCACACGCATCGACCTCGCCGCCTATGCCGACAAGCTGGCCGCCCACGCCCGCCGCGTCGAAGCCTGGCAGGACGACGTCCTCGTCGGCCTCATCGCCATGTACGCCAACGACGCGGCTCAGGGCGGTTTCATCACCAATGTCAGCGTGCTGCCCGGCCACCAAGGCCAAGGCATCGCCGGCAAGCTGCTGACGCGCACGCTGGCCCTGGCCGCCGAGCTGGACCTGCCGCGGCTGCGCCTGGAGGTCTACGCCGACAATATGGCCGCGCTGGCGCTCTACCGCCGGCATGGTTTCAGTGCCGAGGCCTCGGCCGCCGCCGGCCCCACCCTCTTTCTGCATCGAGAGCTTTGATGAGCAATTCCCGCGACTACAACGCCGAGCACGTCGACAACGCGCGCCAGTACGCCTACGGCTTCGACTTCGACGTGATGCATCCGCTGATGGTGCGCTCTTTCGCGCCCTTCTTCCGGCCGGGCAGCATGCTGGAGCTGGGCAGCTTCAAGGGTGACTTCACGGCCCGCCTGACTGAGCACTTCAGCGACCTGAGCTGCGTCGAGGCCTCCGATGTGGCCATGGAAGAAGCGCGTCAGCGCCTGGGCGACAAGGTGCAGTACTTCAACTCGCTGTTCGAGGACGTGCAGCTGCCGCGCCGCTACGACAACATCGTCATGACGCATGTGCTGGAGCACCTGGACGACCCCGTCGCCGTGCTGGGCCGCATCAACCGCGAATGGCTGGCGCCGGGTGGCCGCTTCTTCCTGGCCTGCCCCAACGCGAATGCGCCGTCGCGCCAGATCGCCGTCAAGATGGGCCTGATCGACCATAACGCCGCCGTCACGCCGGCAGAGGCCGAGCACGGCCACCGCATCACCTATGCGCTGGACACGCTGGAGCGCGACGCGACCCGCGCCGGGCTGAAGGTCATCCACCGCTCGGGCATCTTCTTCAAGGCCCTGGCCAACTTCCAGTGGGACCGCCTGCTGAAGACCGACATCATCACGCCGGCCTACCTGGAAGGCTGCTTCCAGCTCGGCCAGCAATACCCGGACCTCTGCTCGTCCATCTACCTGGTGTGTGAAGCCGGTTGAAACGGGCGGTTGATCCCGGCATGCACGTCGCCGTCGTCGGCTCCGGCTTCAGCGGCGTCGCCACCGCCTGGCAGCTGCTGGGCCGCCTGCCGACCGGCAGCAGCATCACGATGATCAACGGCTCGGGCCGCTTCGCGCGCGGCCTGGCTTACGGCACGCACTCGGCCGACCACCTGCTCAATGTGCCGGCGGCGCGCATGAGCCTGGACCCGGCCCAGCCGGGGCACTTCGTCGACTGGCTGCGCCGTGACGATGCGGCCATCGACGGCCATGAGTTCGTCTCGCGCCAGCGCTATGGCGACTATCTGCAGTCGGCGCTGGAGCAGCGCGTGGCCACTTGCGCAGGTGTCGAACTGCGACAACTCGTCGCCCTGGTCGACGACTGCCTACCGACACCGCAGGGCTGGCAGCTCAACTTCATCGATGGCTCACAGGCGGCTTTCGATGCCGTCATCCTCGCCATCGGACACCTGCCACCTCGCCACCCACACGCTGATCTCGCCGGTCTACCTGGCTATGTGGCCGACCCCTGGGCCGGCAGCGCGCTGAACGACCTTGCCTCCGACGCCCCGATCGCGCTGATCGGCAGCGGCCTGACCATGCTGGACGTGCTGATCACGCTGCGTGCCCGCGGCCACCACGGTCCTGTGCTCGCACTGTCGCGTCGCGGCCTGCTGCCGCAGGGGCACCGCCGCAACGAGGGCCCGCCCACGCCCTGGGCGTTGGACCCCGCCATCGCCGACAGTCAACCCCTGCGCCGGCAACTGCGCCTGTTCCGCGCCGAGCTTGCCCGCGCTCAGGCCGCAGGCGTGGACTGGCGCGACGTCTGGGCGGCTTTTCGCGCCCAGACGCCCATGGCCTGGCAGGCGCTGGACGCACGCGGCCGCGGCCAGTTCCTGCGCCATCTGCTGCCCTACTGGGACGTGCATCGCCATCGCGCCGCTCCACAGGCGCGCGCGGTGCTGGAAGAAGACCTCGCCAGCGGACGCCTGCGCCATGTAGCGGGCCGCATCGCGTCGGTCCAAGCCCTCGACAACCAGTTGCGGCTCGGCTGGCGTGGGCGCGCCAAGACGGTAGTCGAGCATTTCGATGCGGATCGAGTCGTCAACTGCTCGGGGCCCAGCTCGGCCATTGATGGCGTCTCGTCGCCGCTGTTGTGGCGACTGCAGCAGGCAGGGCGCCTGACACCCTGCCCTCACGGCCTGGGCCTGCTCGTGGACGAGGGCTATCGCATCCGCGATGCGTCTGGCGAGGGCCAGCCCGGCTTCCACTACCTCGGCCCCCACCTGCGCGCCCAGCGCTGGGAAGCGACCGCCGTGCCCGAGCTGCGCGAGCACGCCGCGGCACTGGCGGCGCAGCTGCTCAGGTCCTGAGCAAGGCCTCGAGCGACGTCACGGCCTCGCTCGCATCGTCGCGGCTGGCGTCAATGCGCAAGTCGGGCGACAGCGGCTCCTCGTAGGGCGCCGACACCCCCGTGAACTGGGTCAGTGCATTGGCCCGCGCATTGCGATACAGCCCCTTGGGGTCGCGCCGCTCGCAGACCTCCAGCGGCGTCGCCACATGCACCTCACGGAAGTTCTCTGCGCCGATGATGTCGCGCGCCATCGCGCGGTCTTCGCGCAGCGGCGAGATCAGCGCACAGATGACGACGAGGCCGGCCTCTCGCATCAGCCGGGCCACCTCGGCCACGCGGCGGATGTTCTCGCGCCTGTCCTCGGGGCTGAAGCCCAGGCCACGGCACAAGCCGGCACGCACGGCATCGCCGTCCAGCACAGCCGCCATGACGCCGGCATCCACCAAGCGGCGGTGCAAGGTCGCCGCCAGCGTGGACTTGCCGGCACCGGACAGCCCGGTCAGCCACAGCACCTGGGGTGCATGAAGAGAGGCCATCATCAGTTCACTTCCTGGCGGCGCTGGCCGCGGCGGCGCTGCGCTGCGCAATGGCTTCATCCAGGCCCGCGATCAAGGCGTCCTGGCGAGGCATCACCTCCAGCAGCTGGAAGCGCATGGCCATCAACTGCATCACAAAACCGAGGTTCGCCTTGTTCTCTGCCACGCCGGCGGAAGGGTCCAGCTTGCTGAGCACATAGGTTTCGACGGCCTCGGCTTTCATCAGGGCCAATTGCTGCCGCAGCGAGCGGATCGTGGGCTCGACTTCCGCCCAGGGCATGGCGAGCACCTGATCACGCAAATGTCGCTGCAACCAGGCCGCGTCGCCGCGGCTGGCGGCCTGGCGGGCCAGCAGCTCATTGAGCAGGCCCGCCGTCTGCCGACCCGACACGCTGTCCTGCAGTTGGCGTGTTTTCTTGACGGCATCGAACACAACTGGCCAGTCCAGCTGCGCTTGCGCATAGACCGTGCGCTGCACATTCAGTTCGATCAACGCTGGTTTGCTCAGCAAGAGCACCGCCTTGCCACGTTCGTCCAGCGCAGCACCGACCTTCGCTAGCAAGGGTTTCCAGGTCGCGGCGGGCGCTCGCAACATTTCGCTGGGCTTGGCCGGCAGCAGAAGGCTGGGTTGCGCCGCCTCGGTGCCTGCCTGGGTCTGCGCGGCGCTCGCTGGCGTGACAACGACAGCCATGAGCACCACCGACAGCGATGCCAGCAAACGAGTAGCCCAATGCGGCCGGCGAGAAGAGATCAACATCATCAGTGCTCCGAATGGGAGGCGTGGAATTCAGAACCAAGCCAGGTACCCAGCAGGGCCCTCGGCTGGGAGGTATCGAGACCGGCCAGGTCGCTCAGCACGCGCTCGCCGGCGCCATCGTCCATCAGCCGCGCCACGCGCACGCCGACGCAGGTCGTCGGCAGGCTGGTCTCCTGGTCGGCCAGCAGCTCTTCATAGAGCTTTTCGCCGGGCCGCAGGCCGGTGTATTCGATGCGGACCTCGTCGGTCGAATGCCCGCTCATGCGGATCATCTGCCGCGCCAGGTCGGCGATGCGTACCGGCTCGCCCATGTCCAGCACCAGCACCTGGCCGCTCTCGCCGATGGCGGCCGCCTGGATGACGAGGCGGGCCGCCTCGGGGATGGTCATGAAGTAGCGAATGATGTCCGGGTGCGTGACCGTGACCGGCCCGCCACGGGCGATCTGTTCCTTGAACTTCGGGATCACGCTGCCGCTGGAACCCAGCACATTGCCGAAGCGCACCGCCATGAAACGCGTGGCCGGATGCCGCTTGGCCAGTGCCGCCAGCGCCATCTCGGCGGCACGCTTGGTGGCGCCCATCACATTGGTCGGGTTGACGGCCTTGTCGGTGCTGATCAGCACGAAACGCTCGGCGCCCACCTCGGCCGCCGCCAGCGCCGCATTGAAAGTGCCCAGCGTGTTGTTGCGGATGCAGGCGGCCGAGTTGTCGGCCTCCTCCATCAGCGGCACATGCTTGAAGGCGGCAGCGTGGAAAACGAGCTGAGGCCGGTGGCGCTTGAAGCAGGCCCGCAGGTGCGACAGATCCTTGACGTCACCGATGACACGCACCAGCGGCAAGTGCGGGAAGGCTTCGGCCAGGGCCTGCTCGATGGCGTAGAGGGCGTATTCGCTGAGCTCGTAGAGCACGATGGACCGCGGGCCATAGCGGGCGATCTGGCGGCACAGCTCGCTGCCGATACTGCCGCCCGCGCCGGTCACCATGACGACGCGCGAGTTGATGCTCTCAGAGATGCCCGCCTCGTCAAGCTGCACTGGCGGTCGGCCCAGCAGATCCTCGGGCTCGATGTCGCGTACCTCGTTGACGCGACGACCGGCCAGCAACTCGGTGCTGCTGGGCACGGTCAGCACCGGCAGGCCGGTGGCGCCGGCCAGGTCCAGCGCCCGGCGCCGCTGCACCACTGATGCCGCCGGCATGGCCACGATCAGATGGGTCACACCATGCAGCTGCGCAAAGCGCCGCGCCTGGGACAGATCACCCAACACCGCAAGGCCGGCGACGCGGCCGCCCAGCTTGGCGGCATCGTCATCCAGGAAGCCGACGACCACCCAGCCCTGGCTGTGCTGGATGCCGGCCACAAGCAGCCGGCCCGCGTCGCCCGCACCCATGACCAGCGCGCGACGCTGCTCCTGCGCGCTGCCGCTGATGCGGCTGCGCATGTGCTCGTAAAGCATGCGATAGCCCATGCGCATCATCGCCAGCAGCATCAACGTGAAGAGGGGATGCAGGGCCAGAACGGCACGCGGCACGGCATGCAGATGGGCCATCAGCACAGCTGCCGCACCGATCAACCCGGCCAGCAGACAGGCCGCCGAAAGGCGCTTGACCTCGCCGAAGCCCGAGAAGCGCCACATGCCCTTGGGCACGCGCAGCAGCCACAGCATGGCAGCGTAGATGGCCATCAGGCCCAGCAGTACCCAGCCGTCGTAATTGGGCCGCGCCGCGAACCAGCGTTCGAATCCCAGGCGAAAGAGATAGGTTGCCTGCCAGGCGATGGCAACGACCAGGACGTCCAGTGCCAGGGCCAGCGCCTCGCGGCGGGGGCGAAGGCGCGTCAGCAGGGTATCGAGAAACTGCCAGTTCATGCGGTCAGAGGAGCCACGCCAAGGCCAGCGAGGGCGTTGCCCAGTGCTTCGAGATCGACGCGGAAGTCGCACTGTATCGCCAGGAAGTGGGAGTTCTGCTGCGCCTCGCCCACAACGAAGCAGTGCTGCATGCCCAAAGATTGGAGCGCGTGCGCCCATGAGGGGAAATTGGCAGCTAACGCCGAACACATCGCGATGACCCGTGTTCCCGGCGCGCAGAAGACGCAGTTTGACAGCGCTGACCCCTGCGCGCCCACCACGACATCAGCGTCATGAAAACGCCTCACCTGGTCAGCGAAACCCAGGGTCTCCGGATAGACCTCCTCGAAGCCCCACCGGCTGACGAGCATGCCGCACACCTCGTCTTCGTTCAGCACTCGGCGTGTCGAACTGCGACGCCTGACCAGGATGCGTCGGCCCTGCCGGCCCGGCCTGCCCAGCGCAGCCAGCATGCGCTCCCGCAGATACGCCAGACCATCGATAGACGACGGAGCCACGGACGCCATCGGTGGCAGATCGCGGCGCATGAGATGCGGGAAGAAAACGTCCGGTCCGGCAAACAGCACCCGATCGACCTGCACGCAATGGCCGGGCGCAATACGCCGGATGACGGCGTCAGGCCCCAGCAGCAACCGAAGCGCCTCGTAGTGGCTTGCGGGCATGCCGTCCTCCACCAGCACGCTGGCCTGAGTCGCACCCGGGTGCTGGTCGATGGCTCGCAACCTGAGCAGATGGTCCAGTAACCAATGGCCGTAGAACCTGGCCGAGGCGCCCAGCAGGGAGATGGCCGTGCCAGACACTGCGACTACGGGCAGATCGCGCAACATGACCTCGCGGGTCGAACCCAGTGCGATCCAACTGTCCGAAAAATAGTCGGTGAGCTCGCCCAGGGCGTGGGTCAGGGGATCGCAGAGAGCCGAGCCGTCCCTGAACAACACGACGTCACTGCCTGCGGCCACCTTGGCATCAAGCGCGTCGGCCACATAGCGTGCGCAGGTCAACGCGGGGCCGACAGCGCCCGTCAGATCAAGGTGGGCGCCGGCGCTCCTTGGCTCGGGAATCACCATGGTTGTGGCCGGTTCGAGCAGCCTGACCGCAGCAACACCCGCCAGTCTCGGATCGATTGCAGCGCGCAGCGGGAAGGGTCCCTGCAGTTGGCTCCCACGTTGAGCCGCCACCGCAGCGCCTTCGGCTTTGCCTTGCCCCTCTTCGAATCGCATGCGAGCCAGCAGCGACAAGGCCTGCGGGTCATCCGGCAACAGCTTCAGGGCTGTCTGAAGCTGCGCCACGATCTTGCCGCGGTAGTCCGACATGGCATTCGCAAGCGCGCTTCTCCATCGGGCTTCGACGTCGGCAGCCTCCGTCGTAGCCTTCGGGAACAGCAGGATCTCTGCCGGTACGCCACGGCCGCTGCGGCCGAACATCAGCCAGGCCCGCAGGACCTGCCCCCTGCCCCACCGCGGATGCGCCTGAATCTGAGGCGCCAGTGCCTGCTCAGCTTGTTCGAACAGGCCATGGTCATACAGCCTGCTCAGCCGATCTTCGACGAGAACGCCAGGGCCAAGCGCGTCAACACCCTGCTTCAGCGCGGCCTTCCAGGACTTCAACATCGGGCGCGCCAGAAGTTCATCAGACAGCTTGGCAGCGAACTGCAAAGCCAGCTCCTGCTGCCCCAAGGCACGCCAGGAGTCCAGCAAAGCCACGTTCAACTCTTCCTGGGCGGTGAAGTGCCGCAAGGCCTGCTGCAGCACATCCACAGCCTGTGCGAAGGCTGACGCGCGCCAAAGCGAGAGCCCCAGAAAAGCCACCGCCGTCGGGTCACCCGGCTTCTCCTGCAGGACAGCGACACACAGATCGACCGCCTGCTGATGCTGTCCGCGCAGGCCGGCCTCGCGAGCGGCCTGCAGTCTGTTGTCCATCGTGCTCATGCGCTCGGCCTTGTCAGCCGCGAACGACGCGAGCCAGCGTCGCGAAGATCAGCCGCAGGTCGGTCGCCAGGCTGGCGCTGGCCGCATAGTCAGCCGACAGCCGGAGCTTGGCCGGCATCACGACCTCGCGGTATTCGCGCTCTGGGTCGGCCGCGGCGGCGAGCAGTTCGGCTTCGCGGCTGAAAGCGAGCGAGGCAGGGTCGGTGATCCCAGGCCGCACCGCCAGCACGCGCTCACGCAGCTCGGCCGGATAGAACTCGACATAGCGCGGCAGTTCCGGCCGCGGGCCGACCAGGCTCATGGCGCCGCGCAGCACGTCCCAGAGTTGGGGCAGCTCGTCCAGCTTGGTCTGGCGCAGCAGTTGGCCCGAGCGGGTGATGCGCGGGTCGACGCCGACCGTGATGGCCGCGCCCGGCTCGACACGCATGGTGCGGAACTTGTGGATGGTGAAGGGCACGCCGTGGCGGCCGACGCGGGTCTGGCGAAACAGCGCCGGGCCGGGCGAGTCGAGCTTGACCCAAATGGCGGCCAGCAGCAGCAGCGGCGACAGAACCAGCAGGCCCAGCGCCGAACAGATCACATCGAACAGCCGCTTGGTCAACTCAGCAGGCCACGCACGGCGGCGATGACGCGCTCGACATCCGCATCGCTCATGGCCGTGTACAGCGGCAGGCTGACCGTGCGCTCGAAGACCTTTTGCGAATGCGGGAACTGCTCTGGCGTCAGGCCGTAGCGGTCGCGCCAATAGGGGTGCAGATGCAGGGGCACGTAATGCACGCTGCAGCCGATGCCGGCGGCATACATGCCCTCGATGAAGGCGTCGCGCGTGATGCCGGCCGCGTCGGACAGGCGCACGACGTAGAGGTGCCAGGAATGCGTGTCGCCTTCGGGCGCCAGCGGCGGCAGGATCAGCGGCAGGCCGGCCAGGGCCTCGTTGAAGCGCATCGCGATCTGCTCGCGGCGCACCTGGAAGGCCGGCAGGCGCTTGAGCTGGTGCAGGCCCAATGCGGCGGCGATGTCGGTCAGGTTGTACTTGAAGCCGGGCGCGATGATCTCGTAGTACCAGCTCGGCACCTTGGCCGTGAAGCGGTCGAAGGCGTCGCGGCTCATGCCGTGCAGGCGCATGACGCGGGCGCGCTTGGCCAGCTCGGCATTGCGCGTGACCAGCATGCCGCCCTCGCCCGTCGTCATCGTCTTGTTGGCATAGAAGCTGAAGACGGTGGCGTCGCTGCCCAAGGTGCCGATCAGCTCCTTCTCCAGCGTCGTCGGCAGCGCGTGGGCTGCGTCCTCGATGACGCGCAGGCCGTGGCGGCGGGCGATGTCGAGAATGGCCAGCATGTCGACCGCCAGGCCGGCGTAGTGCACCGGCAGGATGGCCTTGGTCTTGGGCGTGATCGCGGCCTCGATGGCGGCGATGTCGATGTTCAGCGTGACCGGGTCGACGTCGACCAGCTTCACGTCGGCGCCGAGGTAGCGCACGACCTCGGCGGTGGCCGTGAAGGTGTGGGTCGTCGTGATGACTTCGTCGCCGGGGCCCAGGCCGATGGCCTCCAGCGCCAGGTGCAGCCCGGCGGTGGCCGAATTGACGGCGATGCATTCGATCTGCGGGTCGCCCAGGAAGTCGGCAAAGGCCTGCTCGAAGCGCTTGGCCTTGGGACCGGTCGTGATCCAGCCGGATTTCAGCGTGTCGACGACTTCGGCGATCTCGTCGTCGCCGAGGTCGGGCAGGGCGAATGGCAGGAAAGGAAGGACGGGCTGGGCACTCATGGGGCGGGATTTTCGACGATCAGGGTTTTTCGATCAGCACCAGGCGATGGGTGCGCAGCCAGGGGACGAGGTTGAGCAGCAAATAGGCGGCCGGCAGGGCCCGGGCCAGCGGCGGCGCCAGCGTCACGCGGCGGGCCGTGAAGCGCCCCTGCGGAAAGAGCTCGCGCACGCGCCGCAGCGGCACGCCGCGCACATCGGGGTTGCGCGGGTTGTTGACGGTGAAGTCGTACCAGACGACGGCGCCGCCCGGCTTCAACCAATGCCACATGGCGTCGGCCACGCGCTGCTGCAGAGCGTCGTCGAGGATGGATGAGAAGACGGTGGACTGCAGCACGAGGTCCTGGCTCGCGGGCGCGACGTCGGCCACCGCGGCGTCGCCCGCCATCAGGCGCACGCCTTCGGGCAGGCTGGCGCGGGCCGCTGCCAGGCGCTCGGGCAGCAGCTCGACGCCGCTCAGATGAGACGGTGTCAGGCCCAGCCGCAGCAGGTCCAGCAGATTGCCACCGGCACCGCAGCCGACTTCCGTCGCATGCCAGTCGGCGGGACGGCCCGGGCGGGTGGCCAGCAGCTTCAGCAGTTCGCGCTGGCGCTCCTGCCACATCTGCCAGACCTCGGGGCGCAGCAGGCTGTAGCGGTCGACGGCATCACGGCGCGCGTAACGCTCGGCGATCTGTTCCAGCTCGTTCATGACAAGGCCTCGATGAAGCGGGCTGCCAGCACGGGGTAGGCGTGATGAGCCATGGCGAAAGCACGGCCGTGTTGACCCATGGCCTCGCGCTCGGCGGGCGACAGCGACGCCAGCTTCAGCAGGCCCTGGGCCACGGCCTCGGCATCCTCCGGCGGGACGGTCAGGCCCGCGCCGGCCTCGGCGACCGGGTCGTTGCCGGCCTCCACCGAATGCAGCACCGCACGGCCGGCCATCAGGTAGTCGATGAGCTTGTTGGGCGCGATGCCGAAGCGGTAGATGGGCGTGCGCTGCCAGCCGATGTAGGCAATGTCGAAGTGACTCAGCAGCGTCGGAATCTGGGCCTTGGGGATGGGGGCGAAGAAGCGTACGTTCTTCAGCCCTTCGGCTTCTGCACGCTCGGCCAGCCGCGCAGCCTCGTGGCCGCTGCCGACCAGCACGAAGCTGATGGGCTGGTCGCGCAGCTGGGCGGCAGCATCCAGCAGCACGTCCAGCGCATTGGGCAGGCCCATGGAGCCCGCATAGCCGACGATGACACGGCCGGCGGCGCGTTCGGCGTCGAGATGGGCCTTCAGCGTCTCGCCCAGCGGCGCGCTCTCGCCCTGCCATTCCTCGGGTGCAAAGCCATTGGGCACGACGCGCAGCCGCTTCAGGTCCAGGCCCCGGGACGCCATGTGTTCATGCACGCAGGGCAGCATGGAGACGACGACGTCGGCGTCGCGGTAGGCATCGGCTTCAGCCTTACCGCACATCAGCACGAAGGGGTGGCGCGGCGACATGCCGGACAGCTCGATCAGCGACAGCGGCCAGAGGTCGTGCACCTCGTAGACCAATTTGGCCTTGGCGAGTTTGGCCAGCTTCTTCGCGACCCAGACGTCCATCGGATAGGTGCTGGACGCGATGACGGCATCGGGCCGGAACTCGCGCGTCAGCCGCCAGGCGTCGGCGCGCAGCTGGCGCAGGAAGGACATGATGTTGCGCAGCCGGCCCACACCATTGCCCTGGTAGCTGGGCACCGGCAGCCAGCGGTAGCGGATGCCGTCGATGATCTCCTCGCGCGGCAGCCCGGCCATCTCGGGCTGCACGGCCCGCACATGCGAGTGGCTGGCCGCGACGATGGTGACTTCATGCCCCTGCCTGACCCATTCGCGGGCCAGGTAGTAGGGCCGGAACTCCATGCCGTGAGCGGGCGAGCCGGCGTAGTGGTTGACGAGGAGGATCCTCACGGCGCTAGCGGCTTCTCGGCAACCAGGAAGTAGCCCAGCGGCATGTGCCCGGCGGACTTGAGAGCCAGCCGCGCACCCAAGGGCGTCCGGCCGAACAGGGACGCCGCGCCCTGGACAGCCAAGGCCAGCGCCCCACCCACCAGGGGCACCTTGTCGAGCAGCTTGGCGACCAGGTCGGCCAGCACTTCCAGCGCCCCGCCCAGTGGCTGCATCGTCTGCAACCGCAATCCGTTCAACTGCACGAAGCGCGCCAGCGCGAACTCGGTGTAGCGGTAGTAATCGTGAGGGTGGGCGTGCAGCCAGTAGAAGAACGGCACATTCATCAGCAGCCGCCCGCCGGGCGCCAACAGTCGCGTGATCTCGCTGAACAGCAAGGCCGGTTCGGGAATGTGCTCCAGGACGTCCGACAGGATGATGGTGTCGTAGGACGCCGAGGGAAGAGGCAGCGGCTGGGCCAGGTCACAGCACAGGTCCAGGTGATCGACCGGCGTGGTGGGTGCCCAGTCCACACAGAAGACGCTGTCCACCCGATCGCGGTAAGCCTCGTACAACGGCACCTTGCCACAGCCCAGGTCCAGCAACCGGCCGCGGGCGTAAACCGGGAGATATTTGTCATAGACGCGCGCCACCTGGTCGGTGATGAGGCGCGAGCCCCTTCCGACTTCAGCCACATCCCTGCTGCTGCGCAGTCGTCCGCCGCGACGAACGAATTTGCCGGGCTGCCAGGCCTGCGCCTGCTTCATGGCCGGGCCTGGACCAGCAGCGTGTCACGCCAGCGCGGCACCCAATCCGTCAACGACGCGGCCAGGGATCCCTTCCAGGTGGCGTAGTCCCCATGGCAGAGTTCCACCGCCGCCGGCTCGTAGCCCGCGTCGACAAGCACTTTGCTCAAGGTGTACGGAGAGAACCAGAACCTGTGGTCCGTGTTGATGCGCTCAGCCCCCGGCAGGCTGTTGCGCCAGCGGAAGACGTTGGGCGTGACCACGACCAGGCGTTTGAAGCGATAGCGCCGCATCGAGCGCAGGAAGCTCACCGGATCGCCGACATGCTCGATCACATCGGCCATCAGGCAGATGTCGAACTCCTGTTCCGGCGTGTCGTCGGGCAGGTACACCTCAGGAAAGCCCAGCTCGCGCAACATCGCGACGCCCTCGGCATTGGTATCCACGCCCACGCAATGCTGCGCCACGCGGCACAGCTTCTGATGCAGGTAGAGATCGAGCTTGATCTTTTCGCGAATGAGTTCCAGGTGGTCACAGCAGCCCACATGCAGGACGCGCTGCCCACGCGACAGTTCCATCAGCCGCGACGAACGCTTCAGGCCGGGTCGCGTCGCGTCGATCTTGAAATCGTGCCCGTTGGAAAAGCGTCGACCATGAAGATAGTCCAAGGTCTCGGGGTTGAGGTCCATAGAAAGCCTAGTCAGAGTTCCGCCAGCCGATTGGCCGTGGCGGCGTGATTGCGCTCGGCGTCGAAGTCCTCGGCCCAGCGCTGCCACGCGGCATCGCGCTGGCGAGTCCGCTGCGGCGCATCGGCCAGGAGCAACTCCTCAAGCGCGATCACCACGTCGCCGCTCGAGGGGTCGGGCGGCAACAGCCGGCCATTGTCTCCGGACCGGTCCACCGCTTCGGCAACCCCGCCCACGTCGGTCGCCAACACGGTGATGCCATGAGCCAGGGCTTCCTGGATCGACACCGGCAGTCCTTCGCTGCTGGACAACAGCACGAGGACATCAACCGGCTGGGTCACGTAGTGCTCAAGCACCGCCGAGTTGGGCACGGCGCCCTTGAGATGCGCCTGCAGATTGCCCGGCGCATCGGCCAGCAGGGCCTGCACGGACGCGAGCGCCGGGCCGTCACCGAAGTGGATCCACTCGATAGCCTGGCTCTCGTGTCGCCTGGCGAGCGCCATGAGTGCCTGCGCCACCAGATCGACCCGCTTCAAGGCGATGACGTTGCTGCACGAGACGACGCGCCAGACACTGTCCGCCGATGCCTGCGCGCGCGACCGTGCCGCGGCCACCCCGAGCCTGGCCAGGCTCAGGCGTTCGCGGGGCACGCCACGTGCCACCAGATGCTCCAGTCCGTGCCGGGCAATCGTCATCGTCAGATCGACCTGGCGGTAGATCCGGGTCCAAGGCTGGAAGGGTGGATCAAAGGCGTCCTCGTACAGCTCATAGCGGTGCACCCGCGTCACCACCCGGGCCCCAGCCCGACCCTCGGCCCAGCGCAGCGCAGCGAGCGTTTGCCCGCCGCGCCAATAGCTGTAGAGGAGTAGAGGTTGCGCACCCGCGGGCCGGGCACGCAGCCAGGCCCAGGTGGCCGACGCCACGCCCGCCCAACGCCAGGCGCGCGCGGCACCCAGCAGGCCGCCCTGACGCAGCGCCTTGACCAACTCGCCGAGCATGCCCGGCCAGGCCAGTGCCGCCAGCAGATACCAGGGCGCAAAGCGGCGCCAGCGTCTCGCGAGGCCACGATCGACCTCGGCGCCGAGCGGCAGATCGAGCTGTCGCCCGCCGTCGTAAAGCGGCACCACGAGCACGCGGTCGAACCGGCGGCAAAGCCATGGCAGCTCCGGCGCCACGAACATGGTCTCGCCACCGTTGTGCGTGAAGGGATGATTCGCGGTGAAGAGCAGCAAGTCCCGGGTCAAGCCTGTCCCTTTTTCAGTCGCCGCGCTGCGCGCCACCAGGTGGCCGATTCGATGGTGAGCAAGGCCAACGCCACGGCGGCGGCCGACGGCAAGACGCGCAGTGAGACTGCCACCACCAGGACCGCCAGTACC
This sequence comes from Roseateles sp. P1_C1_2, assembly GCF_056406535.1. Taxonomy (NCBI): domain Bacteria; kingdom Pseudomonadati; phylum Pseudomonadota; class Betaproteobacteria; order Burkholderiales; family Sphaerotilaceae; genus Roseateles; species Roseateles sp. P1_C1_2. The sequence continues at coordinate 388,890 of NZ_JBFUAB010000001.1, forward strand.
AGCCGCCAGGCAGCCTGCGCGCTGAGCTCCAGGTAGTCGCCCCGGGCCAGCAACACCGTACCCGTCACGCGGGCAGCCACCGCGRCAACGCTGGCCAGGGTCATCAGGGACATGGGCATCAACCACCGGGACCAATCCGGATGCAGGGCACAGGCTCCCAGGCCAAGCAGGGCCGCGGCGAAGGCGGACAGCGCGGCCAGCCGCGCCGGGCGCGGCCAGCGGCGCAAGGTCGGCGTGTGCTGGCGCGCAAAATGGTCATACAGCAGTGGCGCCAGATAGCCAGCCAGAGTGGCGAACAACTGGTAGACATAGATCCCCAGCGAGGCCTCACCCACCGCGGCCGACTCTCCTCCCAGGCCGGCCACCGTGCTGAGCAGGGCGGCACCGAGCAGGCTGCCAAACGCCATCTGCCACCAGCTCTGGGCGCACACTGACCACAACTCGCGTCCCGGCCAGGGCAATTCGGAGCGCCGTTCCGAGCGAAACGCCGAGCGCCACGCCTGCGCCACGGCCCAGGCGCCGGCGAGGCCGGTGCTGACCAACAGCGGCCATTCGAAATGCTGCGCCTGACCGCCAAGCGTCCAGACCAGCAATGCCAGCAGCAACAGCATCGCGGGCAGCGCCGTGATGAAGCCGAAGACCACCACGCCTCGCTCCACAATCACCACCGACCGGGCCAACAGATGAGAAACGCCGCAAGGCAGAGCAATGAGCAAGGCGGCAACCTGGGGCCAGCCCAGGGCGAGCATCACCAAGCCCAGCACGATGCAGACTCCTCCCACGCCAGCCACCCAGGGCGCCAACTGCCGGCAGATCTGGTACCCCGAGAACTTCAGTCGGTATTGCAGGTGCAGCAAGCCCTGCGGCAAGCCCAGGGCCGCCAGCACCATGGCCGCGTCGAACCAGCTCTTGATCAGGGCGAACTCACCTTGCGCGCCAATGCCCAGGTAGAGAGACACCCAGGCTGCACAGGCCAGCGTGGACGCTGACCCCAGCCCCTGCCACAGCATCGACCGCACGGCGGGTGCCATCAAGCGGCGGTGCCCGGCTGGCTTGGCAGGATCATCCGTCGCAGCCATCGGCCTCACGAAGACAGCTCGCGCAGCCGAACCAGGAAGCGCTGCGCGCCCGGCTCGAAAAGCCCATGCCGGGCCACCCATTGCCGATTGGCGACACCGATCTGGGCCGCGTCCATCTGCGCCATGCCTTTGACCAGGGATTGCACCTTGTCCAGGATGAATCCGCGCTCGGAGCTGCCCACCAGTGCTCGGTGAGCGGCCAAGTCCGACAGGATGGGCACACAGGCATGGCCCATCGCCTCCAGCGCCGGGATGGAGGAGGCCGCCCTCTCGGGCAGGCTGAAGTACCAGGTCGCCTTGGCCAGATGGCGGGCACAGTCCTCGGCATCCAGTCGCCCCGCAAAGCTGACCTTGTCCGCCAGGCCTCTGGCGGCCACGTCAGCCTCCAGATAGGGCCGCAGCGGCCCATCGCTGGCCATCACCAGCCGCGCCGGCGGGCAAGCCTTCAGCACGCGCGCAAAGGCTTCGATCACCAGTTGCGGCCGCTGGTTCGGTTCCATGGCGCCGTTGGCAAAGAAGAGCCAGGGCTCCTTCTTGGCGTTCTGCCGCGGCAGCGCCTCCAGTCCCTCAGGCACGACGATGAGCTCGTCGGCGCCCAGCTGGCGCAATTCGTCGGCCAGAGGCTGTGCACCCGTGGCCACGACCGCACAGGCTTTGAGCACCCGGCGTCTCAGCCAGCGGTCGCTCCAGCCCCGCTGCGACAGCAGCGGCGCGCCATCATCGTCTGCGACCGAACCCGACAGCCTTGCACGCAGCCGCCAGCCGGCCCTCACCCCCCAGGCCAGGGTGCCATAGGCAGCCAGGTCATGGACATGCAGCCAGTCAGCGTCGGTGTCCTTCAGCCAAGCGCCGACCCGGGACAAGCTGCGCAGCAGCGCGGTGTTCCACCCACTCGCCTGAAACTGCAGATGCAGGGCAAGGCGCCGGGCGTCCGGCACCACTCGATTCCACTCGGGCAAAAAGCCGCGAGACGAGATGGCATGGAGGTGCACGCGTGGCGCCAACACCGTTGCCCACTTGAGTAGCTCGGAACTTTCGCCGTCGCCGATGAGGACGAGCTTGAGCCCCCCGCTCAGCATGGCGCGCTCCGCTGCGCGCATCGCCGGCCACCGCATGCGGTCGCGCGGCGCAGACCGTCAAAGCACGGTATGGGGCGACGAGCGGCGGGGTTGTGGGTCACGATAGGGTGATGGTCGGGGGCGAGCCGGCGATGTGAAGGGCTCATGGGACATGAGATTCTAGAATCTAGGGTTCGACTGAAGGCCCGCAATGACCACGACCCCTCCGACTCCCGCCACCGACGACAACCAACTGATCGCCGAGCGCCGCGGCAAACTGGCCGCGCTGCGGGCTGCCACGGCGGTGCCTTTCCCGAACGATTTCAAGCCCCAACACCGCGCGGTGCCGCTGCAGACCCAGTACGGCGAGATGCCCAACGAGGAGCTCGAGCCGCAGGCCGTCAAGGTCAGCGTGGCCGGCCGCATGATGCTCAAGCGCATGATGGGCAAGGCGAGCTTTTGCACGCTGCAGGACGCCACCGGCCGCATCCAGCTGCGCGTGACCATCGACAACGTCGGCCCCGAGGTCTACGACGCCTTCAAGCACTGGGACCTGGGTGACATCCTGGGCGCCGAGGGCACGCTGATGCGCACCAAGACCGGCGAGCTGTCCGTCGCCGTGACGACGCTGCGCCTCTTGACCAAGAGCCTGCGCCCGCTGCCGGACAAGTTCCACGGCATGACCGACCAGGAGCAGAAGTACCGCCAGCGCTATGTCGACCTGATCACCGATGAGGACGCCCGCAAGCGCTTCACGGCGCGCTCCAAGGCTGTTTCGGCCATCCGCAGCTTCATGGTGGACCACGGCTTCCTGGAGGTCGAGACGCCGATGCTCCACCCCATCCCAGGTGGCGCGAACGCCAAGCCCTTCAAGACCCACCACAACGCGCTGGACCAGGAGATGTTCCTGCGCATCGCGCCGGAGCTCTACCTGAAGCGGCTGGTGGTGGGCGGCTTCGAGCGCGTGTTCGAGATCAACCGCAACTTCCGCAACGAAGGCATCTCGGTCCGGCACAACCCCGAGTTCACGATGATGGAGTTCTATGCGGCCTACTGGACGCATCACGACCAGATGGACTTCACCGAGGCCGTGCTGCGCCATGCAGCCGTTGCCGCCACCGGCAGCGCCGCGCTGACCTACGCCGGCAAGCCCGTGGCGCTGGACAAGCCGTTTGCGCGCGTGTCGGTACGGGACTCGCTGATCCAGTTCGCCGGGCTGACCGAAGCGGAGGCTGGCGATGCCGAGGTGCTGCGTGCCAGGATCAAGGCTGCCGGTGAAGACGCGCCCGCCCGCTGGAGCCTGGCCGAGCTGCAGTTCGGCCTGTTCGAGGCGGTCGTGGAAGAGAAGCTCTGGGAGCCCACCTTCATCATCGACTACCCCGTCGAGGTGTCGCCGCTGGCCCGCGCGTCGGACGCGAATCCGCAGATCACGGAACGCTTCGAGCTCTTCATCACCGGCCGCGAATACGCCAACGGCTTCTCGGAGCTGAACGACGCCGAGGACCAGGCCGCGCGCTTCCACGCCCAGGTGGCCAACAAGGACGCCGGCGACGAGGAGGCGATGTTCTTCGACGCCGACTTCATCCGCGCGCTGGAATACGGCATGCCTCCGACCGGCGGCTGCGGCATCGGCATCGACCGGCTGATGATGCTGATCACGGATTCGCCGTCGATCCGCGACGTCATCTTGTTCCCCGCACTGCGCCGCGAGGCCTGACGCTCAGCGCTTTTCGAGCGCCTTGATCCGGGCCCACAGCTGGGCCTTGGACAGGGTCGTCATCTGCATCGCCCCCATGCAGGCATCCAGCCGATGGGGGCGTTCCCGCAAGTCCTGCACCGCGCTGTCCAGGCTGCTCTCGACACTGTCGCCATAGGCCGTCGCGGCCTTGGCGATGGCCGCGCGCAGCAGGGGCTTGGCAGGCCGCATCATGGCGAGGTCGATGAGGTCGCGGCTGAAGACGCTGTCATCGCGCCAGCGATCGGCGAGGGCCAGCAGCTTGCCCGCGGCGAGGTCCAGCGGCGTCAACCCGAGCACACCAGCGATGGCGTCGGCCAGGCCGGGCGGATCGAAAGCGATGCGGGCCTCCAGCACGATCTCGAACTTGATCGCCACCCCGGCTTCACGTACCAGCGTGCGCAAGCCGTACTGGTCTGCGCGCAGCTCACGCACCGGCGCCAGTTCGGCACCTGCCCGAACGAGGGCGCCAAGGCCTGCCGGGCCGGTCAGCAACTGGCGCAGCTTGCGATAGCCGGCGAGGTCGGACACGAGAAAGTCGATGTCCACCGACTCGCGGTACTCGCCATAACGCAGCGCCATGGCGGTGCCGCCGCCAAACCAGCAGGCGTGAGCGGCCAGCACGTCGGCATCCAGCGCGGCGAGCACGGCCGCGATGCGGCGGTGGTGCTCGCGCTCAAACAAGCAGCCGCCCTCCCCCCAGCTCGTCGACCAGCGCCTGGATCAGCCGCCGCTCCTGCGGCTCCAGGCCCTCGCGGTCGAGGTGGCGCCAGTTGCGCTCGTAGAGGTCGAGGGCCTGCGCAGGGCTCAGTTCGGTCACGCCGGGCAGTTGCCAGGCCAGTTGCTTGAGCGCGGGGTAGGCCTCCAGACGCACCACGGCCGGCAGCGCCGACGCGAATGGCACTTCGGGCTCGCGCACCTGCAGGCTCAGCCCGACGGCCGACATCGCGCTCAGGTAGGCGCCCATGGTCACCGAAGGCTCGCCGCGCTCCACGCGGTGCAGCGTCACGCGCGACATGCCCGCCGCCTCGGCAGCGTCGGTCGCCGTCACCTTCTGCCGCTCGCGTTGGGCGCGAATGCGCTCGCCCAGCGCTTGCAACTGGGTGGCGACGTTGGGCGGAACGGGCGGCGCTTTGGCAGGCATATGTTTCTCATTCTAGTCACAACTAGAATTTTGAACAGAATGAGAAACAACTAAACCGCTGCAACCGCTGGCGCCTTCCCCGCAATGATCATCGCCAACACCTCGTCCTCGTTGACGTCAGCGGTGCGGCAGACGCCCACCAGACGACCGTTCTTCATGACGGCCAGGCGGTTCGACAGCGCGAACACATCCGGCATGTCGTGGGTGACGAGCAGGATGCCCACGCCCTCGGCGCTCAGCCGGCGGATCAGGTCATGCACCATCGCCGTCTCGGCCGGGCCCAGCGCCGCGCAGGGCTCATCCATGATCAGCACGCGGGCCTTGAACTGCAGCGCCCGGGCGATCGCAACCACCTGGCGCTGGCCGCCCGACAAGGACATCACCGGGTCGGCGATGTTCTTGAAGTTGGGGTTCAGCCGCGCGAACAGCGGCACGGCGGCGGCGCGCATGGCGGCGTCGTCGAGCAGGCCGAAGCGCGTGCGCAGTTCGCGGCCGAGGAAGAGGTTGGCGACCGAGTCGAGGTTGTCGGCCAGCGCCAGCTTCTGGTGGATGGTTTCGATGCCGGCGGCGCGTGAATCGGCCGGGCTCGCGAACTTCACCGCCGCGCCGTTCAGCAGCAGTTCGCCGCCGTCGAAAGGCAGCGCGCCCGCGATCATCTGCATCAGCGTGGACTTGCCGGCGCCGTTGTGGCCCAGCACGGCCAGCACTTCGCCGGGTGCCAGGCTCAAGGAGATGCCGTCGACCGCATGCACGCCGCCAAAGGATTTGCGCGCCTCGCGCACTTCAAGCAGGGCCGTCATTTCTGCACCACACGATCGAAGACAACTGCGGCCACCAGCACCTGGCCGAGCACGACCATGCGCCAGCCTATGGTCACGTCGGTCAGCAGCAGGCCGCTGTCGATGCTCTGGATGATGAGGGCGCCGAGCACTGTGCCGCCCACGCTGCCGCTGCCGCCGGCGAGGCTCACGCCGCCGATGACGGCCGCCGCGATGACGGTCAGCTCCATGCCGGTGCCCATCGAGTTCGTGCCCGCATTCAGGCGCGCCATCGCGACCACGGCCGCCAGCGCCACCAAGGCGGCCAGCAGCAGGTTCAACTGGATCATCACGCGCCGCACCGGGATGCCCGCCAGGCGTGCCGCGTCGGGGTTGCCGCCGATGGCATAGACATAGCGGCCAAAGCGCGTGTGCTTGGCCACGAAGCCCAGCACCAGCACGACCGCCACCCAGATGACGAGCGGCAGCGGCAGGCCCTGGCCCTGCTCCTGGCCTTCGAGGCGGTAGGCGTTGAACACCGCCACGGTGCCGAACACCGCGAGCGCGGCGAGACCACCCTTGAACAACTCATGGCGGGCATTGGCCGGCACGCCGCCGGCACGCAACTGCGCGCGGCGCTGCACCAGCTGCCACCCCCAGAACAGCGCCACCAGGGCCACGCCCAGCAGCCAGCTGCCGCGCTCGCCCAGCGAGCCGTCGATGCCGCCGCCCAGCGCCAGCAGCCAGGGCTCGGTGACGGGTTGCGTCTTGCCGTCGGCCACCAGGAAGGCCACGCCGCGCAGCGACACCAGGCCGCCCAGCGTCACGACGAAGGACGGGATGCCGATGACGGCCGACAGCCAGCCCTGGAACAGGCCCACCGCCAGCGCCAGCCCCAGGCCGGCGAACAGCGACGCGATGACCGACCAGCCCTGGGTGTACTGCAGCCAGGCCATCAGCACGCCCACGGCGCCGAGCAGCGAGCCCACGGCGAGGTCGATCTGCCGCGCGACGATGATCAGCGCCATGCCGCTGGCGACGATGCCGACGACCGCCGTCTGCTGCGCAATGTTGTAGAGGTTCTCGGCCGTCAGGAAGCTGCCGGTGAGCACGTGAAAGCCGATGGCGATGGCCACCAGCACGGCCGCCATGACGGCGAGCCGCTGGGTCTGGGCGCTCATCCGGCCTCCTATTTGCAGGCCGCCGGCGCCTTGGCCGCGTCGACACCCTTGCAGGCCACCGCCTTGCTGATCCAGCCGGCGCTGATGACTTCGCCCAGGTTGGCCTGCGTGATGGCCACCGGCGCGAGGAACTTGGCTTGCAGGCTGACCTTGCGTTCGCCGCCCGCCCAGGCTGCGGCGCCCGGCACCGCCTGGCCAGCGGCCAGTTGCACGGCGGCAGAAGCGGCTTCCCTGCCCAGAGCGCGCGAGTCCTTCCAGACCGACACCGTCTGCGTGCCCAGCGCGACGCGGTTCAGCGCGGCGTGGTCGGCGTCCTGGCCGCTGACCGGCACGCCCTTGATGCCGCGGCCCGCCAGCGCCGCGATGGCGCCGCCGGCCGTGCCGTCGTTGCTGGCCACGACCGCGTCGACGCCGCCCTTCAGGCGCGTCAGGATCTGCTCCATGTTCTTCTGCGCCACCTCGGGCTTCCAGCCGTCGGTGTATTCCTCGGCGACGATCTTCACGTCGCCCTTCTTGACCGCATCGGCCAGCGCATCCTGTTGGCCGGCGCGCAGGAAGTCGGCGTTCGGGTCGCTGGGCGAGCCCTTGATCATCACGTAGCGTCCGTGCGGCTTCACGGCCAGCACGGCCTTGGCTTGCAGGCGGCCGACCTCGCGGTTGTCGAAGGTCAGGTAGAACACTTCGGGCGCCTCGATGAGACGGTCATAGGCCACCACCGGCACCTTGCGCGCCTTGGCCTTGTTCAGCGCGGGGACGATGGCGTCCTTGTCCATGGCCAGGATGATGAGCACCTTGGCGCCCTTGGCCAACAGCGACTCGACGTCGCCGAGCTGCTTCTCGGGCGAGCCGCCGGCGTCGGCGCTCACATAGCTCGCACCCAGGCGAGCCAGTTCGGCCTTGATTGCGGCCTCGTCGGTCTTCCAGCGTTCTTCCTGGAAATTGGACCAGCTCACGCCGACCACCGGGCCGGCAGCCAACGCTGTCATCGAGGCCAGGGAACCCATCACCAGCGTCGCCGCTGCCCACATCTGCTGTTTGCGCATCTTGTCTCCAACGCCCGTTCTGTCCGGGCCGCGGATTCTAGGAACGCTGACAACAAAAAAGCGACCCTCTCGGGTCGCCTTTCATCGGCTTGAAACCGCTTTGTTTCAGTGCGCTTACTTCGCGGAAGCCATGGCGGAGGCGCGGCGCACGACGGGCGCCGGGAAATCACCCAGCTCGCGGGCGGCGTTCTCGCCATGGTCGGCAGCCTGGGCGGCGGCGATCTTCTCGTCGACGCGCACTTCGGTCGCCTTGACGGTCAGCACGGCCTGGCGGGGCAGCTTGACGGTGGCGACGGCGGCAGCCTTGGCGCTGGCGGGGGTCGTCACTTCGACGCCCTTTTCGCCCTGGATGGCGGCCAGTTCACCGCTGTTGCGGGCTGCGACCAGATCGGCAATGACTTGCTCGCGGGTCAGCGGGGCGGTTTGGGCGGATGCGGCACCAGCGGCGATCAGCAGCGTGGCGGCGATGACGGTAGACAGCTTGCTCATGACGGGCTCCTTCAGTGACTGCAGGAAGGTCCTGCTTCGGGGTCATTCGGACATCGCGACCGCGGTGTCCATGGCCTGAACTGTAGGGAGCCGGTCTTGGTAGAAATACTAGGCTGGCGGGAAGTGACTATTCATTCAACACAAACAGTCATCCCTAGTTCGTCATCGTTTCGCCACATCCAATCAACGGTGTTCGAAGTTCGGCGCGCGCTTGGCCAGGAAGGCTTCCATGCCTTCGCGCTGGTCGTGGCTGCCGAACAGCGCGTGGAAATAGCGGCGCTCCACGGCCACGCCGTCCGTCAGCGGGCCCTGGTAGGCGAGGTTGACGAGCTCCTTGATCAGCATGACCGAGGGGCCGCTGAAGCCATTGATGGTCTCGGCCGCGGCCAGGGCTTCTTCGAGCAGCTTGTCGGCCGGCACGACGCGCGACACCAGGCCGGCGCTCTCGGCCTCGGCGGCGCCCATCATGCGGGCCGTCAGCAGCATGTCCATGGCCTTGCTCTTGCCCACGGCGCGCGGCAGGCGCTGGGTGCCGCCGGCGCCGGGCACGATGCCGAGCTTGATCTCGGGCTGGCCGAACTTGGCCGAGTCGGCCGCGATGATGAAGTCGCACATCATGGCCAGCTCGCAGCCGCCACCCAGCGCAAAGCCGGCCACCGCCGCGATGACGGGCTTGCGCACCTGCAGGATGGTTTCCCAGTTCTTCGAGATCAGGCCGCTCTTGAAGGCGCTGGCGAAGGTGTGCGGCAGCATGGTCGGGATGTCGGCACCGGCCGCGAAGGCACGCTCCGAGCCGGTCAGCACGATGCAGCCGATGCCGTCGTCGGCGTCGAAGGCCAACAAAGCTGCGCCCATCTCGTCCATCAACTGGTCATTGAGCGCATTCAGCGCCTTGGGGCGGTTCAGCGTGATCAGGCCGGTCTTGCGCGGGCCGTCGCCATGGACGGCGGTGATGATGCATTCGTAGGTCATTGGCTGAGTCTCCTGGGGATGCCGTTGCTGGATTCTGGCGCGGCCTGCAGCGGCGCGCTCTTGAGCATGAGGTCGATATAGGTGTCGGCGTCCTGGCGGATGACGAGACGCACCGGCAGGTATTGCAGGGTCGGCGCCAGCCAGACTTCGGCGCTCAGGTCGCCGCCGTTGGGCGTGCGGGTGGGCTTGAGATGCCAGCTGGCCAGCGGACCCATCGGCGTGTCCAGCATTTCCTCGCCCACCACCTCGTACGGCCAGGCGTACTGGCGGCGTGGCAGCACCAGCGGGAACTGCACCACGCGCCCGGCCTGCAGGGCCTCGCGGCCCGTCAGGAAGAGCCAGGTCAGCTGGACGAACTGGCTGGCGGCGTCCTGCCCCCCACGCGGCGCAGGCTCGCGTGCACCGTTCGCCAGTTGCACTTCGGTGCCCAGGAAGAACACGCTGGCGCGGCGAGCGTCGCTGAGGATGACCTTGGTTTCTTCGTCATAGCGCTGCGGTGCGATGCCCTCGGGCGTCAGCTGGCCCTGGCTGCTCATGCGCCGCGTGATCAGCGGCGCGAAGCTCGGGCCGACGCCGACGTCGAGATGGATCTGATAGTCCCGTCCCTTGCGCAGCCATTCGACCTGGGCCTGGCCGCTGACCGGGCCGCGGTAGTTGCCGGTCAGCACGTAGCTGAGCCGTGTGGACAGCGGCCACTCGGGACCGGGCTCATCATCGGCAGTTGCCGAAGCGGCGGGGCTGACGGAAGCGGGCAGTTCGGGCGCCGACGCCGCGGCGACGAGCGGCTCGGGTGGCTGTGGGGCCGATGCAGCGGGCGGCTCGGGCGCTGAGGCGGCCTCGGCAGGCAACGCCGCGCGTGCTGCCGTCACCGGGGCGGGTGGCCTGGGCGGTCGCGGCGCCGGTGCACGCAGGGCCGGCGGCGGCTGCAACTGCATCTCGCGCACCAGGGCCACCTGCATGCGCGGCGGCATGGGCGGCGGCCCGTCATGGACCCAGCCGTCATGGATGCGCTGCACCTCCTGGCCAAGCAGCAGATGCAAGCCCAGCACGGCCAGCACCAGCAGGGCCGGTGGCCGCCACTTCTTCATGGCCGCTTCAGGCGCCGAGCCAGCGTCGACGCGCGGCGTGAGGACCGTCGGCCAGCGACAGGGCGACCGACGCCGACCGGGGCGCAGGCAGCGCGACCTCGAGCTCGAGCAGGCGCTGGTCCCGGCTGACGAGCAGGCGCAACCGCGTCTCGCCGCTGCCGAGCAAGGTCAGAGCATCGTCGAGCCGACGCAGGCGCCAGCCATTGCAGCCGAGGATTTCGTCGCGCGCGTTGACACCCGCGGCCTCCGCCGCACCGCCGGCGAGCACATGCGTCACACCGATGCCGGTGAGCGCGGCCTCGCGCACGCGCAGGCCCAGGCGTTGGGCGACGCTGGCCCGCCCCTCGTCGCGCCAGGCGATGCCATGGTCCTGGAGCAGCTCGCGCAGGGGCAGCTCGCCTTGGCCGTGCACCCAGCCGTGCAACTGGGCCGCTACTTCGTCGCCGGCAAGGGCACGCACCGCGCCGAGGATGTCGGCCTCGCTGATCGGGCCGCCCTGGCTGACCTGCCACAACTGCGCCATCATGGCATCCAGGCTGGACTTGTGGGCCCGCAGGCTCAGGTCCAGGCAGAGCGCCACCAGCGCGCCCTGGGCGTAGTAGTTGCTCGTCGCGTTGACGCTGTTCTCGTCGGGGCGGTAATACTTGGTCCACGCCTCGAAGCTGGCCTGGGCCAGCGGCTGCACGCGCCGGCCGGGCGAGGCCAGCACGCCATTGACGCTCGCCGCCAGCAGCTTCAGATAACGCGGCGCGTCGACCAGGCCGGCACGGCACAGCATCAGCTCGTCGTAGTAGCTCGTGAAGCCCTCGAAGAACCACAGCAGCTCGGTGTAGTTCTCGCGCTGATAGTCAAAGCTGGCGAACTCGGCTGGGCGCAGCCGCTTGACGTTCCAGGCATGGAAGTACTCATGGCTGAACAAGCCGAGCAGGCGCGCGTAGTTGTCGCTGGGTGCGCTGCTTTCCGCGGCGGTGGGCAGTTCGCGTCGCGCGCAGATGAGAGCCGTGCTGGCGCGGTGCTCCAGGCCGCCGTGGCCGTCGTCCAGGGCCCACAGCAGGAAGCTGTAGCGCTCGAACGGCGCGCCGCCCCAGAACCCGATCTGGGCCTCGCAGATGCGCTGCACATCGGCCAGCAGGCGCTCGCCGTCGAAGCTCGGCCAGGCGCCGGCGACGACGACGCGGTGTGGCACGCCGGCCGCGGTGAATTCGCTCTGCCAGTGCGGGCCGATCTCGAAGGGATGGTCGATCAGTTCGTCGTAACTGCCGGCTTCCCATGCTTCATGGCCAGCGCGCATCTCGGTCGCGACATGCCAATCCTCGGGCACGGCGGCCAGCTCCAGGCGATGCATCTCTGCCTCGCGGCCATGGACGCGCAGGCACAGGCTGCTGGCGTTGAAGAAGGCGCGTGCGCTGTCCAGCCAGGCGGTGCGCACCGAGGCGTCGAAGGCGTAGACCTCGTAGCTCAGGGTCAATGCCTTGGCCCGGGCCTGGCCGCTGCAGCGCACCAGCCAGCTCGCCTTGTCCACCTGTTCGACCGGCAGTTCACGGCTGCCCTGGTGGGCCCTCAGCCCGCTCAGGTGCTTGGCGAACTCCCGCACCAGATAGCTGCCGGGGATCCACACCGGCAGGCTGAAACGCTGCTCGGCCGCCGGACTGGGAAGGGTCAGCGTGACGCGATAACGATGGGCCGCGATATCGGCCAGTTCGATCCGGTAGCTGGGCCCGCGCATCAGCTGCCCGCGGCGGCGAGAAAGCAGCTCAGCGACGCAACGGCGGTGAGCCGGAAGCGCAGGGTCAGCCAGTCGGCCGCGCCGAAATGCGGGTAGACGCGTCTATCGACAAGGTAGCAGGCAATCAGCACGCCCCCATGCAGGGCCAGCCCCGCGTACGGTGGCATCAACACGCCCAACCAGCCCAGCAGCGCCGCGCTGACACCCCAGACCAGCGGCTGGCGCCCGATCAGACCACGGGTGAAGGACAGGCCCCAGTGGATGCCGCCGAGAAAGGCGATGATGAGGCCGGCATAGGCCGACAGGCCGAGGCTGACAAAGGTGTGCTGGTCGAGGTCGCGGTCGCCGATCAGCCAGATCAGCGCGCAGCCGAGCACAAAGGGAATGAGCCCGGCATAGCCCAGGCGATGCGCGAGCTCGCGGTGTGCAGCGCTCATCGAGGTCAGGACTTGCTGGCCGGCGCGGCCAGGGCTTGCAGGCGTTTCTCCAGCTCCACGGGGCTGACGGCACCTGGGATGCGGTTGCCGTCTTCCAGCAGGATGGCGGGCGTACCGTTGACGTGGATCTTGCGGGAGAGCGCCAGATTGCGCTCGATGGCGGCGTCATCGCAGGACGCCGCCGGCTTGGCCGGCTGCTCGCCCTTGAGCATCCAGCCAAGCCAGGCATTGGCGTTGTCTTTGGCGCACCAGATAGCGCGCGTCTTCTCCGGCGAATCTCCACCGAGGATGGGAATGAGGAAGGTGTAGACGGTCACGTCCTTCAGCTCCTGCAGGCCCTTCTCGAAGCGCTTGCAATAGCCGCAGTTCGGGTCAGCAAAGACAGCGATGCGGCGCTTGCCGTTGCCACTCTTCCACATCACCGCGTCCTTGAAAGGCAAGCTGGCGAAGTCGATCCGGTTGAGCTGGGTGACGCGCTCCTCGGTCAGGTTCTTCTTGGCCTTCAGGTCGAAGAGTTCGCCCTCGATGAGGAAGCTGCCCGTGGGGTCGGTGTAGCGAACCTCGTTGCCGATGCGGATCTCCCACAAGCCCGGCATGGGCGCGGGACGCACCTCGTCGACCTTGGGGGCATTGGGCATGCGTTCGGCGATGGCCTTGCGGATGGCGGCCTCGTTGGCCAGGGAGGGCAGGCTGGCGATGACGAGCAGGCCGGCCAGAAGGCTGAGGACAGAAGGGCGCACGATGAGGAGTCGGTTGAGGTTCAGAGCCCGAGAGCGCGCTGGGTCAGCCAGCGCTTGACGGGGGTGAGTTGGTTGAGCACATCCAGACCGCGGTTGCGCAGGCCCTGGACGGCGGGGGAGGAGTTGGCGAAAAGGCGTTGCAGCACGTCGGTCAGTTCGCCCATCGCAAGCGTCGGCGCGAGGCGCTCGCGCGCGTAGCGGCGCAGCAGGCGCTCGTCGCCGAGGGGGCGCCAGGATTCGCGCTCGCCAAGGACGTGCGCGAGTGCAGCGACGTCGCCCAGGCCCAGGTTCAGGCCCTGGCCGGCCAGCGGGTGGACGACGTGAGCCGCATCGCCGAGCAGCACCCAGCCCGGGCCGCTGACGGCATCCGCGCGGGCGAGGGCCAGCGGCCAGCTCGAACGCTCGCTGCCCAAGCTCAATTCCCCTGCGGCGCCGCCGGTGGCGGCATTGAGCTCACGTTCGAATTCGGCCGGCGTCGCGGCTTGCAGCTGCTCGGCCCGCGCCTCGGCGCAGGACCAGACAAGCCCGTAGGACGCACCGGGCATCGGCTTCTCGAAAGGCAGCAGGGCCAGCACTTCGCCGCCAGGTTGAAACCACTGCCGTGCAACGCCCTGGTGCGCAAGGCTGGCACTCAGGCGCGCGGCCAGCGCGCGGTGACCATAGGGCCTGGGCTTGAAGTCGACGCCAAGCGCTGCGCGAGCGGCGGATTCGCGGCCCTCACACAGCGCGGTCAATGCGGCCGGCGTGTTGTCGGGCACGTTGCGTACGTGAGGCGAAAACCGCAACGCCGTCGCGAGCTGGGCATCCAAGGCGGCAGCGTCCACGATGACGGCCAGTTCGCGCAAGCCCTGCTGCCAGGCCGAAAAGCTCAGCCGCCCGGCGGGCTGGTCGGCCACGGTGTCGCCGCTGACGATCATGTCGTAAACGGGGCTGACGGCATCGGCCGGGAGGCTGTCCCAGACCTTCAGCTCGCTCAGCAACGCAACCGAGGCGGCATTGAGCGCGTAGGTCCGGACGTCATCCGGGCGGGGCGTCTCCGGCGCGCCGGTCATGCCGACGGCGAGCCCCTGAGAAGCCAGGCTGAGCGCCAGGCTGCTGCCGACCGCGCCACGCCCTCTGACCAACACGTCCACACTTTGCATCGGCCAATTGTAGGCAGGGGGTATGACCGCACCGGAGCCGGGGGCTGGGGCGGGAACGCGGGCACGCCGGCCGATTAAAATGCGCGTTTTGGCGCCGGCTTGCCGCCGGCCGCCCTCCCCAACGGAAAGTTCTCGCCATGAGCCTCAAATGCGGCATCGTGGGTCTGCCCAATGTCGGCAAGTCCACGCTCTTCAACGCCCTGACCAAAGCCGGCATCGCCGCCGAGAACTACCCCTTCTGCACGATCGAGCCCAACGTCGGCATCGTGGAGCTGCCTGACCCGCGCCTGGCTGCCCTGGCCGAGATCGTCAAGCCCGAACGCGTCATGCCGGCCGTCGTCGAATTCGTCGACATTGCCGGCCTCGTCGCCGGCGCCAGCAAGGGTGAAGGCCTGGGCAACCAGTTCCTGTCCCACATCCGCGAGACGGACGCCATCGTCAACGTCGTGCGCTGCTTCGAGGATCCGAACGTCATCCACGTGAACGGCAAGGTCGACCCGATCTCCGACATCGAGGTGATCCAGACCGAGCTCTGCCTGGCGGACCTCGGCACCGTCGAGAAAAGCCTGCACCGCTACAACAAGGTCGCCCGTGCTGGCGACAAGGAAGCCATCGCGCTGGTCAAGGTGCTGGAGAAGTGCCAGGTCGCGCTGGATCAGGCCAAGCCGGTGCGCACCATCGACTTCAGCAAGGAAGAGCTGGTCATCCTCAAGCCGCTGTGCCTGATCACGGCCAAGCCGGCCATGTTCGTCGGCAATGTCTCGGAAGACGGTTTCGAGAACAACCCCTTCCTCGAGCGCCTGCAGGAATATGCAGCGGCCCAGAACGGCCCGGTGGTTGCGATCTGCGCGAAGACCGAATCCGAACTGTCCGAGATGGAAGACGAGGATCGCGCCATGTTCCTGGCCGAGATGGGCCAGGACGAGCCGGGGCTGAACCGCCTGATCCGCGCCGCCTTCAAGTTGCTGGGCTTGCAGACCTATTTCACTGCCGGCGTGAAGGAAGTGCGCGCCTGGACCATCCACATCGGCGACACCGGCCCCCAGGCGGCGGCGGTCATTCACACCGACTTCGAACGCGGCTACATCCGCGCCCAGACCATCGCCTATGACGACTTCATCAAGCATCGCGGCGAGCAGGGCGCCAAGGATGCGGGAAAGATGCGCGCGGAAGGCAAGGAATACGTCGTCAAGGATGGCGACGTGCTGCATTTCTTGTTCAACGTCTGAGCGTCAGTAGCTGACGGAGCAGGGCCAGCTTGATGCTGGCCCTTTTTTTTTGCAGCTCAGGGGCTGGCGGGCCATCGGCGAACCACCTCGTGATGCCCCAATCCCTTATGGCTGCAGAGAAGCGCGAAGCCATCAGCAGTCCAACGCAACGGTTCATCCAATGACGTCATCGGCAGGTGATGCTCCCCATCATAGAAAAGCGTCATGTGGGGTGCTGGCGGCGTTTTGCACTTGACTCCTCGACCCCGGAGCGCTGCAGTCAAATCCTGCCGGAGTTGAGCGACTCTCTGCGTCGTATCCGCCGAACAGGTCAAGACGCAGGCGTTGCTGGGCTGGAAGCTGACAAGGCCTTCATGCGCGATCGGAGTCAGCCTGCTCGTCACACCATCACACGCAGCTTCGATCGCGTTCAGCGCCTCACCGGAGTAGCCGCCCGTGAATTTTCCGAGTTCCAACAACGTGACATGCCACAGCGATGGTCGGCGCAGTTTGGATGTCGGCGCTCGATAGCGCAGTTGAAGCAGTTCAGCTGCAGCAGAAAGCGACGCATGCTGACTTGCGATGTCGGGGCGCAGCGCCAGAAACAGCTCGTATTCGCTCGCCGGCTTGCGGCCCTTGGGCGTCGTCGGCTCCCAAGGGGGTCTGGCGTCATCGAAACCGAGCAAATCAAGTTGATCAGACATGATGAGGGTCAGCCTCCCACCCTATTTCGTTGTCCCCAAAGACAAAACCCCTCGCAGCCTGAGCTGGAGGGGTTTTGAGGGGTAAATAGCCTGACGATGACCTACTTTCACACGGGAATCCGCACTATCATCGGCGCTGGCTCGTTTCACTGTCCTGTTCGGGATGGGAAGGAGTGGGACCAAGTCGCTATGGTCGTCAGGCTTGACTGGTTGGTTCGTTGACGRGAGTCAACAAACCCAATTCGTAGAGTCAGCAGAGGACTAGTTTCCTAGTTGGTCTGCACACAGCAAGTAATCAATACTTRCTGCGGAATCAGCTTAATTTGATTGCGTCTTCGTAGCTTCGAAGAACGACATAACTTGAACACTCACCCTGAGACGTGCTGCGCACAGACTCTCAAAGTTATAGGGTCAAGCCTCACGGGCAATTAGTACTGGTTAGCTTAACGCATTACTGCGCTTCCACACCCAGCCTATCAACGTCCTGGTCTCGAACGACYCTTYAGGGGGCTCTAGGCCCCGGCARRWCTMATCTTGARACGAGTTTCCCGCTTAGATGCTTTCAGCGGTTATCTCTTCCGMACTTAGCTACTCGGCAATGCCACTGGCGTGACAACCGATACACCAGAGGTKCGTCCACTCCGGTCCTCTCGTACTAGGAGCAGGCTYYCTCAAWYYTGCAGCGCCCACGGAAGATAGGGACCAAACTGTCTCACGACGTTTTAAACCCAGCTCACGTACCTCTTTAAATGGCGAACAGCCATACCCTTGGGACCGGCTACAGCCCCAGGATGAGATGAGCCGACATCGAGGTGCCAAACACCGCCGTCGATATGAACTCTTGGGCGGTATCAGCCTGTTATCCCCAGAGTACCTTTTATCCGTTGAGCGATGGCCCTTCCATACAGAACCACCGGATCACTTTGTCCTACTTTCGTACCTGCTCGACTTGTCAGTCTCGCAGTCAAGCACGCTTATGCCAATGCACTATCGACACGATTTCCGACCGTATCTAGCGTACCTTCGAACTCCTCCGTTACACTTTGGGAGGAGACCGCCCCAGTCAAACTGCCCACCATACACTGTCCCCGACCCGGATAACGGGCCAAGGTTAGAACCTCAAACACACCAGGGTGGTATTTCAACGTTGGCTCCATAAGATCTAGCGACCTTACTTCAAAGCCTCCCACCTATCCTACACAGATCTGTTCAAAGTCCAATGTAAAGCTACAGTAAAGGTTCATGGGGTCTTTCCGTCTTTCCGCGGGGAGATTGCATCATCACAAACATTTCAACTTCGCTGAGTCTCTGGAGGAGACAGTGTGGCCATCATTACTCCATTCGTGCAGGTCGGAACTTACCCGACAAGGAATTTCGCTACCTTAGGACCGTTATAGTTACGGCCGCCGTTTACTGGGACTTCAGTCAAGAGCTTGCACCCCATCATTTAATCTTCCAGCACCGGGCAGGAGTCACACCCTATACGTCGACTTTCGTCTTTGCAGAGTGCTGTGTTTTT